>CAMOSH010000006.1 GCA_946624575.1 uncultured Verrucomicrobiota bacterium
AGAAAACGTCCCACCGCCTGATGTTCTTTGAATCGACCGCGGCCGACAAGAACATGCTCGGCAACATCGACGCGGTGAGGTTCTGGCGCGGGACGCCCGATCCGTCGCAGTTCCTCGGGCGGGTTCGCGCCCCGTTGGTGATGGTTGTGCGGTAGGCGCGGGGGCTGGCATCGCCCGCCTCCCGGCCCCTGTCTGCGGCGTGGCGAGCTGACAAACGCGGCGACGGACTCGCGTCCGCCGCCGCGTCGCTTTTTCCATCCATGTAACGGCGAAAAACGGTTGACTTTCGACTACTTCCATGGCATAATTCCCGCCAAATTCCGAATCGGCGTCCGGAGGCAGATTTCAAGCCAGAAAAACACCTCCTCGATTCGCATGCGCGCGCCGCGCCGCGCCATGCCCCGCCCTCCGTCCAGGAGGTCTTTTCGTTTCACCTCCAGCATAAGACATCAGACAGAAAATGTTCACCTGGTACCACTGGCTCATCATCATCGTTCCGATAATCGGAGTTTTCATCGCGGCATGGCATTGCAGGAAGTACGTCCGAAGCGTGACTGACTTCCTCGTCGCCGGACGTTGCGCGGGGCGCTACGTGCTGCTTTCCGGAGGCATGATGGGCGGACTCTCGGTCGTGACGTTCGTCGGGAACGCCGAAGTCCACTACAACACCGGCTACGGGATGAACTACTGGAACCAGATACTGCTGCCCATGTCCATTCTCATGAGCATGTTCGGGTGGATCAGCTACCGATTCCGCGAAACGCGCGCCATGAGCTGCGGGCAGTTCCTCGAAATGCGCTACAGCCGCGGGGTGCGGCGGCTGGCCGCGATCCTGCGCGGCACGGCCGACGCGCTGGCCAACTGCATCGGCCCGGCGGTCGCGGTCCGCTTTCTCATCTACCTGCTCGGCATACCGCACAGGTTCACGCTCTTCGGCATTGTCATGCCGTCATTCCCGTTCATGCTGGCCGGCTGCCTCTTCATCGCCGTGTTCTTCATCCTCTGCGGCGGCCGCATATCGCTGCTGGTGACAGACGCCATACAGGGACTCGTCGCGTACCCGATATTCGTCATAATGTGCGTCTACATCTTCACCGAGTTCTCGTGGACGAACGAGATTTCGGCGGTGATGGCAGACAGAGTCCCGCACGAAAGCTTCATGGATCCGTTCGACATCTCCGAACTGCGCGACTTCAACCTCTTCGCGCTCGTCGTGACGGTCTTCCACCGCATCTTCGGCGGGGCCTGGGTCGGCAACGGATACGGCACGGTGGCGCGTTCGCCGCACGAGCAGAAGATGTCCGGAATCACCGGCAACTTCGGCAACGGGTTCTCCGCGCTGCTGCCCATTCTCTTCGTGCTCGCGCTCCTCACTGTCATGAACCACAAGAACTTCGCCGACACCGCGCACGAAATCCGCCAGGAGCTCTCCGTGCGCGTCTCCGACGAACTGTCCGACGACGATGCGCTCGTGGCCGCGGTCGGCGAGAAGCTCTCGTCCCTGCCTGTGCAGCGCCACGAAATCGGCGTGGACCCGCCCCTTTCGCGCGCCAAGAACCTCGACACCCCCTATCTGGAAGCCGTCCACGACACGTATCTGGAAAAGATGGCCGACGAGGCGAGCGCGAACAAGCTCTACCAGGGATACCGGACAACCTACATGCAGCAGATGCTGCCGATGGTGATCCGGAACTTCTTCCCGCGATGGCTCACCGCGATGCTCGTGATGCTGTGCATCCTGCTGGTGGTCTCGACGGACGACACCCGAATCTTCGACTCCACGAACACGTGGATACAGGACTTCGTCCTGCCATTCTTCAAAAAGCCGCCGTCGCAGCGGACGCACCTAATGATGTTCAAGTGCGGCGTAGTGCTGATGGGGGTGATTTTCTGGTGCGGGTCGTACTTCCTGGCTCAGATGGACTACATCAACATGTTCGTGTCCATTGCGTGCTCGATCTGGATCGCCGGCGCGGGCATCGTGGTGACCGGAGGGCTCTACTGGCGGCGCGGGACTTCCGCCGGCGCGTATTCTGCGCTGGCAGCCGGCGGCATCCTGGCGCTCGCGGGCATACTGATACAGCGCAACTGGCAGACCGGAGTCTATCCGTGGCTCGTCGCCAACGGCCTCGACACCGGGCTAAGGCACTTGCTGGAGCGCATTCCGCACTGGCTCCACATACATCCGATCGTCGACTGGGAAGTCTCGGACGAACTCTGGCCCGTGAAGTTCCCGATCAACTCGACGGAAATCGGGTTCATCGCCGATCTCGTGGCGTATTTCCTGTACATCACGGTTTCGCTCGCGACCTGCCGCGAACCGTTCAACCTTGAGCGCATGCTGCACCGCGGCAAGTGGGCTGGCGCCGACGGCGCCAAGCCGATTCACACCCGCCTGACGTGGAAGACGCTGCTCAACCACTTCGTCTCAATCACGCCGGAATACTCGCTCGGCGACAAGATCATCACCTGGTTCGTGTTCGTCTACACGGTGTTCTACAAGTTCCTGCTGGTGTTCGTCGGGGCGTACATAGCGAGCCAGACGTTCCACTGGGGAGTCAAGCAGTGGAGCAACTACTTCTTCGTGATAACGCTGGCCGTTCCGTTCGTGCTGGGAATCGGGACCACGATCTGGTTCACCATTGGATCGATCGTTGACATCCGCCGCCTCTTCCGCGACCTTGAGACCCGCACTCGCGACGCGCTCGACAACGGCATGGTCGAGGGCCACGTCTCGCTCGCCGACAGGGCCAATGGCTGAAGCGTTAAAGTGGCGAGGCTTTGAAAGCCCGGCCCCTCCGCGAAGTAGCCGGCAGAGAGGAAACCACCTGGCAGACGATCACGGCCGCGAACACAAGCGCGCATCCGAGAAGCTGGCGCGGCGACTGCCTGTCGCCGCGCAGCAACCATCCGAACAGCAGCGCGAACGCGGATTCCGGGCTCATCAGCAGAGCCGCCACGGATGGGGCCACCTTGCCCTGCGCGTAGATCTGGAGCGTGTACGCCACGCCTGACGACATGACGCCGCAGTAGAGGATTCCGGACAGCGCGGCGCGGAAGTTCTCGGGGCGCAGCAGCGCCGCCTCTTCCGGCAGGGCCAGAAACGGAAGCGACAGCGCCGCGCCCGTCAGGAACTGCACACACGACATGGCCAGGGCGTCCGCCTTCGGCGCGTATCGTCCCACGACCAGTATCTGCAGCGCGAAGCAGAACGCGCAGACGAGCGTCAGCGCCTCGCCCCTGCCAAGGCCGACGCTTTCGCCAGGCTGGACGCATATCAGCCACAGTCCGCATGCCGCAAGCGCCACGCCCGGCCAGACCGCGAGCGGCGGCCTGCGCCCGGCAAGCGCGCCCAGCACCGGAACCAGCACGATGTAGACCGACGTCAGAAAGCCGCTCACGCCGGGCGTCGTGTACTGGATCCCGGCCTGCTGGAAACACGTCGCGACGAAGAGCGCGGCGCCAGACGCGCATCCCGCCACAAGCGACGTGCGGGAAAGCACGCGCTCGCGAAGGCGGCCGAAGCTGCCCTTTTCGAGCGCGAGAACAAGCGCCGCGATCGAAAAGGCGCCCAGGAGGCTGCGCGCCCCCGTGAAGGCGAAAGGGCCAAGGTGCCCGGACCCGGATTTCTGCGCGAGAAACGCCGCGCCCCAGATCACGGCCGTGAAAACCAGCAAAAGCGACGGAACGAAATTCTTCATCTTCGTGCGCCAAGCGCCCACGGCGACCGCGCCGCGCGCGTAGCGCGCCGCATGGTGCCGCACGCCCGCCAGATTGTCAACAGCCGGGCAAGGCGGCGTCAGCCGATCGCGGCGCGGACTTCGGCGGCGATCGCCGCACTGATTCTGTCGACCGCCTCCTGCGAAGCGGCCTCGACCATGACGCGGCAGAGCTTCTGCGTTCCGCTGTAGCGCACGAGCACGCGCCCGGAGCGCCCAAGCTCCTTCTCCGCGGCAGCGATCGCGGCCGCCACTCCGGAAAGGCTCTCGACCGGAGGCTTTTCGCGGACTTCCACGTTCACGAGCCGCTGGGGCGCCTCTTCGAAGATCGACGCCAGATCGGAAAGCTTGCGCCCCGAATGCTTCATCGCGGCAAGAATCTGGAGCGCCGAGACTATGCCGTCCCCTGTGGTGTGCTTGTCGAGGAATATCACGTGACCGGACTGCTCGCCGCCAAGAGAGGCGCCGTCCTTCTGCATCCGCGCGAGAACGAGCCTGTCCCCCACCCCGGCGTCCTCCCAGCGCACGCCCATCTTGTCCAGCGCGAGGCGCAGCCCGAGATTGGACATCGGGGTCAGCACGACGAGATTGTTGCGCAACGTCCCGCGCTGGAGCATCGCCTGGGCGCAAATGGCGATCGTGTGGTCGCCGGACACCTCGCGCCCGGTCTCGTCAACCGTGATCAGGCGGTCGGCATCGCCGTCGAAGGCCAGTCCTATGTCGGCGCCGAGGGCCAGGACGCGGGAACGGAGATCTTCGGTGTGCTGCGAGCCGCAGCGCTCGTTTATGTTCGTGCCGTCTGGCTTAGCGTGTATGGTGTCAACCTCGGCGCCAAGTTCGCGGAACACGTCCGGCGCAACCCCGTACGCGGCGCCATTGGAACAGTCGAGCACGATTTTCATTCCTTCGAGCGTGTACTCGCCAGGGAACGTGTTCTTGCAGAACTCGACGTACCGGCCGCGCGCGTCGGAGATGCGCTTCGCTCGCCCAATGCCGCGCGGCGGCGGCAGATGCTGGAGGAGTTCGCCGGGGTTGTCGATGAGGGCTTCGATTTCGGCCTCGGCGGCATCCGGCAGCTTGAAGCCGCCGGAATTGAAGATCTTGATGCCGTTGTCCTCGAACGGATTGTGGGAGGCGCTGATGACGATGCCGGCCGCGCACCGCATCGTCCTCGTGAGGAACGCGATGCCTGGCGTCGGTATCGGCCCGGTCAGGAGGACGTCGACGCCCATCGAGCAAATGCCGGCCGTGAGCGCGCTTTCGAGCATGTAGCCGGACAGGCGGGTGTCCTTGCCGACGAGGATGCGGTTTAGCCCCTTGTGCTCCCGCTTGAGCACATACGCCGTGGCGCGCCCGATGGCGAGCGCAGTCTCCGCGTTCATCGGCGCGAGATTCGCCACGCCGCGGACTCCGTCCGTTCCAAAGTACTTGTTGGCCATGATTTGTCTGTTTTCCCTTTTGAAGTGAATTGCAGTGAAAGATCGTGAAATCGTCTCGCGCCAGGCATGTCAGTCCAGCAGCGAGCGGACGCGCCCCAGCCACGCGGAAAGAGCCTCCGCGCCGGACTCGGGAAGCGACTGGACGCGGCGCGTCCAATCCTCCTCGCCCAAGGCGAGCAGCGCGGAAATGGCGGCTGCGGCCGGAGACCCGGCCTCTGGCGCCGGCGGCGGTGCGGCGAAACGCTCCCTGACGAGCGCCAGCTCCGGCGGCGCGGCCGCCCCGGACTTCGCGAGAAGGTCTTCGAGCCGCTTGATTCTCTCGCGCAGAATTTCGTCGATCCGTCGCGTCGCGCCGTCGAGGCATGCCGCGCCCCACGGGGTGGCGCTCATCACCGGAGCCCTCGCGCACGCGTACCAGGCGCGCAGCGCCAGAACCTCGCCGACGTACAGGACGCAATTGGCGACGCGGCGTTCGATTCCGGAGAAGCGCCCCGTATCCCACGGGACATCACCGCCGGCGGGCCGCGATGGGCCGGATCCGCCACGCACGAGGACGCCCTCGGTCTCCACGTCGCGCCGCAGGGTCACGCCGGCCGGAACGACCACGCCGAAGGCGACGCGGCGCGGGCCGGCAAGTCCGCCCTGGCCTCCGAGAAAAATCCGCGGCGAGCGCAGCAGCGCCCCGCGCGGGACGTCGCCGAGGATCGAGGCGGTCGCCTTGTCGCCGTGCGGAGTGAAATTGAAATGCACGTACCCGGAGCCAACTTCAGTGTGGTCCCTGGGGCCGGTGCCGCCAGTCGCAATTGCGTCGCAGAAATTTATCAGCGACCCGAATTCGACGAACGGGAAAAGCACGGTCTGCTTGAGACCGACGGCGTGCGCGACGCCGCTGCGCTCCTCCATGAGCGTGCCCGGGCGTCCGTGGAAATCCGCTCCCGCGGATGCGCCGTCGAGCAAAGTGCAGCGATCGGCGAAACCCGACGCGATTTTCGCACCTGCACCAAGCTGCGAATCCACGAGCGTAACCGGCCCCTCGCGCCCGATCTCCGCGCCGGGCCCCATGGCTGCGGCGCTCCCGCGGACACGGCATCCGGGATGGATCACGGCGCCACGGTGGAAGCGCCCGGGATCGACGTCCGGGGAGAAATGCGTCATCTGCGGCGCAACGACTTCAACGCCGCGCGCGACAAGCGCCGCCGCGATTTCCGCGCTTGAATCGGCAGCACCCGCGGCCGCGCCGCGCCCCGCGCAATCGTTTTCCGTCTGCTTCGTCATTGGACTTTTCCTCCCACGCGCATCACTCGACCGTGACCGACTTGGCCAGGTTTCTCGGCTGGTCGATCGGTTCGCCGCGCAACCGCGCCACATGGTACGCGAAAAGCTGCTCGACGACAACAACCGGCACCGCCGCCGTGAAATCCGGACACTGCGGGACGCGGATGACGTCTTCCGTGAACGCATCCACGGAAGAGTCGCCCTCGGTCGCGATCGCGATCACCGGGGCCTTGCGCGCGCGGCATTCCTGGATGTTGCCGAGCATCTTGTCGTGACCCGGCCCGAGCGGGGAAAGCGCCACCACGGGGACGTGCTCGTCGAGAAGGGCGATCGGCCCGTGCTTGAGTTCGGCAGCATGATAGCCCTCGGCATGGAGATACGATATCTCCTTGAGCTTGAGCGCGCCTTCCAGCGCGGCCGGATACTGCCAGCCGCGGCCGATGAAAAACGCGTCGCGCGCGCCGGCGAACTTCTCGGCTATCCTGACGATTGCGTCCTCCTGCGCGAGAGCCGCGCGCACGAGGTCCGGCAGGGCCTTGAGCGCGCCGACGATCGTGCGGCCCTCCTGGCACGAGAGCCGGCGGGTGCGCCCGAAAAGCAGCGCCATCATCGAAAGCACCGCCACCTGGCAGAGAAATGCCTTGGTCGAGGCAACGCCGATTTCCGGACCGGCGTGCAGGTAAACCCCGCGTCCCGCCTCACGCGCGATGGTCGAACCGACGACGTTGCACACCGAAAGGACAAGAGCGCCCTTGCGCTTCGCCTCGCGCACCGCAGCGAGCGTATCGGCCGTCTCGCCGGACTGCGACAGCGACACCAGCGCGGTCTCCGGGGCGACGATGGGGTTGCGGTACCGGAATTCCGCGGCCTGCTCGATGCGTGACGGGATCCCCGAGAACTGCTCGAAGGCGTAGGTCCCGTGCAGCCCGGCGTAGTACGAGGTGCCGCAGGCCGTCACGACCACGCTTTGCAGCGCCGCGATGTCGCGCGGCTCCATGCGCAGGCCCGAAAGCTTCGCGGTGCCGTCTTCATCGACAAGCCGGCCGCGCAGGCAGTTTTCCAGCGCCTCGGGCTGCTCTGCGATCTCCTTGCGCATGAAGTGCTCGTAGCCGCCCTTTTCAATCGCGTCCGGCGCGAAGTCGAGCGGCGCTGCGGGGCGGACGACCGGGGAAAGCGCTTCGATGGAACGCACTTCGAAGCCACCGGGGACGAGCAGCGCGATGTCCCCGTCGTCGAGGTACGCGACGCTGTCGGCGCGACCCGCGAGGGCGGCCGCATCGCTGGCGACGCACGCGACGCCGTCGGCCGCGGCTATCGCGATCGGCGAACCCTTGCGGGCCACGACAATCTGGCCGGGCGCCCAGGACGCGGCAACCGCGATTCCGTACGTGCCCGACACGAACGAAAGCGCCCGCCGCACCGATTCCAGGAGGGTGTCGGCGCGGCACGCCTCCACAAGATGCGCCAGCGCCTCGGAATCGGTTTCGGACCGGAAGACGAAGCCCTGCGAGACAAGTCTCTCGCGCAGCGCCAGAAAGTTGTCGATGATGCCGTTGTGGACGAGTGCGATCGATCCGTCGCGCGACAGGTGCGGGTGCGCGTTGCGCTCGGACGGCGCGCCGTGCGTCGCCCAGCGGGTGTGGCCGATGCCAAGAGGGGCGGACGCGTCGACCGGGGACTCGGAAATCGCGGTCTCAAGCGCCGCGACCTTGCCGACGGCACGCCGGACCTGCGGGGCGCCGCCACCGGCCGGAAGAAGTGCAACTCCGGCCGAATCGTAGCCGCGGTATTCCATGCGGTGAAGTCCGGAGAGGAGTACTGGAAGGGCCGGGCCACGCCCGGTGTAGCCGACAATGCCGCACATTGCTGGGAAATGGATTGCGTTCTAACAAAAGGGAATCGGAAAAAACCGTGTCCCGGAGACGGTCGCCGCGATCGGCAACCGCGTCCGGGACGCGTGAAAGGCTGGAAGCAACGTTGAATGGCGCGAATGCTACCACATCAGTCCGTTTCGCGCAATCGGCCCTGGCGGCCCCGCCTTAGAAGTAGCCGCCCTTGTCGATGATTTCGGAAATCGTGTCGCCCTGGCGCACCCAGGAGAAGATGTCGATTTCGTTTTTCTCGATTCCCTCCGCGCGAAGAAGCACGTCGTACGCGATTTCGCGTGGGATGCACAGCACGCCGTCGATGTCGCCGAAGATGATGTCGCCCGGGCGTACCGTCACCTTGCCGATCTTCACGGGAACCTGGTAGTGCGTGATCATGCAACGCCCGAGGGACCCGTTTGAAGTGCGGTACCGGTAGAACACCGGGAAATCCTGCTCCAGTATCTGCTTGGTGTCGCGAATGCCGCCGGCGATGACCGCGCCGCGGATGCCCTTGGTCTTGGCCGTCGCGGTCATCACACCGCCCCAGAGGCTCGCCTCGACGTCCGACGACGTGTCCCACACGACGACGCCGTCCGGCTTGAATTCGTCGAGCATCTGCGCGCGGAACGTCATTTCGCCCTCGATCATGACGTTGGGAGCGCTCTTCACGGTAAACGCCTCGCCGCAGACCGTCATCTGGTCGCGCAGCGGCATGATGTCGCTCGGCAGGTTCTGGTCGAGCAGCGTCAGTTCGCGCATGACGTCGTTGATGCAGCCCGTGTAGAGCCGTTCGTAGCGTTCGCAGAGTTCCTTGACCGGAATCGGGAACTTGTTGTCGGGAATGGACTGGCGCTTGGCGATCAGTCGGTCGAGCTTCATGAGACCGGCCTCTTTGGCCTTGGTTCGCATGTCTGCAAGTGATGGCATGTTGAATTCCTTTCGTTGTGAATCGTGGTTTGACGCCGGCCGTCGCAAGCCGGCAGTGGAAAGTCGCGGCTAAAGGGACATACCGCCATCGACGGAAATGTCCGCCCCGGTGACGTACGAACACGCATCGGAGCAAAGAGCGAGGACGATTCCGGCGCAGTCCTCCGAAGTCCCGAACCGTTTGGCCGGGATGCTTTCGCGCAGCGGTTCGGCGAAGGACGGGTCAGAGAGGACCTTGGCGTTGCGGTCAGTGGCGATCACGCCCGGGGTGACGGTGTTGACCGTGACCCCGCGCGCGGCCCATTCCCTGGCCGCCGTGAGCATCAGGTTCTTCTGCGCGGCCTTGGTGGCCGCGTAGATCGCCAGCCGCGGCGCGGGATGCCCCTGGTTGACGCTGCCTATGGAAACGATACGCCCCCAGCCTTTTTCGGCCATGGCCGGCCCCAGCAGTCGCACCAGCTGAAACGAAGAACGCAGGTTGGTGCGGACCATGCGGCTGAACTCGTCATCGTCGAAATCCTCGATTTTGCCATAGCTCTGGACCGAGGCGTTCAGCACCAGGATGTCGGGACGGTCGGACTCGGCCGCAAGTCTGCGGACTTCGACCGAGTCGCCCAAATCGCCGACGATCTTCCGAGCCTCCATCCCCTCCGCCTGAGCCGCGGCTACCGTGTCGCGCAGCGCGCCCGAATCGGATGCGCCGTGAAAGATCACCGCCGCGCCCGCACGGCCCAGCGCCATCGCAACGGCACGCCCGATGCCACGGGACGAACCGGTCACAAGCGCGGTTTTGCCTGAAATGTCGAATGGTTCGTTCATGCTTCGCTCCTACGACCACCTGCGGTCGTTCGCCCATTCCTTGTTCCACTCGTCGGTGGGGGTCCAGGGTTCCGGGAAGTCCGAATGAGCCTTCTCGCGGATCAGCGCCTCGTTGAGGGACTCGATGCCGAGTCCGGGCGCGTCGGGCACCGGAACAAAGCCGTTCTCGATCCGGAACGCCGGCTCGACCAGGTCCTTCCACCACGGCACGTCCACCGAATGGATTTCCAGCGCGACGAAATTGCGCGTCGCCGCCGCGACATGCACCGCCGCCATCGCCGCGATCGGGCTCTCCGCCATGTGGATGTTCATCTGGACGCCGCGCTCTTCGGCGTAGTCGCCGACGCGCTTGGTCTCGGCGATGCCGCCCGCGGTGAGCAGGTCGGGATGGACCACCGCCAGGGCGCCGCTGTCCAGCAACGGCTTGAAGGAGTTCAGCAGATAGATGTCCTCGCCCGTGCCGAGCGGGACGCTCGTGGCGGCGTGGAGCTGCTTCCACATTTCAGTCTGCTGCCACGGCAGCGCGTCCTCCATCCACGAAAGGTTGTACTTTTCCAGGCGGCGCCCAAGGCGTATGCAGTCTTCGAGCGGGATGTGGCCCAGATGGTCGATCGCAAGCGGGATTTCGTACCCGACCTCCTCGCGGCATTCGCGAAGGTACCCTTCGAGGAAATCCAGACCGCGCTCGGTCACGTGGATGCCGGTGAGGAAGTGCTCCGTGTTGAAAAGGTCGTACGCCTCGCCGCGCATCGCGCGCGGGTCGATCGAGCCGTGCGGGGTCTTGACGGCGTGCTTGAGGCGACGCATGTCGTCGAGGAATCCCACTGGAGCGCAGAGCGCGCCGGGAACGTCCATCAGCAGTTCGATGCCGAGGTCCATCTTCAGATAGGTGTAGCCCTGCGCGACGCGCTCCTTGAGCGCGCGGCCCATGTCGCGACCGCCGCCTTCGCTGTCGGTGTCGCAGTAGACGCGCACCCTGTCGCGGAACTTGCCGCCTAGCAGCTGCCACACCGGAACGCCCCAGAACTTGCCAGCGATGTCCCAGCAGGCCAGCTCGATCGCGCACACTCCGCCAGCCTGGCGCGAGTCGCCGCCGAACTGCCGCACGCGGCGGAACACCTTTTCGACGTTGAGTGGATTCTCGCCGAGAATGCGGCTCTTGAGCATCGCGGCGTACGTGCGGGACGACGCGTCGCGCACTTCGCCGTAGCCGACGAGTCCTTCCTGGTTCGTGTAGAGCTTGACGAGCGTGCAGCGCTTCGGGGCGCCGTCGATGTCGGCAAAACGGATGTCGGTGATTTTGAGTTCCGATGGATTCATTGTCGTGTAGGTTTTGTCTTGGGAAAGCTGCATTCGGCGGCGGCCGAGAGAAGCAGTTCGACCAGCGCGGGATCGGTCGCCCTGGCCGACGGCACCACGAACGTCAGCGCACCGGCGACGGACCCGGACGAGTCGCGCACCGGAGCCGACATCGCGGCAATCGGCCAGTCGAGGATCTTGGGCCTGTGGCACCAGCCCTTAGAGTGCAGGTCCGCAAGCGCCGCTCGCAGAAACCTTATGTCGGTCTGGCTCGTGCCGGACTCGGCGAACACCGACGAAACCGCGCTTTCGTCAAGATCCGCCAGCAGCGCCGCGCCGGAGGAGCCTTCGACGAGGGCGAACTCCGCGCCTTCCCGCCCGGTGGTCTGCACCTGGCTGGCAGGCTCGGCGCGCGCCAGCACCAGCTGGCGCATCCCCCGCCGCACAGAAAACTTGCAGCCGATACCGTGCCGCGCCGCGATGCGATGCATCACGACGCGCGCCCGTTCCACGACCGACGCCGGATCGCCAAGCACCGATGCCACCGGGAAAAGTCCGCCGCCGGAAAGCTTCCAGCGCCCGCGGCTCTCCTTGCGCACCCACCCGCGCACCGCCAGCGAACGCAGAATCCGGTAGCACGTGCTGGTGGAGACGGACGCGCGCCGCGCGAGCTCAGCCTGCGAAAGTCCTTCGCCTCCGTTGCCGGCAAGCGTCTCGACTATCTCCGCCGCCGCAAGGACCGACGGTATCGCGTGGCTCAATTCCGCGCCGATGACTTTGGTCGATGTTGACATTTCGCAATTGTGTGTGATGCGCGGCGGCCACTGCGCGCCCCGTGCCCCGGAATCCTATCCGCCAAGCTCGGCGGTGTCAATTGCTTCGTTCAAATGTTCACAATTGAATGTTCAAATGAGAACAAAGTGAAAAAAGAAAATCGCGCGGCCCTTGCCTTGCCGCCGGGGCCGGGGGTATGATTGCGCGCCGTGCCACGGGGCTCAATGCGGCGGCTCCGCGCGCGACGAAAACAAACCGACGGATTTCACGCACGATGAAAGACAGATACAAGCACTTCGACCCTCGCGCGATGGCTGAGCGTTCGCTCAACTACCTCACGCGAATGACGGACCCGGCCAACGACCACCTGCCCTACTGGCTGATCCTTCCAAACAAGAAGCCGGCCGAAGCCGCGCATTGCAGGGTTGACGACGCTGAACTGGTCGCCTCCTGGTACGAGGGACTCGACGCGACGATGAAAATCCTCGGCGACGGCCGCGGCGCGGACGTCCTGGCGTCGTTCCGCAGGTTTCTTCTCCGCTCATGGGGCCCTGCCGGCCTGCGCTACCACGAGAAATACCCGTGGACTCACACGATGCACTCCTCGTTCCACGAAATGGGGTACGTGCTTTCCGCACTCGACCGCATACTGCGCAACGACCCGGACGATGCCGAAACCGAAAAGCGCACGGCGGGGCTCGTCCGCGGAATGCGCAAACTCGTGATCGAACGAAAGGTGCGCACATTCTGGTCCGGCGACTTCACCGAAACCTGGGCCGACTACGAGTTTCCCAACGACGTGTACCTGCTCGACGGCGGATTCGACCTGTCGCGCCACACCGGGCGCGGCGAGCAGTGCATCCGCAACGCCGTGGTGATGGAAGGCCTCGCCGACCGCTACGCGGCTACGGGGGACGAAGTGGCGCTTGACCTCGCGTCCGGGCTCGCGGCCTCGCTTCTGGGCCAGTCGCGCTACTTCAACTGGAAGCGCGAATTCATGGGCCACGTGCATTCCTCCGTGTGGGTGGCTGTCGGCCTCGCGAAGCTCTCGCGCTTCACTGGCGACAAGCGCCAGCTGGACGCGGCCAAGGGCATCTACGACTACGCTCGCTCCCTCTCCTCCTCGTTCGGCTGGGTCCCCGAATACGCGCAGTGGCACCCCATGACGGAAGAGCACTGCGAGACGTGCTGCATCAAGGACATGATCGCGTGCGCCCGCGAACTCGTGCGCTCCGGGTACCCGGAATACTGGGAGGACATCAACCTGTTCGCCCGCAACCAGCTCGCGGAAAACCAGATCGACAGCGCGACGTACGTCGTGTGCGACAACTCCAAGCCGGACTCGCCAGACGGCTCGATCACGTACCACGACATCGGCGGCAGGATGATCGGCGGCTTCACGGGCGGTTCGCTCCCGAACAGCATCTCGATCAGCAAGTTCCGCTCCATCGCCGGCTGCTGCGGCGGCACCGCCCCGCAGGCGCTTCAGATCGTCTGGGAGTCCGCTGTCACGAAGGAAAAAGGCGGCATCTACGCTGTGAACATTCCGCTTGACCGCGAAACAACAGAATGGAAGCTCGCCTCGCGCTACCCGGACGAGGGAAGCGTCGCGCTGACCCTCAAGCGCGCCGGTCGCGCCGCGTTCCGCAAATACAAGTACATGGGGCGCAACCCGAAGCTCTTCGTGGACGGAGTTGAAACGCCGTTCGAGGAGAAGGACGGACTGCTCGTGTCGCCGCGCCTCGCGAAGGGCCAGACCGCGGAGCTGCGCCACACGGTGCGCACGGTCACCAGGCCAGAACACGTCGCGGGCCGCATCTACAAGCCGGTCTGGCGCGGACCGGACGTGATCGACATCTCGCCCCGCGGCGAACACCTGCGACTCTACCAGCGCGACTTGACGAAACGGCCGTACATGCCGAAGCCGTCCGACGTGACGAGCGTGACGGCGGCCAACTACGGCCCCACTCAGCAGAAGAGGACCTAAGCGCGATTCGCGAACATCAGAGGAAAACCGATGAAAAAACTTGTAAACGTGCGCGTCGGCGGCAGGGTGCGGTCGATCGTCTTCGAGGGCGACAGGATCGCCGCAGTGGAGGAAGGCGCCCTTCCGGCGGCGCCGGGCGACATCGACGGCGGCGGTGCCATCGCGACGCCAGGGCTAGTCGACATCCATGCGCACGGCTGCATCGGCCGCGACACCATGGAGGCCGACTTCGCCGAAATGGCGGCCTGGCGCGCGGCCAGGGGCACGACGACATGGCTGCCCACGACCATGACCTGCTTCCGCGAAGATCTGGAACGCGTTGCCGCCGCTTCGCGCGACGTGCCGGGCGCCCGCCTGCCCGGAATCCACCTCGAAGGACCGCACATCGCGAAATCGCGCAAGGGCGCCCAGAACGAGGAGTGCATACGGCCGCCGGATCTCGACGAGCTGCGCGCGCTTCGCCCCGCCGCGCTACGCGTCACGATTGCCCCGGAGCTTCCCGGCGCGCTCGAATACATCCGCGGCGCCGCCGCCATGGGCGTCTCCGTCTCGCTCGGCCACACGGACGCGACTTTCGAACAGGCCTGCGCAGCGTTCGACGCCGGAGCATCGAGCCTCACGCACACGTTCAACGCGATGCCCGGACTAGGGCACCGCGCCCCGGGTCCCGTCGGCGCGGCAATGGAAAAGGGCGCGTTCGTGGAACTGATATGCGACGGATTCCATGTCATGGGACCAGTCGTGAAAATCCTCTACAAGGCATTCGGCCCCGACCGAGTCGTATTCGTGTCAGACAGCATCCGCCCCGCCGGCGCCCCCGAAGGGCGCTACGATTGCGGCGGCCTGGACGTCTTTCTAAAAAACGGCGAGGCCCGGCTGGCGGACGGCACGGTGGCCGGCTCCGTTGCGACGCTCTGGCAGTGCGTGGAAAAGGCCGTTTCGTTCGGAATACCCTTTGATGACGCAATACGCATGGCCACGGAAACTCCGGCACGCGCCGCTGGGCTCGACGCCGGCGTCATCGCGCCGGGACGTCCGGCCGACGTGCTGCTCGTGGACGACTCCGGCGACGCCCCGCGGTTGCGCGCGGTGATCCTGCGCGGAGAGGTCTATGCCCGCGACGGCGAACCCATTGCGCAGGGAGCGGGCGATTCCTCCGCCGTGCCTTCAACCGGAGCATGAACATGTCATCCAGCATTGAAACGACGGCTGGGCGGCGCGGTCGCCTCGTGACGTTCGAGGGGCCGGAGGGCGGCGGCAAGACGACGCAGGCTCGCTTTCTCGCGGAGGCGCTGCGCGAAGCGGGGCTGACCGTCCTCACGACCCGCGAGCCCGGCGGCACTCCGCTCGGGGAGATCGTTAGGAAGATTCTCCAGAACGACCTGGCCGGCGAGGCGCCGTGCGACGCCGCAGAGGCGCTTCTCTTCTGCGCGTCGCGGGCGCAGCTCTGCCGCAACGTGATCGCGCCGGCGCTTGAACGCGGCGAATGGGTCGTTCTCGACCGGTTCACCGACTCCACTCTGGCGTATCAGGGCTACGGGCGCGGCTTTTCCGTGGACACGCTCCGGACGCTGAACGAGTTTGCGACGGGGGAGGTCAAGCCAGACCTGACGATCCTTCTCGACATTCCCGTGAAGGACGGCCTCTCCCGCGCGCTGGCGCGCTCCGGCTCCAAGGACCGAATCGAAAGCGCGCCGACGGAGTTCCACGAGCGCCTTCGCGGCGGATACCTCGAACTTGCCGCGTCGGAACCGGAACGCTTCGAGACGATTAGCGCCGCCGGAACCCCGGACGAGGTGCGCGCCCGCGTGCGCGACGCGGTTCGCCGCCACCTTGGCATCTGAGGCGAGGCCGCGCCGGCCGCACCGCCGTTGATGGAGGGGCGGCCGGGCAAAAAAAATCCCGCGACGACGGCGCGTTCGCCGGTCGTCGCGGATTTTCTTGGCGGCTAACGCGACCGTCAGACACGCAGGACGCTGTTGAGCGTTCCGAGGCCGTTCTGCGTCCAGTCCCTGTCGGGATCGGGATCGAGAGTCCAGACACCGTTGATCACGAACTTGTATTCGTAGATTCCGGGCAGGAGCGCCACGGTCGCGCTGTAGACGCCATTGCCGGCCTTGTCGACCATGCGCAACGCGGCGGGGTCCCAGTTGTTGAACGAACCGGCCAGGAAGACCGTGGATCCGGGATCCGCCTGGACAGTTATGACCTTGCGCTCAGGCTTGGGGCCAGCGGGGCGCGCGGTGCGTTTCGCGACGGTTGCGGCCTTCGCCGCCGCCGCACGGCGGACGGGAGCCTTCTTGGTCGCGGTAGCTGTTTGCTTTTTCATCTTTGCATTCTCCATATCGTTGTGGGTTGATTCCAAACGAAAAACCGGCGGCGCCCAACCGCGCCGCACACTCCTGCACCCGCAGGAGGGGCGCGGAGTCTATGCCAAAGCCCTTTCTTGTGCAAGCGAAATAACGCAAATGCTTGCGGGGGCTTTCATTGTCGGCCGGTTTCTGGTAGTATCCGCGCCCGTTTTCACAAACAACACAGGCCGCCGCACAGGCGGCGTCAACGCAAAAAAAAGATGAACACAAAGACTCTCCGCGACGTAGACGTCAAGGGCAAGCGCGTCCTGATGCGCGTCGATTTCAACGTTCCGGTGAAGGAAGGCAAGATCAAGGACGACACCCGCATCGTCGGCGCCCTGCCCTCGATCAAATACGTGATCGAGCACGGCGGCAAGCTCGTCCTCATGTCCCACATGGGCCGTCCCGACGAAAAGGGCATCACCGCCGACACCACGATGAAGATCGTCGCGGACGCGCTCGCCGAAAAGCTCGGCCAGCCAGTCGCCTTCGCGGCAGACTGCGCCGCAGCCGACGCCGAAGTGGCCGCCCTCAAGGACGGCGACGTGCTCGTGCTCGAGAACACGCGCTACCACAAGGAGGAGCAGGCCAAGCGCAAGCAGAAGGACGGCGAGGACGAGGCGACCTTCAAGGCCGCCAAGAAGGCGCTCAAGGAGGAGCAGCGCAAGCTCGCCGAGAAGCTCGCCTCCTACGGCGACGTCTACGTGAACGACGCCTTCGGCACCGCGCACCGCGCCCACGCCTCCACCGCGGTCGTCACCGAGTTCATGAAGGCCAAGGGCGCCCCGTGCGTCGCCGGCTTCCTCATGGAGAAGGAGATCGAATACCTCGGCAACGCGGTCGAGAACCCCGTCCGCCCGTTCGCGGCGATCCTCGGCGGCGCCAAGGTCTCCGACAAGCTCGCGGTCGTGAAGAACCTCCTCGGCAAGGTCGACACGCTCGTCATCGGCGGCGGCATGGCCTACACGTTCCTCAAGGCCCAGGGCCACGCGATCGGCAACTCGCTCTGCGAGGACGACCAGCTCGACTACGCCCGCGAGATGATGGCGCTCGCGAAGGAGCGCGGCGTGCAGTTCCTCCTGCCCGTCGACAGCGTCGCGGCCGACAAGTTCGACCCCGAGGCCAACACGCAGATCGTCGGCGAGGACGTCCCCGACGGCTGGATGGGCCTCGACATCGGCCCGAAGTCGATCGAGCTCTTCTCCAACGCCGTGAAGACCGCCAAGACCGTGGTCTGGAACGGCCCGATGGGCTGCTTCGAGATGGAGAAGTTCAACAAGGGCACGTTCGGCGTGGCGGCGGCAGTCGCCGAGGTCAAGGCGAACGGCGGCACCTCGATCATCGGCGGCGGCGACTCCGTCTCCGCTGTGAAGAAGAGCGGCCTCGCCCCGAAGATGTCCCACATCTCCACCGGCGGCGGCGCCTCCCTCGAATACCTCGAAGGCAAGGTCCTTCCCGGCGTCGCGGCGCTCGACGCGAAGTAACAGCGTCCAGCGCGCGCTGCGCGCGATTCGCGACCGCAATGCCCCGTACCGTCCTTTCGGTGCGGGGCGTTGCCTTTTTTGAGACCCTTTTGTCAGATTCCCCTCCGGCGCGCGTATGACATATTGAGCGGACATAGTGTCCGTTCGCAACATTCAACGCAACACACACAATGAAAAAGAAAATCTTGATCGCCGCCGTCGCAATCGCGGCCGCCGCCGCTCCGGCTTTCGCCGTCGCGTTCAACAGCCACAGGCACGAACAGGGCGTGAACAACATTGTCTGCAGCCTGTGCAAGGGCAACGGATTGAGCAACAACGGACGCGGCCCGTTCCGCTGCCCGTGGTGCAAGGGCAGCGGGTTCCAAGGCTCCTACTAGCGAGTTGTCGCGGCCCGCATGGCGGCTTTTGCTTCCATGCGGGCCGTCGTTTTCAGGTCTCTCTCCATGATCCGGCCCCTTCCGCTAGTGGTTGCGGGGTGCCTTGCCGCTTCACTAGCAGGGTCTGCCCATGCGGAGGAAAGCCCGCGCGACGTCCGCATCGCGCTTTTCGAGTATTGCCAAAACGTGGCGTGGTCGTATGGCCACGATGGCGTTCCGACGACGAATTCCGAGGTCCGCGCCGGTCCGGAGCCTGAAGCCGCCGCACGATCCACCGATCCGGATCGGGACGCTTTTTTTCTCGCTGGAGGGCGGGAGGACCGCCTCGGCGCATTTCTGGACTGGGCATTCCTCGAACGATCCGTTCCCGGGGAATTCTCTTTTGTCGCGGGATTTGATCGGGGCGGCGTAATTGCCATTTCCGACCGCGGATCGGAAATCCGCTGCCTGAAACGGTTCGATGTCGCCGCCGGAACCGTCGAGTGCCTCACCCCCACGAATGGCCGGCACGACCTGCTAGGGCCGATTTTCGCCGAAGACGCCGGAAGTCCCAGCTGGCGTCTTGCGGGAGTCCGCTGGCTGGATGAGCACGGGCCGTCCAACGAGTGGTTCGACGCCGCCATGGCCGCTGCCGAGCGGCGGCTTTGCGAGGCGTTTCCGGGCTGCCGTCCGGAATGGATCGAACAATCGCCAACGAGTCCGGACAGGTGGATCGTGGAATGCCGCTTCGCCGACCGACCTCCGGTTTGGATGGAAACTGACGTGCGTTCGGGATTGGTCCGGACTCTGTCCCGGTTCGGCGGGAACATTTCGCCAATGCGCCGGGAGGTGTTCCGCTGGCGGGCACGGGACGGAGAGACGGTTTCCGGGATCGTTTCGCTTCCGGGAGGCGACGGGCCTTTCCCGCTTGTCGTATTTCCGCACGGCGGACCCGGCACGCTGTCGGACGCGACATTCGACGAACGCGTCTGGGCGCTCGTCGATTCTGGCTTTGCCGTCCTTCAACCCAACTACCGGGGTTCGTCGGGGTTCGGGCTCGAATTCAGGCTGGACGGCTGGGGCGCCGACGGCATCCAGCGGGCATTGGACGACATCTTCGGCATGATAGAGGCGGTGCGGGGCGACGCGCGTCTTCCGGTCGCGTCGTCAAAGCCGGTTCTGCTCGGCGGGTCGTGGGGCGGATACTGCGTTCTGGCGCTGCTCGCGCTGCATCCGGAGTCCTGCGCTGGTGGCGTTTCGTTTTTCGGTGCGTTCGATCTTCCGGCGCTCGTCGCAGGCGAAGCCGAGCGCATCGAGAAGGAAGGCGGGCGCGACAGGGGAACCGGGAAACTGGCGCTTTTCAGGCAATTCGGCGACCCGTCCGACCCGTTGGCAATGGCGCGCCTTGCGGACTTGAGTCCAGTCAACCGCGCGTCGGACATCGCCGCTCCGGTTGTCCTTTGCCACAACCGGGGAGACACCGTGATTCCGTTCGCGCAGTCCGAGGCCATGTTCGCGGCGTTGACGAACTGCGCCTCACCGGTCGAACTGCTCGCTGGAGACGGCTGCCATGGTTTTTCCCCTGCGGAGGAGGTCGATATTTATTCGTCGCTGGCGCGTCGGTTCGACTTGTGGATCCTGGCCCCGGCGACAGGCAGGAGACCATTGGCCATTCGCTAACGGCCATCCGCCGATTGCCGCAGCTCCTTGGCGTTTTCCTCGATTGACTTCTGCATTTCATCGATCCATTCCCACGATGGTTTTTCGTAAACCTTGGGCGCAAGCAGCGGCTTGAGGATTTTGTAGGGAAAAGGCCAGACCGTTTGGGCTTTCACCCAGTCAGCCTGAAGCATTAGAACCCTAAAATTCACGAAATTCCAGATTGCGGGGATTATGAACGGAAGCAAGATGGCAATCGCGACGAGGCGGGCGCGGCGGCTGGCGCGCACTGCGTGCGCGAAGCGAAGTTTGGCGATCGCCCGGCGCATGGCTTTCGCGGAGCGGAAGCGCCTGCCGGGAGACGGGTTAGTCGCCTTGCCGACAATGGCGAGAAACCGCCAGAAATCGGGATCGTCCGTGTCGGCCTCGGCGCACGGCGCAAAACCCGCCTCTTCAGGCGAGCGCCCGGTGCCGATGCGCCAGAGCGTCTTGCCGAGACTGAACACGTCGCCCTGCGGCGTGCCGTGATTTTCCGGCGGAACGTAACCCGGGGTGCCGACGAGAGAAGCGGCCTCCCTGACGTCCACCACCAGTCCGGCGTCGGCGATCACCGGCTTTCCTCCGACAAACAGCACGTTGCCGGGTTTCACGTCGCGGTGCAGCAGATGGTGTTTCTGCAAATGCTCAAGCGCGGAGGCCAGCGCCTCCCCGATCTTCAAGACGCGCGCAAGCGGGAGCGCAACTTCCGATTCCGCCACGGACGCGAGCGTGAGCGGACTGTAGTCTTCGAGGGAGGGGCCAGTCGCCTGCATCTCGGAATCCGCGAGCTGCATCGCGACCCAGAACGCCTCTCCGTCCTTGGTTTCGGAACTGCGGAAAACCCTCACGATGCCGGGATGCGGCGGAATGCGTGACAACAGCGCCCAGCCGCGCTTTTCCCGCTCCCAGTCCGCCAACCGCTCCGGATCGTCGGGTTTCCTGCTGACCTTCAGCGCCACGTATCCTTCCGGCCCCGTTGCGATCGACACTTCGCCGTGAGCGCCTTCGCCTATTTTCCGGATGGGGCGGTAAGGACCAAACGTGGAGAGCCGGATCGCCGGGGGATCCCCGTTTTGAACATTTGCCTTGCTAACGCGGATTATCCGCCTGGGGCGGTGTGGACCAAACGTGGCGCGCCGGTCCGACTCGGAATCGCCGCCTGGAACATTCATGGGAGAAGTGGAGCGTCGATGTCGTCCAACGCCTGGACAAGGAGCTTGGCGAACGCGGATTTCATGCGCTTGCGGATCTGGTAGAGATTGTCGCGGGAAACGTGGTAGATGTTCATTACGCTTTCCGTCGGCAGCTCCTCGACGACGCTTGCATGGAAGATGGCGAAGTGTTCGGGGGCGGACGATTCGCGCAGGCGGCGCAACGCCTCGTCGCGCGCCGCCTCCATCCAGTCCGCGTCGTCGGGTCCGGCGGCTTCCGGCGGCGCCGGGATCGCGTCGAAGTCGATCTCCTCCTCGGCCGGCGGCGGAAACACGGAGACGCGGGTCCGCCGTTTGTCCACGATCCTCCATTCGACGCGGCGCCGCAGCCATGAGCGGAAGGACCCCTTGCCGCGTTCGTATCCGTCGAACCCGCCTGGAGCCGAAAGCCCGGAAAACACGGTCTGGACGATTTCGTCGGCGTCCGGGACAGACATCCCGGCCCGTCGGGCCAGGCCGTAGACGTAGCCGGCGTAGATGTCGAAGAAGCGCCCCCACGCCTCTTCCGTACCGGAGCGGACGCCCGACAGGACGGACGTGCGCGTCTCCTCGTTGCGAAAACGTTTGTAGTTCATGCGAAGCCGCCGCGTGCGAGGAACGCGGCCCTCCTAAAAACAGCATTTGAAACGGCGCTCATCGTCGATGGTCGGTTGCGGTCGTCAGCGCCCGGCGATCCCGTCCGGAAACACCACGGCGTCCATCGCGACATCGTGCGGCTCGTCGGGAAGGTCGCCGTCGGTCATTTGCCACGGGTAGGCCAGCGCCACCACTGCGGCGTCATGTCTGCGGCCCGACAGTATCCTGTCGAAATAGCCCTTGCCATGCCCGAGTCTACGGCCCTTTCGGTCGAACAGCATCCCCGGCACGACGAACAAGTCGATTTCCTCGGGGCGAACCCAAATCGGATTGGCTGGTTCCGGAATGCCAAGCGGACCGTTCGCGAGCGCCTCCGCGGCGCCGGCGTACAGCGCAGGGGCATACGTGCCCGGCTCCGGCCAGACGCAAGATCCAGACACCGCGGCGGGGACCCAGGCCGGCACGCAGACGCGCCGCCCCGCCGCCAGACGATCTGCGACAAGATCGGCGGTCGGCGGCTCCCATGGTCCCTGCGGCAGATAGAGAAGCGTCGTTCCGGCGCGCCCCCACTGAGGCAAGCGCGAAAGCGCGGAAAGAACGGAACTCGGCGGGTCAGCGGCGTGCTCTTCGCGAAGCGCGCGCGCCAGGCGCCGCAACGCGCGCTTGGCCTCCGACGCGACGCCTACCATGAAAACCTGATTCCGCCGATGACGGTCAGGCCGGTCAAATCGACGTCGCCCCTGAAGGCGCCGGCCTTGCCGTTGGCGAAGTCGAGCTCGAACGTCTCGTTGTCCTTGCTTGCGGAGCGGTACTTCGCCTCGGCGAACACCTTGACGACCGGGAAGTCGATTTCCGCGCCGGCGGCGGCCCACCAGCCAACCATGTTCGAAACCGAATCCGTGGAAACCGTGCGGCCATTGTACGTGACGTCGAATCCCGGCATGTAGTACCAGCCAGCACCGCCGCCGCCGTAGATGGCGAGCACCCCGAACAGGGCAGGCGGGCGCAGCATCAGGCCGGCCTCTACAGGCACCACGGAAAAGTCCTCCAGCGTGGCCTTCGACGGATCCACCCCGATGTCCGCCAGAACGCGCTTGGCGTTGTTGCCCGCGGTGAAACCGGCCTCGGAAAGCGAAAGGTCGTCGAATCCACCCTCAAAGCCGCCGCGCAGGCGCAGATGGATCCAGGGCAGGGCTTCGATTTCCAGGTCGCCGCCGAAGGCCACGCCCCGTTCGAAGGTCTCGGTGTCCACGACGCCGCCCCATGCGCCAAGCCCGGCGTGTGCGGCTGTCGGCATTGCGAACATGGCTGCGGCGAGCGCGGACGCGACGAGCGCGGCGCGACTGATGAATTCGTGGCGGTGTTGTCTGGAGTCTTTCATTTGCACTTGGATTTGCGACGCCGCGTCGCAACACGCGCGCGGCTTGGCACCAATTGTAGCGCAATGCGCCCGGCCTTTCAACGGCGCCCGGGATTTTTTCGCGGAACGCCCAGTCCAAGCGCGGCGCCGAACCTGATCCGCGCTTCGTCCACGGCGGAAAAAAGCGCGTCGCGCTTCTCCTCCTTCCCGGAATCCGCCGGCGGTCCGAACAGATCCGGCTGCACCGGCGGGGGCGGCGAATCGGAAAAACCGGAAACCCCGAACCCCACGAGCCGCACCGGGCGCGCCGGAAGCGACTCCCCGAAAAGCGCCAGCGCGGTTTCACGGTACGAAATGTCGTCGCGGCATGGCCGCCCGAACCGGATTTGCCTGGTGACCGTGCGGAAGTCGTCGGTGCGCAGCTTGAGCTTCCCGGTGGCGGCCCACCGCCCAGCGGCGCGCACCTGGCGCGCCACGTCCGACGCCAGCTCAAGAAGCGTTTCCTCGACTGTCTTCCGGTCCGAGACGTCCTCGTCGAATGTGTGTTCCCGGGAAATCGACTTTTCCTCGCGCTCCGTTTCCACTTCGCGCGAGTCGCGCCCGAAGGAGAGATCCTTCAGAGCCGCCGCAGCCGCGTTCCCGACAAGGCGCGCGAGGCGTGCGAGATCCGCGCGCTGGATGTCGCCTATCGTGCGGATGCAATGGGCTTCCAGAATCCGCGCCGTCGCCTTGCCGACGCCGAAAATCCGCGTCGCCGGAAGCGGCGCGAGAAACTCGCGTATGGCATCGTCGCCTTCCGGCACGACCACAAGGGCGTCCGGCTTGCGCAGGTCGGATGCCAGTTTCGCGAGAAACTTGTTCGGGGCCACTCCGACGGACGCCGTGAGGCGCAGCTCGGTCGCGATGTCGGAGCGGATCCGCCGCGCGATGGTCTCCGCGTCGCCGAAAAGCAGCCGCGCGCCAGAAACGTCAAGAAACGCCTCGTCGCACGACAGTCCCTCGACGAGCGGCGTGTAGCGCTCGAAAATCGAAAAGACCGCGGCGGACACGGCCCCGTAGCGCTCCATGTCCGGCGGCAGGAACACGCCCTGCGGACAAAGGCGGAATGCCTCGCGCGACGGCATTGCGCTGTGCACGCCGAAGCGACGCGCCTCGTACGAGCAGGTGGACACGACGCCGCGCTCGTGCGGCCCGGCTCCCACTATGACCGGCTTGCCGCGCAGTTCCGGGCGGTCGCGCTGTTCGATCGCCGCGAAAAACGCATCCATGTCCACGTGCAGAATCATGTCCGAGCTCCCCTTGCCGCCGGAACCGCCTTCACAGAAACGGCGCCAGTTTCGACGCGGCGCACCGCCGCACTTCGTCCGGCGTTCCCTGCACGACCAAGTCGCCGCCGCCTTCGCCGGCGCCAGGTCCGAGATCGACTATCCAGTCCGCGCGCCGCGCAATTTGCGGATGGTGCTCCACCGCGACGACCGTGCCCCCCGCGTCGCGCAGCCGCAGCAGCGTCGCGAGAAGCCGCTCCAGATCCAACGGATGCTGGCCGGCACCCGGTTCGTCGAGCAGGTACAGGGTACGCTCCGGAGGCGTCGCGCGGAATCCGCGTCCTGGCTTCGAAAGCTCGGTCGCAAGAAGAAGGCGCTGCATTTCGCCGCCAGACAGCGATGCTGTGCGCTGGCCGAGAGCCAGATGCCCGAGTCCCGCCTCGACGAGCGCCGAGAGTATCCGGGACAGCGCCGGCACGGCGGAAAATTCGACGGCCGCTTCAGACGCCGTCATCTCGAGCGTGTCGGCGATGGAGCGGCCCATCCAGTGCACTTCGAGCGTTTCGCGGTTGAAGCGGCGCCCCCCGCACGTTTCGCAGGCGGTTTCGATGTCGGGAAGAAAGCCCATTTTCAGTCTAGTGACGCCTTCCCCGCCGCAGGCCTCGCAGCGCCCGCCGCGCGCGTTGAAGCTGAAGCGCGCCTGCCCGTACCCGCGCGCCTTCGCAAGCGGCGTCGCGGCGTAGAGTCCCCGCAGCGTTTCGAACGCCCCGCACGCGGACAGCACGATCGAGCGCGTGTTGCGGACGCGCGCGGCCCGGCCGACCTCCACGACGCGGCTTGCCGCGGCGGCGCCGACAACGGCCTTGCAGTTCACGGGGCGCCCAGCCGCCAGGGTCGCCGCCAGCACGTCGCGCACGAGCGACGTCTTTCCGGACCCGGAAACGCCGGTGACGACGGTGAATCTTCCGAGCGGAAAATCGACGTCGATTCCACGCAGGTTGTTCGCCGATGCGCCGATGACGCGGATACTCCCCTTCGCCGGCGGCGGCGGCCGGACAGCGACGGCCGCCATCGCGCCGCCGGGTGCCGCGGGCCGACGCGGAAAGAATTCCGACGGCGGCCCCTCCCTCACGATGCGGCCGCCCTCCGCTCCGGCTCCGGGGCCGAATTCGAATATCCTGTCCGCCGCGCGCAGGGTAGTCTCGTCGTGTTCGACTACCACGACCGTGTTTCCGGCGTCGCGAAGCGACTTCAGGAGCGGGACGATTAGCTCCGTGTCGCATGGATGCAGTCCGGCGGCAGGCTCGTCAAGCACGTACAGCGCGCCGCCAAGCCGGCGTCCGAGCGCGGCGGCAAGGCGGACGCGGCGGAGCTCACCGCCGCTGAGCGTGGACGCGGCGCGCCATGGCGCCAGGTAGCCCAGTCCGGCCCTAGCAAGGAATCCGAGCCTTTCGGCTATGCCCGGAAGCAGCGTCGCCGCCAACTCCGCTGACGCCCCGCCGCGCGACATGGCGGCCCGTGCGCGCTCCGTCCAGCCGCGCAGTTCGGAAACTGGGCGCGAAAGTAGTTCCGGAAGATTCGGTCCGTCGCCATCATCCTCCGACAGCGGCAGCCGGCACGCGACGACTTCGGGCCGCAGCCTGGCGCCGCCGCACGACTTGCAGACGTTTCCAGAATCGTCCAGCCCAGTCCCCTCGCACTTTTCGCAGGCACCCGCGCGGGACAGGAAGGAAAACCGCTCCGGGGTCAGAGGTGGAAGCGCCAATTCGCAGTCAGGGCAGAAGAAACGCGACGATTCGTTGCGCAGCGTGGGCGCAGCGTTCGAGCCTGCGGCCCACGAAAGGATCCTGATTTCGCCGCCGCTGCGCTCCATCGCCAGCGCCACGGAATCGACAAGCCGCGCGCGGATCCCCTCGCGCACCACGATGCGGTCGACAACTGCGTCGATTTCCCTCGCGCCGGAACCGGCACCGGCGTCCAGTTCGTCGAGCGACCGCATTTCGCCGTCGATTCTGACGCGCACGAATCCGGCGCGGCGAGCCTCCTCCAGCGTCTCTTCGGCGTCGCGGACCGCCTGACGCGCCGCATTTCCCCCGCCGCGTTTCCTCAGCATCGGCGACAAGATCGCCAGCCTGGTTCCCTCCGGCATCGCGAGCAGCCGTTCGGCGAGCGCGCCGGGCTCGATGGCGCGGACGACGCGGCCGCATCTCGGACAGTGCGCGGTCCCGGCGTGCGCGAAAAGCAGCCGGAACGGATCGAGAAGATCCGCTTCGGTGGCGAGGATAGCGCGCGGTCCGGGCGCGACATCGCCCTGCGCCACCGCTATCGCCGGCGCCAGTCCGTCAACGAAATCGACCGCCGGGCGGTGCAGCTTTTCCAGCCCCGCGGCCGCACGTCCCGGCAGGCTCTCCAGATAGCGACGCCGGCCTTCGGCGAAAAGCGTGTCAAACGCCAGCGAACTCTTGCCGGACCCCGACACGCCCGCAAAGGCGGATATCTTGCCGTGCGGGATGCGCAGCGAGACGTTTTTGAGATTGTGCTCCCGCGCCCCGCGGATTTCCACGAACCCGTCGTTCATGGCTTCTTCCAGACGGAGACCGCCACTCCCTTTCGCCGCCCCCATTTCAGCGCCTCGCGCTCCGTGCCGAACCAGAGATCGAGGCGGTTTGGCCCCTTGATCGCGCCACCGGTGTCCTCCACCACCGCCCATCCGTATCCCGGAACGTACATGACGGTGCCAAAAGGATAGTACTTCGGGTCGGCGGCGGCGGTGCCACGCTTAGCCCGCTTCCCGCTGGCAGTTATGCCGACGGCCTTAGGCTTTCCCTTGTTCGGGCCGCTCGCGATCACGGGGCGCCCGTACCAATTGCGCTTCCAGTTGCATGAGCGCGGCCCGGAGTCGTACCCCGTCACCTCCATCCTGACCACGGTCTTCGTCCGGCCCCGTATGTCCATTTCCGGACGCCTGAACGAGCGGCACCCCGCAAGAAACGCGAACAGCCCCGCCGCCGCCGCGACCGCCACCGCCGCCAGCGCCTTTTGCGCAATGTCTCCGAACCCCTGCTTCATGGAAATGCCCCGCGTCCTTTTCCCCAATCCTACCACAACGCGCCTTCCGATTCCATACCCGGATCGCCCGCGCCGGCGCGAACGCCCGCCCCCCCCCCGTTGCGGGGAAAGCGTTTGTTTGCTAGAATCCGCTTCCGCCACTTCATCCGCGCCGATGCACGGCGCGGTCGGCTTTGCATGACATGACGGAAATCGGCGTTGGAATACTTGGGTTCGGCACGGTCGGTGCCGGCGTTGCAAAAGGTCTGCTCGAAAACGGGGACGTTCTCCGCGAGCGCACCGGTCTGGACATCCGGCTCGTACGCGTGGCCGATCTGGACACCACGACGGATCGCGGCGTCGCCCTCCCGCCTGGAACGCTCGTGAGCGACGCGCGCGCCACGATCCACGACCCCGCGGTGAACGTGGTTGTCGAACTGATCGGCGGCACGGGCGTGGCCAAGACGTTCGTCCGCGAGGCGCTCGAAGCCGGCAAGCCGGTCGTGACGGCCAACAAGAAGCTTCTGGCCGAATGCGGAGCCGAACTGTTCGCGCTGGCGAGCGAACGCGGCGTCGACCTTTTCTTCGGTGCCTCGGTCGGCGGCGGCATCCCCGTCATCCGCTCGCTGCGCGACGGCCTCGCCGGCGCACGCGTCAAGACAATCTACGGCATTCTCAACGGCACGTGCAACTACATCCTCTCCGCCATGGAAAAAGACGGCGGCCGCTTCGAGGACGTCCTCGCCGACGCGCAGCGGCTCGGCTTCGCGGAGGCGGACCCGACGCTCGACGTCGACGGCTTCGACACTCTGCACAAGGCCGCGATTCTCGCCGCCCTGGCGCACGGGTTCCAGCCCGACGTCCACTCGCTTCCAGTACGCGGCATACGCGGCGTTGTCAGCGCGGAGGACATCGAGCAGGCTCGTTCGCTTGGCTACAGGATAAAGCTCCTGGCCATCGTCAAGTCCGGCGAAGACGGGCTTGAGCTGCGCGTCGATCCGACGCTCGTGAAGGCCGACGGCATGCTCGGCTCCGTGTCGGGCGTGTTCAACGCGGCCATGGTGCAAAGCGATTTGGACGACTGGACAATGTACTACGGACGCGGCGCAGGCCGTCTGCCTACGGCCTGCACCGTGATCGGCGACATCGCCGACGCCGCGCGCAACCTCGCCGCCGGCACCCATCGGCCCGTTTCCATGCCCTGCGCCGCCAAGGCGCCGAAGATCAAGAAGATCGGCGACGGCGTCTCGCGCTTCTACGTGCGCCTTTCCCTGCGCGACGCCCCCGGCTCGCTGGCCGCGGCCACCGCCGCGTTCGGAGAAAACGGAGTCTCCATCGCATCGGCGGTGCAGCGCGGCGCGAAGGACGGTTTCGCCACGGTGATCGTGCTGACCCACGAGGCGAAACGCTCCGCGGTGGACGCCGCGCTCAGTCGCATTCGCGACTCCAACGCGTCCGGCGGAGAGCCTGTGCTCTTCGGAATCGAGGACGTCTGAAGTCCCCCGCCTGCCACCGCCCTCCACGCGCACGCCGCGCCGCCGCATCCCACGGCGCCCCGGCAACGATCTCCCATCCGCCCCTGAAAACAAGAAATCAAATGAAAACCACGATTGCCCAGTTGCTGGCGTTCTCGCTGGCATTCGCCGTCGCGCCGCTCCGCGCGCAGGAAACCGCCGTTCCCGCAGCCCCCGCGTCAGCTGAATCGGCGCAGGCCGAACAGGAGTCGGCAGCCGCGCCCGGCGCCACGGCCCTCGCCACCATCGCCGCAGAAATCACGAAACCGGAGGACGCCGACGTCGCCGCCACGTCCGAAGCCAAGAGCGCTTGGCTCGACAATCTCACCGCCGTCGTCAACAAGGCCGACGACTTCGTGTGGGGGCCGACGCTCATCGGAGCGATTCTGGTCACCGGGATTCTGCTGACGTGCATTCTGCGCCTCGTCCATCTCTTCAACCTCAAGCGCGCGTTCCGCTACACGTTCGCGACGGAATCCGACGGCCACGGGGAGGTGAGCAGCTTCGGCGCGCTTTGCACCGCCCTCTCCGCCACCATCGGCACTGGCAACATCGTGGGCGTCGCGACGGCGATCGGGACTGGCGGCCCCGGCGCGCTCTTCTGGATGGAAGTCGCCGCATTCTTCGGCATGGCCACGAAATACGCCGAAGGCCTGCTTGCCGTGCAGTACCGCGAAGTGTCCCCCGACGGCAAGGTCCTCGGCGGCCCGTTCTACTACATCGAAAAGGGCCTCGGCTCGAAATTCAAGTGGCTCGCCGTGTTGTTCGCCGTGTTCGGCGTCGTGGCCGGCATCATGGGCATCGGCACAATCACGCAGATCCAGGGCATCACCTCCGCCGCCGATCGTTTCTTCCGCCTCTGCGTCTACGAAAACGGCACCGATCCCGGCTTCGTTGCGCCAGGGTTCGAGCTTTTCGGATCGCACTACTCCTGGGCCATCGCCGTCACCGGCGTCGTCGTCACGCTCTGCGTCGCGCTCGTCGTCATAGGCGGCCTCAAGCGCATCGCCAGCGTTTCGACGATCGTGGTGCCGTTCATGGCCGTGTTCTACGTGATCATCTGCGCGTTCCTGCTACTCGGCAACCTTTCCAAGGTGACGGCGGCTCTGGAGCTCGTCGTCAAGGCGGCGTTCAATCCCAAGGCATTCACCGGCGGCATGGTCGGCACGATTTTCATCGCCATGCAGAAGGGCATCGCGCGCGGAATCTTCTCCAACGAGGCCGGGCTTGGCTCGGCCCCGATTGCCGCCGCCGCCGCGAAGACGAACGAACCTGTGCGCCAGGGCCTCGTCTGCATGACCGGAACTTTCATCGACACGATCGTGATATGCACCATGACCGGTCTGGCGATCGTCGTCACCGGCACCTGGGAGCCCTCGCTTGGACTCAAGGGCGTCGACATCACGATCGAGGCATTCACCAGGGGCCTTTCGTTCCTGCCAAACGCCAATGTCGTCGGCCCGCTCTTCCTCTCTGTCGCGCTGGCGTTCTTCGCCTTCACGACGATTCTCGGATGGGACTACTACTCCGAGAAGTGCCTCGAATACCTCGTCGGCACGAAGCACAGGACGATCGTCGGGATCTACCGTCTGCTGTACGTAGTCGTCGTGTTCATCGGACCCTACCTGACCGTCTCCGTCGTCTGGGGCGTCGCCGACACGTTCAACGGCCTGATGGCGTTTCCGAACCTCGTGGCTCTCATACTGCTCTCCCCGACAGTCGGGCGGCTGACGCGCGACTACTTCCACCGCCTCAAGACGCACCAGATCCAGGACTGAAAGCCTGAATCCAGTCAGGACCGTTGAACAGAATCGTTTTCGAATGCGCCGAACGCGGCGGTGGAGACACCGTCGCGTTCGGCGGTGAACGCGCCCGGCACGTCTTTTCGGTGCTCGGCGCAAAGCCTGGCGACACGCTCCGTGTCGGCGAAATCGGCGGACTGAGATACGACACGGCGAAAATCCTGGCCTGCTCGGAATCGCGGTGCGAAGTGGAGCTCGGCCCCGGTTCGCCGCCGCCGCCGCGCTGCGGCGCGGACCTCCTGCTCGCCCTGCCCCGCCCCAAATGCCTGCGCAGGCTGCTGCCGCAGCTTGCGGCGCTCGGCCCGGCGCATGTGTTCATCACCGCAGCCGAAAAAGTCGAAAAATCCTACTGGGGATCGGCGTTGCTTGACGAAGCGCGCGTTCGTCCCCTGTTGCTGGAAGGCCTTTCCCAGGCCGGGGACACCATCTTGCCGCAAATCCGCCTTTGCAGGCGACTCAAGCCGCTCGTTCAGGATGAATTGCCGGCGCTGTACCCAGCGGAACGGCGCTTCATTGCCCATCCCTCAGGAACCGACGCCCATCAGTCCGCAGCCGATTTCGGCGTCGCACCCGCCCGAACCGCGCCCGCAGGCGCAGACGGTGCCGCGACGGCAGGCGCGGACACTACGCCGCCTGCGCTTGTGGCCGTCGGCCCTGAAGGCGGTTGGAGCGACTTCGAACTGAATCTCTTCGAAGAGCGTGGCTTCCGGCGCATATCGCTCGGAGAGCGCCCGCTTCGAACCGATACCGCCGTCGTCGCATTGCTATCGCGCTTTCTGCCGCGCTGACGCCGGAACGGAACAAAACTCCGGCCGCGAACAAAGACCGCATTCGCGAAATCTCCATTCGTGCTTCGAAAATGGTGCGCCCGGTTGGACTTGAACCAACGACCTAGGGATTATGAGTCCCCAGCTCTGACCGACTGAGCTACGGGCGCAAAACAACGCTTACGACGATTCAGGAGATTCCCAGAGCGGGAAGCGGCCTTGGCCGCCACGCATGGAGCCAGATGCGTCGTGCGGGGAATGCTAGCGCATCGCGCAAAAAAATGGAAGCGAAAAATCCGCGCGGTTCCGCTGCCGTGCCGGGATTCGCGACGGCGACGGCGGAGTCTTGCGCCGAAAGGGCCGTTCGGGTAGACTTCCGGCCCGTTCGCACAGCCGCAGCCGCATGTCGCGACCGCGCCCGGAACCGAACAAGATTCAGCCATGCCGAACTTCACATCGTTCAACGTCTCGCCCAAAGTACCGGAAAACCTTTCGTTTCTGGAAACGCTCGCCAACAACGCCTGGTGGTGCTGGAACGTCGACGCGGCGGCGCTTTTCCGCCGCGTGAACCCGTCGCTTTTCCGCGAACTGGAATTCAATCCGGTCAGATTGCTCGCGCATGTCGGGCAGGAACGCCTCGAAGAGCTTTCCGCAGACGCGTCGTTCCTCGCGCATCTTGAATCCGTGCGCGCGCAATTCGAGAAGGAAGTCCTCACTTCCAGGCACTGGGCGGTGCCCGGCGAAACCCATCGCCGCGTCATAGCCTATTTCTCGATGGAATTCGGTCTGCACGAAAGCGTACACATCTATTCCGGCGGTCTGGGCATTCTCGCAGGAGACCATCTCAAGAGCGCTTCCGACCTTGATCTGCCGCTCGTGGGCATCGGACTGTTCTACCGCGAAGGATATTTCGAGCAGACGATCGACGCCAACGGCTGGCAGGTGGAAGGATATCCCGAAAACGACGTGCACCGCCTGCCGGTGACGCGCTGCCTTGACGCGTCGGGGCGGCCGCTGCTGCTCGAAGTGCCGCTCGCCGAGGGGGCGCTTCGCTTCACGGCCTGGAAGCTCGACGTCGGGCGCATTCCACTGATCCTGCTCGACTCGAACATTCCCGAAAACCCCGCCGAGCTGCGCGGCGTGACCGGCCAGCTCTACGGCGGCGACAAGCTCAACAGACTGCGGCAGGAGGTTCTGCTCGGCGTCGGCGGACTGCGCGCCGTTGAGGCGCTTGGATTCGAAGTCGCCTGCTCGCACATGAACGAGGGCCACGCCGCGTTCCTCGGACCGGAGCGCATCGCCAAGACGATGGCGCGCAACGGCCTGACGTACGACGAGGCGAAGGCGTTCGTGCGCCGCACGTCGGTCTTCACGACGCACACCCCGGTCCCGGCCGGCAACGAGACGTTCCCGCTCTCGCTGCTCTGGCCGCAGCTTGAGGCGTTCGAGCGCGAAGGCGGACTCCCGGCCGAAACCGTCAAGAACCTCGGCCGCGCCCCGGGCGACAAAAGCGACGAGCTTTCGATGACGATCCTCGGGCTCGGCTGCTCGCTCTTCAACAACGGAGTCGCGAAGCTCCACGGCGTCGTCGAGCGCGACATGTGGCACCATCTCTGGCCCGACTTCCCGACCGACGAAGTGCCGATTGGCCACGTCACCAACGGCATCCACGTGCCGACCTGGATCAGCACAGACAACGTAAACCTCTACGCCACCGTGCTCGGCCCGGACTGGGAGAAGGCCCCAATTTCGGCGGCGCAGGCGTCGCGCATCGACCACATCGCCGACGAGGAGATCTGGCGCGTCCACGAAAGCGCGCGTGCCCACCTCGTGCGCTCGGCGCGCGAGATACTCGAGCGCAACGCGCGGCGGCGGCACGCGCCGCCTGCCGAAGTCGAGGCCTGCCGCAACGTGCTGGACAAGGACGCCCTGACGATCGGATTCGCGCGGCGCTTCGCCACCTACAAGCGCGCGACGCTGCTTCTCTCCGACCCGGCCCGCCTGAAGCGGCTGCTCACGGATCCCGCTCACCCGGTGCAGATCGTGTTCGCCGGCAAGGCGCACCCCGCCGACAACGGCGGCAAGCAGCTCATCCAGCGCATCGTGGAGTTCTCCCGCGACCCCGAGGTCAAGGGCCGCATCGTGTTCCTCGAAAACTACAACATCCACATCGCAAGGCGCATGGTGCGCGGCGTCGACGTCTGGCTCAACACGCCGCGCCGCCCGATGGAGGCAAGCGGCACTTCCGGCATGAAGGCCTGCGTGAACGGCGCGATCCACGTGTCGACGCTCGACGGCTGGTGGCCCGAAGGCTACGACCCCAAGTGCGGCTGGCAGATCGGCGACGGGCAGGAGTTCAGCGACGAGGGACTCCAGAACGCCAACGACGCGCAGTCGCTCTACAACCTGCTGGAAAGCGAAATCGTGCCCGCGTTCTACGACCGCCCGCACGGCGAACTTCCCCTGCGCTGGATCGGGATGATGAAGGAGTCGATCAAGATGTCGATCGCCAACTTCTCGTCCTCCCGCATGGTATCGGACTACTTCGCTGGATCCTACTCCCCCGCCCTCGCCAACTACGACAGGCTTTCCGGGGACGGGTTCCAGTCGATTCGAGCCGACATTGCGCGCCGCAACGACCTCTTCGCGAAATGGGATTCCGTGCGCGTCGAGGCGGTCGAGGCGGACCGCGATCTCGGGCGCAACGTCGTCGGCGACTCGTTCGAGGTCTCCGCCAAGGTGCGCCTTGAAGGAGTAGATCCGGCCGACGTTCGCGTCGAGCTCTACCTGGGCCGTCCGGACGCGCAGGGCCACGTCAGCGGAGGGGTTGCGCTTCCGATGGAGCAGGCCAAGCGGCTGTCGCAGTCGCTGTACCTCTTCAAGCGCACGGTCGAATGCGCCAGCACCGGGGCTTTCGCCTTCACGGCGCGTGTCGTCCCTGCGTCCGACCCGTGGCGCACATCGATGCCCGGCTACGTGCGCTGGGCCTGAGGACTTTCGCACATGGACGCGCCGCGCCACGTCCTACTGGACTTCAACGGAACGCTTCAGGACGACGTGGAGGCGGCGGTCGCGGGGACGAACGCGATCCTGCGAGACCAGGGCTCACCGGAAATCACCGTCGAGCGCTACCGCGACGTGTTTTCGTTCCCCGCGCGCGGCTGCTACGAGGCGCTCGGCATCGCCGTGACGGAAAAGAACTGGCCCGCTCTCTGCGACCGGTTCTTTTCCGTGTTTGCGGCGCATCCATCGATTCGGCTCGTACCCGGAGCCACGACAGCGCTCGCGACGCTTCGCGCGGGCGGTATCGGCCTCTCGATCGTCTCGGCGTCGGAAGGTGCCGAATTGGAACGCGCGCTGGCCAGGCACGGGGTGCGCGGATTCTTCGAATGCGTCAGCGGGCAGCAGGGCACGTTCGCCGGATCAAAGGTGGAACGCGCGCTTGAGCTTTTCCGCTCGCTTGGAGTCTCGCCTTCCGACGCAGTCATGGTTGGCGACACGGGGCACGATCTTGAAGTCGCGCGCGAAATCGGATGCGGATGCGTTCTGGTGGAAACTGGCTACGAATCGAGGAGCAGGCTGCTCGCGCGCGGAGTGCCCGTGATTCCGTCCATCGCCGCTCTGCCGGCGCTTTTCGGACTCGGCGCTGGTGAAGACCATTACGGCGACGACGCCCGCTCCCCGCAGGACCGTCTTTGAAACGAAAGGAAACCGCCAGATGAAACCCAGAATCGGCCGCTGCCCGGCGACGGTGGCGCTGCTTGCCGCCGCCGCGTCCTTCGCCCTGACGTTCCGGGCCTCTGCGCGACAGTTCAGATTCGTGCAAATCTCCGACACGCATCAGGGCCGCGCCATCCACCAGTACCGCTACCGCGAGGCCATCCGCCAGATCAACGCGCTGCCGTTCGAGGTCGATTGCGTGATCCACACCGGGGACATCGTGTCAAACGGAGTGAAAAGTCCGGACGTGGCAGGCGCCGCGTCGAACTTCCTCGCGTCGATCAATGCGCCCAAGGTGGTCTGCCCCGGAAACCACGACATCCTTTTCCAGTACTCCGACCCGACGAACCGCTTTCTGAGAACGGCGGAGGCGTACCAAAGGCATTTCGGACCGCTGGCGCAGTCGCACGAGACGTCAAACGCGGTCTACATCGCAATATGCACCGAAACCCTGCGGCGCAACGCGGCTCCGGAAATCCCGGGCTTCGATCCGCTCGACTGGCTCGAAAGGCGCCTCGCTGCCACGCCTCCGGAAAAACCGGTCTTCGTGTGCACCCACGTACCCGACTGCGACGACTACAGCGACGGCAAGTTCACCCCCGGATGGGAGAACGCCGACGGACTCGCCGCGTGGCGCGCCGTCCTGGCCCGCCACCCTAACGTCAAGGCGGTGCTTGCGGGGCATTTCCACCGCAACGCATACGCCGAACACGCAGACGGCGGCCCGCCGACCGTCGTGGCGTCGTGCTTCGCGTCGTTCTGGCAGCGGCAGGCCTCGTACAGGATATTCACCGTGACGGACGGGCGGCTGTCCTGGCAGGACGTCTACATCCTGGACCCGCCACCGGACGCGCATGTGTCCGGCGACGGAACCATCGTGGCGGACTCGGCGCTCGACGTCCCGCCGCCTGCGGCGCCGGTAGACACCGCCGATCTGGTATCCCAGCCGCAGCAGCGCGAATGAGAACGCTGGCGCGAATCCCGAGGTACATGGGCGCCTGGCTATGGGCGGCGGCGGCGATTGTCTGCTGGGGCGTCATGTTTCCCGTGGGCGACCTGCTAATGAAACACGGGAGCATGGCACCCTCGTCCGTGGGCATGGCGCGCTACCTGCTTGCCGCCCCGCTGCTTTTCGGAGCGGGATTCGCGACTCTCGGGCGCAAGGCCATGGTTCCGCGCGGAGCTGGCGACACCGCGAAGCTGGCGCTGCTCGGCCTCGTCGGTTCCGCGGCGATGGCCCAGCTTCTTTTCGTGGCGCAGGAAAGCGTCCCGTCCGTAAACGCGTCACTTCTTGAATCGTACGTGCCGATGCAGGTACTCGTCCTGACGATGCTCGGCGGCTCGAACACCACTTGGAGACACGTGTGTTGCGTCGCGGTTGGTTTTGTGGGCAGCCTGCTCGTCCTGAAGGCGCTCGACGGCACCGGGCTGCGACTGGGAGCGCTGTCGCGCGGCGACCTGCTGGTGTTTCTGTCCGGACTGTGCTGGGCCGTCTACACGGTCTGCGGGCGCCCCCTGGCGCGGCGGCTCGGCGGGCTGCCTTTCACGGCATGGACCGTGTTTTTCGGCGGGCTCTGGCTTCTTGCGTGGCACGCGGCAACCAGCATGTGCCCGACGCCGCCGCAAACCCGGCTAGAATGGGGCTGCATCGCATTCCTGGCCGCGTTCCCGACCGCCATCGCGTTTCTTGGATGGAACGAAGCGCAGAAAGGAGTACCCCTTTCGCACCTGAGCTTTCTCGAATACTTTCCGACACTTGTCGCCGCCGCGACGGGCGCCGCGTTCTTCGGCGAACGCATCACCGCGTTGCAGTGGCTGGGAATAGCGACCGTGTTGTTGTCGGCCCGGCTAGTCCCGAAGGAGACCGCCGCCCAACCGTAGCGGTCCGCCCTCCCATTCGCGCAGGGCGAAACCGGCGCCACCGGACAAACGCGAATGCGCTTCGGCGAGGGCCTCGGGCGAATCCGCAAACACCGGGTCGATCTCGACAGGCCCCAGGCACGCGCCGCCAAACGGGGCGTGCGCGAGCCAGTCGCTCCACCAGGGATCGTCGCGAAGCCACCGCTCCCACTTGAACGAAAGATCCCGCCTTGCGCTGTCGGGCGACTTGTCGCCTTTCGCGTTCTTCACGGGAGAGAATTCCTGTTTGCGGTCGAACTCCAGACAACGGACGCGCTTAACCAGCGGCAGCGCGTCGAATACGAATTTCTCGAACTTGTAGGCATTGGGGGAATCTGGCTTCACGGTCGCGCCGTCGGGTCCCGCGAAGGGGACCTTCTTGTGCGCCAGATGGAAAGGCAGTCCCGCGCCCGCAGCGCGCTCAAGAAACGCGACCGACAACATGTGAATCGCCGGGGCGCCCCAGCGGAAGCGCAATGTTCCGTCCGGAGCCAGTCCCGTGCGCATTTGCACCGGCTGCTCGGTGTATTCGAAGAACTCGACGCGCCCGTCGCGCATGGCGGGCATCCCGATTTTCTCCTCGGCGCCGGCCCGCTCGCACACCTTCATCGTCCAATCCGCGCCGGTTTCAAGGTGATGCCCGACGAACGCGGGATCGGCCACGTCAAGCATCGGATTGTCAACCTGGAAGTAGTAGAGCATTTCCACGCCGCGGCGGCGCATGTCGGCGAACGCGCCGGACTTTTCCAACGCGGAAAGCACCCCGCCGTGACCGTCCGGCGAAAGGAATACGCGGCCAGGCGCCTCCAGGATCATGCGCCCCTGCGGATCAAGCGCCGGACTGGAGCCCTGCATGAAGAAAAACACGTCTTCCGGCGCGAGTCCGAAATAACACTCCCGCTTGAAAAAACGCCGCGTCTCCGCGTCGTTTCCGGCGCTCGTCATCACATACAGCGGCACGGGACGGCCGTACTTGCGCTTGCGGGCGAGCAGCTTGCGCGCATGGAAGTAGAAAAGCGAGAAGTCGGAAACGGGGCCGATGGGGCAGCAGCCCTTCGGACCGTCAAAGCCGAGGCGCGTCCCCTGCCCTCCCGCGACAAGCAGCGCCCCCACAGCGCCGACGCGCAGCGCTTCCTCGCCACGACGCACGGCGGCCGCTCGCCCGGCCGCGTCCAGCGTCGTCACGGCAACTGGCTCTAGCGCCGTTGCCGAGACATCCTGGACGGCGGCCGCGACCCGATCGCCGGCCGGGAGCATCGCCTTGAGCGCGTCCACATGGTCGAAGTCGATTTCCGCGAGCTGGTCCAGAAGGGCCTGGCGCGCCGAATCGTCGAGCATGTCGTAAAAGCCGAGAAGATGTTCCTGGCCATGGGCAGCAAGAAGGGATTTTGCGGCGTCGAGGTTCATTGGCGTTGGCTTGTTCGAATGGAGGCGTCGCCGGTGCGCTGCCCGGTGGCGCGGAAATAGCGGTCTAGCACCCGCAGAGAAACGAGCGCCTCGCGCCCGGGATCGCGAAAGCGCATCGTCCAGGCATTCGCGGCGGCGCGCAGGCGGGCGCGCTCCTCGGGATGCGCCTCCAGCCGCGCCACCACCTGCGCCACGTCGGAGCCGTCGGGAGCGATTTCGGCATAGTGCACCCATGGCCGCAGAAGCCCCTCCTGGAACCAGGTCTCGTATTTCGGACGCGGCATCAGGGCGATGGAGCCGGACGAAAGTATCCACTTCAGGTTAGAGGCGACATCGTTGCCTTCGAGCGACAGGATGTACCGGAACTTGAGCTGCTCGTCGATCGAAAGCTTCGGGGTGGCCCATTCGGGGCGCGCCGGGCGCGAGGACGTGTCGCCCAAGTCGAGGCCGGCGCGGCCGAAATTCCTCGCGAAAAACGCCTCGCGAAGGGGCTTGCCGCGCACCTTGCCGCGAAAGACGGCGCAGGGGATCTTTTCCGCGTCCGGCCTCGCGTCGCGCACGAACGTAAAATGCCGCACCTTGTTGAGATTGAGCAGGACGGAATTGGCGTTGGCGCTGGCCGCGCCCTCGTCGGCCGCAACGGGGCGAGACTTGACGATCGTGGGAAAGTCCGGGACGTGGGTGATGTCGCCGGGCAGGTGCAGCCAGCGCAACCATGTCGGGAACCAGCGCAGCCACTCGCGCGTGTCGAAGTAGTAGACCTGCCCCTTCCACGGAAGGCGCTGATCGCGCAACTGCGGCGCATCCGGCGGCAGAGGTGCTGCCGGATGCGCGCCGTCCGCCGGATCGAGTCGGCAGCAGTACGCTGCGCGCCCCTCGATTTCGGCGGCGTCCGGACGCGACGCGATCGAGGCGAGCACCGCTTCAAGACGCCGCCTGTAGAAGACGCGCGGGACGAGCATTGACAGGCCCGCCCGCGCAAAATACAGCGCTTTGGGATTCTTACCCGATCTCGCCCAATAGGGAAGCATCGTCGCGTCTCCGAAAAAAAAGTGATGAACTACATCGCTCGGCAACCGGGCGCTACGCTTCCGGGACCGCGCGCCGCCCGTCGTCGCCTTCCGGGGCGACGCCGAGCGCGACGGACTGGCTGACCAGCGTCTTGCGGCCGTAGCACGCGAACGCGGATTCGACGAGCGCGGCCGGAGGACGCCGGGTGAAGAGCGAAACCGCAGGCACGATCACAAGCCCGGCCAGCATTGCGATGGAGCCGGAATGAATCGGATTGAGAACGCCAAGCCCGAGCACCACCGGCTTCCACCAGAACACGTTGGCGACGGTAAGCGACACCGCAAAAACGAAACACGCCCAGCAGGAGGCCGCAGTCACGCGCCGGGAATAGAGCGAGTACAGGAACGGAGCCAGGAACGACCCGGCCATGGCGCCCCAGGACACGCCCATCATCTGCGCGATGAACGCGATGGGGCTGGAACTGTTGTACTGCACAAGCGCCATCGCCGCGCTTATCGCGATGAACACGACGAGCAGTATCCGTATCCAGAGCACCTTGGCTCGGGCCGACAGCCCGCGCCGGACCACGGTCCCGTCAATGAAGTCGAGCGTGAGCGTGGAACTGGACGTCATGACAAGGGACGAGAGCGTGGACATCGACGCCGAAAGCACAAGCACCACGACGAGCGCCATCAGCAGGCCGTCCGGGGAAATTGCCGATTCCAGCATCTTCGGCACGACGGAATCGAATCCGCCCGCAGGGGCACCATTGGGGGCGACGCCGATTTCGGCGGAGAAAAGCCGCCCGAATCCGCCAAGGAAGTAGCAGCCGCCCGCGATGACGAAGGCGAAGAGCGTGGAGATGAGCGTTCCCTTCTTGATCGCGCCCTCGTCCTTGATCGCGTAGAACTTCTGCACCATCTGCGGAAGTCCCCAGGTGCCAAGCGACGTGAGAACGACGACGGCCAGAAGATTCAGGGGATCAGGACCGAGGAACGACGTGAACACGCCCGGCGTCGGGCCGGCGCCCGGAACCAGCTCAGGGCCGGGCACGCGCGCAAGTCCGTCCATCGCAGCCACAAGCCCACCCTTGCGCGCCAGGACGGCCACTATGACTGACGAAATGCCGAAGAGCATCACGAGACCCTGTATGAAGTCGTTGATCGCCGTGGCCAGGTAGCCACCGGCTATCACGTAGACCGCCGTGAGGACCGCCATCACGACGATGCACCACGAATACGAAAATCCGGGAAACGCCATGGAGAAAAGCCGCGACAGCCCGTTGTAGAGCGACGCCGTGTACGGGATCAGGAACACGAACACGATCGCCGACGAGGCCAATTTGAGCGACGGACTGCCGAATCGCTTTGCGAAGAAATCGGGCATCGTGGCGGAATCCAGATGCTGCGTCATGATCCTCGTGCGGCGCCCAAGCACGGCCCACGCCAAAAGCGACCCGATGATCGCGTTGCCGATGCCGGCCCAGGTCGCGCTCACGCCGTAGCGCCAGCCGAACTGCCCGGCGTATCCCACGAACACGACGGCGGAAAAATAGCTGGTCCCATACGCGAACGCGGTGAGCCACGGCCCGACGGAACGCCCGCCAAGCACGAAACCGTCCACGCTCGCCGCCTTGCGACGACACCAGAAACCTATTGCCAGCAGAAGTGCGAAGTATGCTGCCAGAAGTGTGATTTTCATTGCGTTTGCGAAGTTGCGCCTTGCGAGATAGCGCGGACGGCCGCTGCGGAAGGCATCGCCTTCAACGTCGGGGCGCGGCGCGCATCGCGCGCAATCATACGCCAATCGACACTAAAAAAAAAGCCGTTTCCGCATGCCCGGAAACTCCGGACTCTTGCGTGTCAAAAAAACAACTTGACTTTAGTCGCGACTTGCAATATCGTTTCGACCGACGGTTCCCGTGCGATACCGGAAAAGCCGTCGGACAAACCAACAACCATCAAAACGAACTGAGAAAGGTTCAAACGATGCACCAAGTGAAACGTGCGGCGTTCTTCGCCGCCGCGGCCTTTGCCGCAATGAATTGCGCCAACGCGCTTTCGGGCTATGTCTATTACGTCGCCGATGGCGGCAGCGACGAGAACGACGGCCTCTCCGCCAAAACCCCGTTCGCGACGATCGACAAGGCGATAACGGTAGCCGAAAATTCCGACGATGAAATTCGCGTCGCGGCCGGAACCTACTCGACGACGAACCAGTGGGGTCCAAACCTCAAGGCGAAGCTCGTCGGCACAGGGGAAACGCGCGACGACGTCATCATCCAGTCGGCCGGCACCTACCGGACGCTCCGCATGGCGGCGGGGTCGATGGTCACAAACCTCACCGTCGTCGGCATCACCGTCCACACGTCCAACGCGGACAAAGGCGGCGCGATCGAGATGGCGGGCGGAACCCTAACGGACTGCGTAATCCGCGACGGGCATTCCGATTACAAGAGCGCCCGTTCCGGCGGAAACATCTTCATGACCGCAGGGCTTGTCGAGAACTGCGTGATCAGCAACGGCAACGCCAAAAGCCGCGGCGGCAACATCAACATGGAGGGCGGCACGGTCCGCAACTGCGTCATCGCCGACGGACAGGCCACGGCTTGGGGCGGCAACGTGTACATCAAGGGTTCGTCGGCCGTCGTGACGAACTGCGTCATAAAAGATGGCGTCAACAATACGACCGCCGCCAACGCATACGGTGGCAACGTCCACATCGAAAACGCCGGAACCGTTGCGGACAGCGAGATTTCCGGCGGAGTCTCCTATAGTGACGGAGGGAATGTTTACATAACCGGCGCGGGAATCCTGAAGGGCTGCATGATCACGGGCGGCACAAGCCGCAACGGCCATGGCGGCAACGTTCGGATCACCGGCGACGCGGCCGTCGTTTCTGATTGCACGATTTCGGATGGAACGTGCGAAAACACGGCGAACAACATCTTCGGCGCAAACCTCTATGTGAACTCCGCAGCTACCCTTTCACGGTGCCGATTTTCCGGCGGCACCATCGGCACATACAACGGCGGCAGCCTCTGCGTAAACAATTCCAGCGCCGTGGTGGAGGACTGCCTCATCGAGGGATCCCAAAGCGGCGGCGTACTGCTTTACACGACAAGCCATCTTTACAACTGCACGATTGTTGGCAACAGCGCATACGGCGTCTGGGCGTGGAACGACAACCAGCACCTTTTCAATACCGTCATCTACGGGAACACCGAAAATGGCTCGGCAAAGGACTGGACCGGCAACCAGCCGACGCACGCATCGGCGGAATTTCTGAACTGCGCGGTCACGTCCGGCTCGCTTTCGACTTCGACTTTCCCGACGCTTGTGGAAATCGACTCCTCCGCCTTTGCCGACTACGCGAACGGCGACTACTCGCCGGCGTCCGGCGGCGCGCTCGTCGATGGCGGTACGTCCGATCCGCGCGGCGCTAGCGCCTCGGCGACCGACCTCGCCGGCAACCCGCGCGCGAGCGGCGCCATCGACATCGGCTGCTACGAGTACCAGAAGCAGGACATGACCGTCCGCATCGACGGCGCGACCTACAGCCAGGTCTTCGCCCCGGCGACGGTGACGTTCACCCATGCCGTGGAGAATTCCGCCGATCCGGACACCATCGTCTTCACCTACGACTTCGGCGACGGCTCGGCCACCGAGACCACCTCGGAGGCTACGATTTCCCACCCCTACGCCGAACCCGGCGTTTACACGGTGACGATTTCGGCCGAGAGCGAATGCGGGGACGATGTCCCGGCCAACATGGTTTACGAAGGCTACGTCCGCGTCGCGTCGTCCACCATTTACGTGACGCCTGGAAATGGTTCGGGGACGTTCCCATACGACACGGCGGAAAAGGGATACGGCAACCTCAAGACGGCTGTCCAGAATGCGCTCGACGGCTACACGATCCTGCTCGGCGAGGGCGTCCACGAAACGACCGACCAGGTGTCGTTCAGCAAGGCGCTCACGCTGCGCGGTCTTGGCGCGACGCCCGAGGCGGTGATCGTGCGCAACACGACGGCGACGCCCGACACCTACTACCACAGGGTACTGGAGATGAACAACGCCGACGGCCGCATCGAAAACCTCACGATCGAAAACGGCTGCGTCTCTTCGTGGTCTGGCAATGACCAGTACGGCGGCAATCTGCGGCTTGTGGCGGGCGTTGTCTCCAACTGCGTGATCCGCGGCGGTCGCGCGGTCGTCAGCGGCGGGAACGGCGCCGGAGCGGGCGTCGCGATCGCGGGCACGGCGACGCTCACGCACTGCGTGATCTCCAACAACGTTGTCGAGGGGACGTCCGCGAACAACGGCTATGCCGGCGGCGCGGTGTTTCTGTGGTACAGCGTCCAGAACGCCCGCATCTCGAACTGCCTCGTTTCCGGCAACCGCTACGTGACGAGCGGCGAAACCGTGAAATCCGGAGCGGCGGGCATTCGCTTCGGCGGGAGCAACAATAACACCGCCGTCGAGAACTGCACGGTCGTCGCCAACACGGTCGAGGGAGAACTCTCCGACGATTCCGCCGGCATCCACTGCACGACGTGGTACGGGCGCCTGCGCAACAACATCGTGGTCGGCAACTACGAGACGGGCAAGGAGAAATTCACCTCCGTCAAGCTCGACTTTAATTCGGGCAACGACTACACCTACCACAACAACATCACGGACGACTCCGTCATCGAAACCTCCGGCACCAAGAGCAAGGACAACAAGCTCGCGTCCGCCGCGTCGCTCTTCAAGAACTTCGCAAATGGCGACTTCAGGCTGAAGACCGGCAGCGCCGCCTACAACGCCGGAACGCGCTCTGGACTCGCGCTCCTGCCGGCCGTGGACCTCGACGGCAACCCGCGCGTGGCGTTCAACAAGATCGACATCGGCTGCTCCGAGAGCCAGGACCTTCCCGCGACAGTGTTCATCCTCCGGTAATGACCGCCTCGCCACTGGCTTACGCCTCGGAGGGGGGCGGCGAACTCCCGTTCGCCGCGAAGCCCAGCGGCGGTCTGGAGACCGCCTCCCCACTGGCCGTTGCGGCGATTCTCCTCGCCGCGGCGCTGTTGCCGCAGGCGGCTTTCGGAACCGGCGCGGACGATGCACTTTCGCTCGCGAAAGGCAGGGCGGAGGCGGTCTACGGAGGGCGGCTGACGTTCGAATCCGGCGGTTCGGTCGTTCTGCGCAGTTCGAACGCCGAATACCATTCCGGGATGCGCCTGCTGCCGCCGCCGGGAAAGGCGACGTTCGACCTTTCGTCCGGTCGTTACCTCGCCGCCGACCTGGAGAATCTCTCCGACCACCAGCAGCGGCTTTGCCTCAAGATCGACGACGCCGCCCGCGACGCCTACGCCTCCATCACGCTCGACCCCGGCGAAAAGGGAACGGTCAAGCTCCAGCTTCCGCACAGATCGGTTTACTCGTTTCCGACCGGTGCGACAGGCGTGAGAACGCTCGACACCGCCGCAATCACGAACGTGGCGTTTTGCGTCGTGTGGCCATACGAGGGACAGTTTTCCGGGCTCCTGAACTTCAGGATTTCCAATGTCCGCCTCGTCGGTTCTCCGGATTGGGCGCGCAGCGTCGCCCCGGCGGCATACCTGCCTTTCGTCGACAAGTTCGGCCAGTTCGCGCATGGAGACTGGAAGGGGAAGGTTTCGTCGGCCGACGAACTCCGGGCGGACCTCGCAGCCGAGAACGCCTCGCTCAAACCGCCGCCGGCGAGCTGGGACGGATACGGGGGCTGGAGAAACGGACCGCAGCTCGCCGCCACCGGGAACTTCCGCACAGAGAAGGTGGACGGCAAGTGGTGGCTCGTGACGCCATCCGGTCACCTGTTCTACTCGCTCGGAATCAACGTCGTGAAAGTCGATAGCGACGCGCCGGACGGACGGCTCCACCCCGACTGGTATGAAAGCCCGGCGCAGGCGTCGATGGCGTTTCCGACATGGAACATGCGCGAAAAGTTCGGCAAGTCCGATTTCCGCATGGACTGCTACGACCTCGTGCTGCGGCGGCTCGACTCGTGGGGAATCAACACGATCGGGAACTGGAGCGACGGACTTCTCACGTCGCTTTCGCGCAAGCCATACGCCATCGTCGCCGCGTCCAGGCCCGCCGACGTGCCGTATCTCCCCGGAGGATTCTACGACACGCTCGACGAGACGTTCGCAGAAAAAATGAGCCAGGCCGTGGCCGCCGCGTTCGCGGCGCCGGGCTCCGCGCTCGAAACCGCGGCCGGCGACCCGATGTGCATCGGGTTCTTCATCGACAACGAACTTTCGTTTCCCTCCGACGCCGCCTACTTCGAGCCGTATTTCAAGGCCTGCAAGGAGGCTCTCGCCGCCGCAGCCCCGGGCAAGCTGTATCTTGGATGCCGCTTCAAGGGACTGCGAAATCCGGATGCGCTCTGGAACGCCGCCGCGAAGTGGTGCGACGTGATCTCGGTCAATTCATACGTCGGGAGCGTCGAAGTATTCGGTCGCGGGGAATACGCCGCGCCGGCGATCGACAAACCGATCCTGCACAGCGAGTTCCACTTCGGCACGATGCAGCGCGGGATGTTTTCGGCCGGACTCTGCCCGGTCGGCGACCAGTGCGAACGCGGACGCGCGTTCCGGCGAGTCGTGGAAGGCGCGCTGCGGCACCCGCTGTTCGTCGGATCGCACTGGTTCCAATACCGCGACCAGCCCCTCGTGGGGCGCGGCGACGGTGAAAACTACCAGATCGGATTCGTGGACGTCTGCGACAGGCCTTACGTGAAACTCGCCGAGGCCGCACGCGCCGTTGGCGAGACGATGTACGAATTGCGATTTTGAAAACTTGACATGGTTACGCAAAGATATTCCCTTCTCTCCCCGGCGGTTCCATTCGACGCCTTACGACGACCGTTCATCGACCGCTTCGGCCAGTTCGCGCATTCCGAGTGGCCGGAAAAGGTCCACAACGAGCGCGAGCTTCCGGACGACCTCGCCAGGGAACTCGCGACGATGCGCGCGGCTCCGTCGAACTGGAACGAATGGGGCGGCGCGAAGGACGGCCCGGCGCTTGAGGCGTCGGGCGCGTTCCGCACCGAGAAAATCGACGGCCGCTGGTGGCTCGTCGATCCGTCCGGCCATCCGTTCTTTTCCCACGGCCTCGACACGCTTCGCCACTACACCGACGCCGCGAACGGCCGCGAGCATCCGGACTGGTATGAAACGGAGCCGCCCAAAAACGGGCGCATGACATTCACGCACTGGAACCTGCAGCGCAAGTTCGGGAAGATCGACTACATTTCCGACTACTACCGTTTCATCCACGCGCGCCTCGCATCGTGGGGAATGAACACGATCGGGCGCTGGGGTGCATGGCGGCTCCCATCGTGCGGGCGCACTCCATACATCCTTCTGCTGGACTCTCCCGCAAAGGCCCCGCGTCTGCCTGGCACGCGGATCTACGACGTGTTCCACCCAGACTTCGGGGAGAAATTCAAAGCCGGAGTGCTGGACCAGGCCCGGACGGAAAAGGCGATCGCCGCCGCCGTGGACGATCCGCTCTGCATCGGACTTTCGCTGGACAACGAATTTTCGTTCGACGCGATGATCGGAGTCATGATGGCGCAGGACATCCGGAATTCGGCCGCGAAGAACGCCTTTTTCGCCCATGTCCAGCGCAAATACGGTTCGCTCGCGGCGATCAACTCGGCGTGGGGCACCAACCTTTCAACCTGGCCCTCGCTGGCGACGCTTTCGGTGCCGCTTCCGGGAGCGGGCTTCGCGGCCGACGCCGAGGAGTTCCGCCTCGACTGGCTGGAGCGCTACTTCGGAGCGGCGCGCGCCGCCGTGAAGGCTCTTGCGCCGGACCGCCTCTACTTCTCCGCCGCGTTCGCCGGCATGGAGCAGCCAGCCGCCGCGTGGGACGCCGCCGCGCGGTTCGCCGACGTGCTCGTCGCGGATGTCCACGAACGCGACGCCGCCGCGTTGAGCCCGCTCGGCTCGGCGTCAATGCCGGACAAGCCTCTGCTTGTCGGGGCGTTCACGTTCGGATGCCTCGACCGGGGAATGTTCGCGGCCGGCCCCTGCCCCACCCCGGACCAGACCGCGCGCGCCGCCGCATACGGTAATTTCATGCGCGGGGCGCTCGAAAACCCGCGCATCGTCGGATGCCACTACTTCCAGTATCGAGACCAGCCGCTTGTCGGGCGCGACGACGGCGAGGCGTTCCAGATCGGCTTCGTCGACGTCTGCGACAGGCCATACGGGAAACTCTCCGCCACGGCCAGAAAGTTCGGCGAAACAATGTATGGACGATTCAACAGCAAATGAAAGCACTCTTCTTCGTAATCGCATTCATCGCCGCCGCGATCTTCGCGGTGCATCGCCTCGCCCCGCGCCAGATGGAGGCCCATGAAAGCCAAACTGTTCTGGAGGAACCGGAGGCACCAGAAGGACCGGGCGTATCGGAAGGTTCGGAAGGACCGGATGGATCGGAAGAACCGGGTGGAACGGGTGGATCGGACAAAGCGGAAAGTGCGGAAAGTTTTTCCTTCGCGACGTGCCGCCTTTCGCCAGTCCACGGGGCCACGGTCCTGCCCGACGGCGAAGGCGCCGTCGTTCTGCGCATGCCAAGCGCTGAGTGGAGCTGCGGCCTGAGGCTCGATCCACCGGAAGGCCGCCGATCGCTCGACCTTTCACGCGGGCGCTTTCTCGCACTTGACGTCGAAAACCTCTCGACGACGCGCCAGATGCGCCTCACGATGCACGTCTCAAGCGGCGGCGCCAACAGCGAGGCGGCCGATCACGCCGTCGCGAACTTCACGAAAAACCGCTCCGTCAACACCGGCATCGGCCTCAACCCCGGCGAAAAGGGAACAATGCGCCTCTTCCTGCCGCACCCGTCTTATGCGACGCCCGACGGCGCTCCCGGACCGCACCTCGTTGACACAGCGCACGTGAACTGCATCGAGCTTCAGTGCCAGTGGCCGTTCGAGCGCGAATTCAAATGGGTGGTCGATTGCCGCCTATCGAACCTCCGGCTCGAAGGCGAGCCGCTTCCGCCGCCTCCGCAAGGCGCGGCGTTTTTCCCGTTCATCGACCGCTACGGCCAGTATCGCCACGCCGAATGGCCAGAAAAAGTGCATTCCGACGAAGAGCTGCGCGAGGACCTGCGCAGCGAAGAGGCCCGGATCGCGGCCTCGCCGCGCCCGGCGTCGTGGGACCGATACGGCGGCTGGGCAGCGGGTCCCAGGCTCGCGGCCACGGGTTCCTTCCGCACGGAAAAGGTCGATGGCAAGTGGTGGCTCGTGACGCCAGAAGGGCACCTCTTCTTCTCCACCGGCATCGACGTCGTGCGCGACAACACGGACTCCTCCGACGGCACCAAGCACCCGGACTGGCACGAAACGCCCGTTCCGCCGTCGCGCATGATGGCCTACCCGGCGTGGAACATCGCCAGGAAGTTCGGCAAGGACGACTACCGCGCGGACTACAACCTTTTCGCGCAGAGGCGGCTGTGTTCGTGGGGCGTGAACACGATCGGCAACTGGTCAGGCGGCGACCTCCTGCGGACGGCGCGCATCCCCTACGTCGCGAGCGTCCTGGAGCGCGGACGCGGCGTCCCGCGCCACCCGAAATTCCACATCTACGACTTCGCGGCGCCAGATTTCGAGGAAAAGATGCGCGCGGCCATCCGCGAAAAGTTCGCGACCGACGAAACGTTGCGCCACGCCGCCGGCGACCCGCTGTGCATCGGATTCTTCATCGACAACGAGCTGCAATTCCAGAAGTGGATTCCGGAAGTCGGCGCCGAAAAGGCCGCGCCCCTGCTCGACCTCTACTTCCGGCTCTGCAAGGAGGAGCTTGGGCGCGCGGCGCCGGGCAAGCTATACCTCGGCTCGCGCTTCGTCGGCTTCCGGCAGGCCGGAATCCTCTGGCGCGCCGCCGCAAGGCATTGCGACGTCGTGAGCGTGAACGCCTACGCCAACAGCGTCGCCAACATTCCCGACAACCTTTTCGAGCCGGGCCTTGAAAAGCCGATCCTGCTGGGGGAATTTCATTTCGGCTGCATGGACCGGGGAATGTTCCGGGCGAGCCTCTGCCCCGTGGGCGACCAGACGGAGCGCGGCCGCTCCTACGCGCGCCTCGTGGAAGGCGCGCTTCGGCACCCGCTCTTCGTCGGTTGCCATTACTTCCAGTATCGCGACCAGCCGCTCATAGGGAGAGGCGACGGCGAAGCGTATCAGTGCGGCTTCGTCGATGGCTGCGACCGGCCCTACGCCCCGCTTTGCGCCGCCGCGCGCCAGATCGGCGAAACGATGTATCCCATGCGCTCCGGACGCTGACGGACGATCCGGCGCTACACCCGTGTCAGAATCCACGCAGGGCAGAAGCCTCGCGTCCGAGAACCGCCGGATCGTCGCCTGGAACAAATTCGAGAAAGCGTGGCGCCGCCGCCGGAAGAAGCGCGAGGTAGCGGCGCCACGGCTCTGCTCCGTCCGCCAGCGGATGGCGGACGATCTTTCCTTCGGAAGAAAGCGACCAGTTAAACACATGGACCGCCTTCACGCGAACGGTCACCGCCGACGCATACGCGAGATTCCACGCTTCGTCATGGAACTGATTCGGCTGCCAATGGGTCCCGAACGATTCCCCAGGGCACTCAGCAAGTAGCGACAGCGCGGCCTCGGGATCGTCGGTAAGAGTTCCCTGATGGCATTCAAGAGAAATGCAAAGACCTTCGCGTGCGGCAAGAGCCACAGCCTCTCGCGCGGCGGCGTGGACCGCTTCGCGCTCCTCGCGCGAAGTCTCGGCGGATCCCCTGCCCCCAGCCCAAACGCGAACAATCGGAGCGCCCAGCGCCTTTGCGGCCGCAAGCACTCCGGGTAGCTCTGCATGGTCGCTGACGCCAAGACGGTAATACGAACCGTATGACGCCACTGCCAGCCCGGCGTCCCTTGTGGCGCGGCCCAGCGCGCGAAGCGCGTCAAGTCCCAGCGACGGCGGCGCATGCACGTCGCCACCCCACTCGATGCACGAAAGACCTGCGTCGCGCGCAGCGGACAACACATCTCCGGCGGAGAGCGGACGAAACGAGACGGAGCAAACGCCAAATTTGGAATCGTTATTCATGTTTTTCATGACCTCTTTCATGCCGTTGGCAAATAATAGGCCTTTTGGACCTTTAACAAAAACTTTTTTTTCGTGACGTTGTCAATTTACCCAGATGTAGCCAATAATCCTAAAAACGCAGTTGACACGAACAGACTTTCTCACACAGAGGCACGGAGGCACTGAG
>CAMOSH010000007.1 GCA_946624575.1 uncultured Verrucomicrobiota bacterium
CCGCGGCCTCGTACTTCACGGGGGCGATCTTGTAGAGCGCGTCGCCTTTCCGGAGGACTGTTCCTTCCACGAAGCAGACTTCCTTCACTTCACCGGCGACTTGCGCCACGACGGCCACCGTTTCCGGGGAGAGCACCCGCCCGTTGAACGTGCGGACCGGATTGTGGTCCACTGCGCGGGCCTTGGACACGCCCACGAGAAACATCGATGGCTTGGCCGCGGGAGCGGGCTGCGGCCCTGTCTGAGCGGAAACGGAAAGCGCGGCCGCCGCGGCCGCTGCGATGAGATTTGCTGTTTTCATGTTTTTCATTTTGGTTGTTGAAATCGTCTTTTCCGGCGTCGCCGGATCGGTGGGGTCAGTTCCCGGCACAGGCCCCGGAACAGTTCCCGGAACAGGCTGCGGAACGCTTTTCGGCGATCATCGCGTTCCAGCGCTCAGTCAGTCTGGCCGTCATCGTGGCTGCGACGCGCGAAAAAGCCGCCAGGTCCGCCTTGGGCAACCCTGCGACAAGGTCGCGAGCGACGGCTTCGCTCCGCTCCTCGTATTCCGCCAGAAGGTCCAGCCCCTTGCGGGAGAACGAAATCACCAGGGCCCGGCGGTCGGAAGGATCGGGGGTGCGGTCCACGAGACCGGCGTTCACCAGCCGATCGACCGACTGCCCGGCGGCCGCCACGGAGATGTCCAGGTCGTGCGCCAGGTCCGATATCCGGATCGGCACGTCGCTTTCGGCGTTTGAAAAGATGTATCCGAATATCCGCGCCTGGTTGATCGTTATGCGGTTGAGCATGGCCCGGTCGTCCTCCTTCTTGATGACGTTGCGGAACATGTCCGCCGTCTGGAGCATCTGCCTCCAGAATTTCACGGGAGTGTCCGTTTTCGGTTTTCTGGCATCTGTTTTTTCCATGGCTCGATTCATGCCGTTTCCGGCGAAGTGCGGCGGACAATAGGGAAATGCCCGTTGAAAGTCAAGTCTACTTTACGATTTTTTTCGCCGCAGTTGCATCCGCATGCGGTTTCTGGTAGTATCAATGGCAAATTCACCACCATACTGGCCAGAGAATAGGACATGAACTCACATTTTCCAGTTTCCTGCGGCATCGCGGCATTCAATTTCGCGTCTTGGCGCGCCGCGCCTTGTTTCGCGTCGCTCGCGCTTGTGGCGGCGACCGCCCATGCGACCGACGGCCGCTACCGCGAATTCGTCGTCGGCGAGCGCGCCGGCGGCATGGGCGGCGCCGCGATTGCCGTGGCGAGCGACGTCGACGCCCTTTTCTACAACCCCGCCGGTCTGTCGCATTCGCGAGGCGACAGCATATCCCTTTCCGCCAACCTGTACGGGACGGAGCACTACCGCACGGAGGGCGCGCTGGACTGGGGTGCCGACGACAAAAGCGACTCGTTCGTGTCGATTCCTGGGGCGATGGGCGGCGTGTCGCGGCTTTCCGACGAGTGGGTCGCCGGTTTCGGGGCGTTTGCGCCGAAGCAGGAGAAGCGCCATCTGATTGCGTCAAGTCCCGATCGTACGAGCTTTACCCACAGCGACTACGACGATCAGACACTGTGGATTGGTCCGTCCGTCTCCTGGGCGCCCGTCGGATCGCGCCTCTCGCTTGGTGCCGGCCTGTTCGCGGTCTACCGCGACTGCAGCCTTTCGCAGAGCGCCTACATGTCGGGCGTCTACACCATGAACGGAGCCCTTGACATCAAGGCCCTCGGACTTCTCGCCAGCTTTGGCGCCCAGCTCGACCTGGGCGACGGCTGGAGCGTGGGCGCCGTGGTCCAGACTCCCAATTTCCGAGTGTGGGACGACGGAACTCTCAGCTTCAACATGGTTGAAGGGGCGGGCGGGGCGAACGGCGGTCTTTATTCGACCGACGTCCGTGTAGACAACTACATCCCCTGGCAGCTGGCCGTCGGTGTCGGCAAGACCGAACCCGGCGTCTGGGGCTTTGCGCTGGACGCCATCTACCACCCCTCGAAGACGTACGATTTCATGCGCTGGAACGTCGAAGGTTTTCCGCTTTCGGAGTCTGTCCACCTGCATTCTGTCCTGGACGTGAGCCTTGGCGGCGAATACGTCGTCGCCGGACGCTATCCGATACGCGCCGGCGTCTACACGGCGTGCTCCTCGATCCGCCTTCCGGACGATCCGTCGGAGACAAACTTCGTCTCGTCCGACGTGGACATGTACGGCGTCACGTTCAGCGTCGGCCGCCGCAACGAGCGCATGAGCGTCAACTTCGGCATCGACTGCGCATTTGGCAGCGGCCACGATCTGGCCGACGGCGGGGACGGCGCAAAGACCCGCACCGACTGCGACCGGCGCGTCGTCCTCGCCATGGTGAGCACCACGTACTACCTGTAGTGAGCTTCGACACGATGAAGCGCTCGATTTGCCTGGTTCTTCTGGCCGCCGTCGTTTGGGCCTCTCCTCGTCAGACGTCGGCCGAGACGGCGTCGGTCACCCCCGTCTGGGGGACGTCGGTTTCGGTTTCGGATCCGCTGGATGTCTTTTTCCGCGTCGGCGCGTACACCGAGGGATGGAAGTTCCGCGGGGCAGCGGGCGGGGCGCGTGTCGGCGACTCTCCCGACGGCAGCAGGATGTTCTCGATCGACATGGGCGGAAACACGGGGGTCAATGTAGCCGCCGGTGCGCTCAGGTTCAACGGGCTGGCAGACTTCTCCGAGACCGGCGACGGCGGCGTCCGCGCAGCGTGGAGGATCGTTCCTGACGCGGACGGCTTTGTCCAGGAGGCAATGGCCGAGGCGCGCATTCCCATTGGCAGGGTCTCGGGCGGATTCAGGGTGGACGGCCGGCATGTCGCCATTTCCGAGGGAACCCCTGAAAATCCGCATCTTTTCCGCGGGCTTGTGTCCCGTGTTGAGGCGCTCGGCCCTGATGGCGAGCCGTGGATTCAAATCGATCTGCCCGAATCGGCCGGCATCCTGATACAGGACAACCGCTGCTGGGGCAGTTCCTCGGTCGCGACTCTGCGGCTTTTCTTCGTCATTGGGAACGTCGAAGAGGGGCGCGAATATCGGCTCACGGCCGAATTCCGCGCTCCAGGCGGCGACTTGAGTCTTTCGCAGAACGAACAGGTCGTCCTTGCGGCAGGACCGGAGTGGATACCGTTCCGTCCGGCGGCACTCGGCGAGGACTGGATCGAGCCCGGATCGGCGTTTGATTTCTCGCGTTCGATGCCGCACCACGAGCCGGCCGGCGCGTTCGGCCGCGTCGTCGCCGTCGGCGACCATTTCGAGCTGGCTGACCGGCCCGGAGAGGAGATCCGCTTCTGCGGCGTCAACCTCGTCCACGGCGCCAACACGCCGTCGGTCGAAAGCGCGGACCGTTTTGCGGAGAACCTAGCGCGGATGGGCTTCAACTCGGTGCGCATCCACCACCACGAGCGCCCGCTTCTGGCCAAGGGCGACCCCGCCGCGCTCACGGTCGACCCGGACGCACAGGAGCGCTTCGACGCGCTGGTGGCCGCCTGCATACGCCACGGAATCTACATCACGACCGACCTTTATGTTTCGCGCGCCCCGATCTCGTGGCGCGCCGTTGGCGTGGATCGCGATGGCTCGATGACAAAGGACGAGTTCAAGATGCTGGCGCTCTTTCACGAAGGCGCGCATTCGAATCTCGTCGCCTGGACGCGCCAGTTCCTTCTCCACGTGAATCCGCACACCGGGCGCAGCCTGGCCGATGAGCCAGCGCTCGCCACGCTTGCGCTCGTGAACGAGGGCAATCTCGGCAACTACGGGCGCGATGCTCTGCTTGCGATTCCCGGCGTCGAGGATGCCTGGCGCGAGTGGTGCGCCGCGCATGGCAGGGAGCCCGCTCCGCTTTCCGAACTTCCCGCCGATCTCTATCAGGGGAAGGGAAAATCCAAGGATCTCTCGGACGAATTCGCGCTGTTCCTGGCCGACAGGGAGACGCTTGAGTACAGGCGGCTTTCCAAGCTGCTGCGCGAAGAACTCGGTTGCAAGGCGCCGCTCTCGTCGCTTTCGTCGTGGTACAACCCGGCCTCCTATTGCCTTTCGCGCGCCGAATTCGACTACGACGACGACCACGGCTATGTCGATCATCCCTATTTCCTCGGCAAGTCGTGGAGGCTTCCGTCGTCGCACCCGGCGTCCAATCCGCTGCTCGGCTCGGATGGCGCTCCGGGATTCGCGTGGCGCCGTCTTTTCGGCAAGCCGTTCTGCGTGACGGAGTGGAATTGGGCCGCGCCCGGCGAATACCGCATGGCATACGGGCTTGTCATGGGCGCGCTTGCCGCGCGGCAGGGCTGGTCCGGACTGTGGCGCTTCGCGTGGAGCCACGACCGGGATGGGGTGGAGGCGCCGGGCAGCGTGAGGATGCGTTATTTCGACCTCCACGCCGACCCCGCGCTCTGCGCCTCGGAGCGCGCGACGCTGAGCCTCTTCCTGCGCGGCGATCTCGCGCCGCTGTCCGCGGAATCCGACGCCGCGATCGTCTTCGACGAGTCCTCGCTCCGCGCCGGCAAGGACGCGGCGCTCCGCCTGGCTCCGCCGCCGGCCGCTCCGTCTTGCTGGAAAAACCGCGTCGGCGTCCGTCTGGCGAGGCAAGACGCCGCAGTGCCTTCCGACACCGGCAAGGAAAGCACTGCGCCGGCCACCGCGCGGCAGGAAACCGCGAAGTCCAACCGCGCCTGGTCCGATCCGATTCGCGGCTCGTTCGCGGTGGACACGCCGCGCACCGCCGGCGGATTCGCGCTTGACGGCACGATTTCCACGTCGGCGCTGACCTTTACGCTCGACGGCGTCCCCGCGGCGGTGTGGGCGTCGTCCGTGGACGGCCTGCCGCTGCGCGACAGCGCCTGCATCCTTGTCTCCCACGTGACTGACTCGAAGAACACCGGCGCCCGATTCGACGACGCGGCGTGCCGCGTGTGGCTCGAATACGGGACCACGCCCGCGCTTGTGCGGCGCGGCGAGGCGAAAATCGAAATGAGCCTCGCTCCCGGAGGCGAAGCCGCCGTTTGGCGACTCTCTTCGACCGGGCGCCGCGTCGCGCTCGTTCCGTCGGAATTCGATTCCGCAACGGGGCTGCTTTCGTTCGCCGCCCGCACCGACTTCGATCCCGATAGCGCCACGCTCGCCTACGAGGTGGCTCGGTAGGGCGCGACATCCTTAGCGTGCGGCCTTTAGCGCGGCGGCGAATTCGTCCGCCGCGTGATTCAGTCTCGCGAACATGGATTCGTATGCGGCGGCGCGGACGCGCCGCCATTTTTCCGGCGGCTCCTCCAGAAGCGCCGCCGTGTGCCGCGCCACGGCATCCCAGTCGCAGGAAAACACCGTGCCGTCGGGGGCTAGCCCGAATTCCGCAAGCCAGTTGCGTATTTTCGAGCCGCGTTCGATTCCGATGATTCGCGAGCCGGCGTTGGCCGCCAGAATCAGAAGGTGCAGGCGGCTGGAAACAACGACCGCGCATTTCCCGGCTTCGCGCTGGACGTCTTCGGGGGCCGTCGCCGGGACGCATTTGATGCCAAGCCCCTCCATCAGAGGTTGGTCGGTTTTCGGGTTCATCGGGATGCCCACCACTTCGGCTCCGTGTTCCCGAAGGGCGTCGGCGAAATGGCGGACTCCTTCCAGATCGCTTACGCGGCGCTGCGCGGAAATGCACAGGCCGACCCGCGGCGTGGTCGCGGCTCCGGGGGGGGACGGAAGAGCGGCGCGTTCGCAGTTGCAGTCGCCGAGGCGCGCCATGCGAATGGCGGAATCGGCCGCGACCTGGGCGCGCGGGAAGCCCGTTTCTGCCAGCGTGGCTGCGCTTGGCGCGTCGCGCACCCAGACGCCGTTGCAGCGAGGGAGCGTCCTGGAAACGCGGCGGCGCAGTGCCCGCCGCAAGGCGCGTTCGTAGACGCCCGTGAGCCTGAGCGCGGAAAGGACGCGTGCGCGCCGGCCGGAAGCCTTGAAAAAAGCCGGGTTCAGTTCGTCGTCCATTCCAACGCCCCAGACGAACGTCGCGATGCCGGCGCGTTGCGCGACGTCGAGCAGATCCAGCGCGACGGCCGGGTAGTCCGACAGTCCCGTGGCGCCGCACCAGACGAATGCGTCCGCGCCGCGGGCCAAGCCGGCAAGCCCCGTGGCGGGGACTCCCTCGAACCCGAACGGAGGGGCGACTTCGACCGAAAGCCGCGGTCCGGTTCCGGGATCGGCGGTGCATACGGTGAGCTGCGCGTCGGGGAGTCTCTCGCGGATCAAGCCGACGACGGAAGCGACGATGGCCTCGTCGCCGACGTTGTCGCAACCCAGTGGAATTCCGCCGAGGATGATTTTCATGTGAGCGCGTGGATTTGGCCGTTGGGCGTTTTCGAATGGCGGGGAAGGGCGGCGAAGAGGCGCCGCAAAATGATGCTGTCAGCGGCCGGGCGCGGTCATGACGGCGAAATAGTCGCACACGCGGCGGACGTCGTCGGGGGCGGGGTCAGTGGAGAGGAAGCAGGCCAGCGAGTCTTCGTCGTCGGGTGCGTATCCGTGCATTCCCGCGAGAGGCTTGACGCCCATGTCGCTCGGGCAGAACTGGATCCCGGGATCCGCTAGGAAAATCGCGTCCCCGAACTTGTGGTCGTCGCGCCAGACGCCCCAATTGCGCATTTCCCGCTCGGATATCCAGTGTCCGGGAAACGACGAAAAAGCGTCGCGGACCTTTTCCTCCGCGCCGGCTTCGAGCCACCAGAAGCGCGCCATCGTCGAATCGATGGCCGACGCGTACTGCCGCCCCCACCGCAGGCCTGTCTTCGCGAGCGCGGCGGGGGCGTCGGCCGTGCCGCGCAGCGGCGTCATGCCGTGATCGGAAAAGACTGTGAGCGAAAACGGGCGGCCCGCAGAGACGAGCGCCGAATGAAGCGCCCGGATGCTTTCTGCGTAGCGGTCCACTTTGGGGCGCAGGACGTCGTCGCGCCCGACATTGTCGTGCTGGAGGGCGTCAAACGCGGCCGAATAGACGAACGCGCGGTCGATTGCGCCCTTGCGCAGAAGGTTTTCTGCCCGGCGGAAATTTTCGCTTTCGGGCAGATGCCAGTCCGAGATGTGCCAGCGTGCGCCCTGCTCCGACCATGTGTCGGCCAGATTTTTCGCGGGCGCGAGGCCGCCGGGCCTGAACATGTCGGTTTTCTCGCAGTAGTCGAGAAATGGCAGGCGCTCAATCGGAACGCCGTAGAGCTGGAAGTACCCGGTGAATCCGTAGGCGCGTTTGACGAGCTTCGAGAGCTGGTTGCGGACGCGGCCGCGCCGCCAGAACGAACGCGGACGCAGCAGCGGCGCGACGAAGCGCATTGCGCGGAACGGGCTGCTGCGCGGAGCCCAGTCGTAGAATGCGAGGTGTCCATGTTCGGCGGGGCGTAGGCCTGAAAGAATCGTCGGAATCGCGGTGCAGCTGTAGCCGAACTGCATCTCGATGGCGCGCCGATGTGGCAGCAAGTCCGACAGAAATCCGTATTTTACGACTTGTTTCCAGCCAAGCGCGTCGACGAAGACGAAGACGCGGACTGCATCTCGCGCTGCGTCGTGCGCGGCTGTCGCGTTTGTTTCGGAAGCGGGCTTTGGCGTGACTGGATTGACGGAGTCCATGCGGGATGTCATTGCTGATTGGCGGAAGTGGGAAGAGAGTCCAGGGCCGACGCCAGGGCGTGCACGTCGCCGGGCGGGACAAGGGTTGCGCGGCCGGCGCAGGCTTCGGGAAGCCCGCCGACGGCGAATGCCACGACTTGGCGTCCAAGCGCCGCCGCTTCGGCAGCCACCAGTCCGTACGGCTCCTGCCAGAAGCTAGGAACGACCACGCATTGCGCGGCGCGCATCCAGGCCGAGGCGTCGGGCTGGAATCCGCGCCAGCGAACGCGGGGCGCGACGCCGAGTTTTGCGGCCAGCTCCTTGAGGCGCGGCTCCATGTTGCCCGAGCCGACGACGTCAAGTGTCCGCTGCGAGCGCATGACGGCCATGGCCCGGAGCAAAAGTTGCAGCCCCTTGCCGCGAATCAGCTGTCCGGCGAAAAGCAGATCGACGCCGTCGGGAACGGCTTGGCCGGATGTGGAATGTTCGGGTGCGCCGGACGATTTGGAAACTGCTATGCGCGGCGGTTCCACGGAAATCCTTGCGGCCGGAATCCCGTTCGCGACCAGACGGGATTTCATGAAATTCGACAGCGTCACCACGCGGTGGAAACGCGCCATCGCGCGGACGCGGCGCTTCTGCGACATGACGCGACGCAGCGCGGCGACTGGATCCCTGCAAAGCGGGGCGCAGAACGCGCACGGCCAGATTCCGCCGCGCCGCGCGCAGTTGCGGCGCAGCGGCGTGTAGGCGTAGGTTCGCGGGCACAGTGGTTCGTGGTCGTGCACGTAGAGCGTCGTTTTTTCCGGGGGAAACCGTTCGAGCGCCGCGACGCTTGAACACTTGTGGACGAAGATTTCATCCCAGTCGCCGAAGTCGTCCGGGACGGCGTGTGCGATGGAAGCGACGACGCCGGAGGCGCGCAGTTCGGCGAGCTGTCGGTCGGCGAACACTTCGATGCCGCCCCGGATGCGCGAGGCGTCGAGATACAACAGGACGTTCACGGATGCGGTGCTCCTCCCGGCTTCGGCTCGGTTGTTGCATCCCGGAGGCCGCGCCAATGCGACACGCGTTGGACGAGTCGGCGGACGGGGGCCGCCGGAAACTCCGCCCAGTTTCGCGGGCGCGGTAGCAGATACGCCCAGTCGCGGAGTGTTTCGCGGGCGGCGGCGGCCAGTTCGCGCGGGAGGCGCGGGGCGTCGCCGAAAATCAGCCGGTCGGCTTCGCCTTCGCCTCGGAACCGGCGCGCCAGTTCCCTGAGCGAGTAGTTGTGCGAATGCTCGACGCGCGCGTCCGGGCAGTACGCGATGCGCACGGGGCGCGTCGGGCGCCGCGATGCGCGCCAGGCCCAGGCCACGTCTTCCGAGTAGCGGATGGTTTCGTCGAACGGCGTCTCCAGAATGAGCTCGCGGCGGGTCGCGGCGCTTGCCAGGGAGAAGAAAAATCTCCAGGTGGCCTGAATTCGGCCGTCGCCGAAAGCGCGTTCGGAGTCCTTGCGCACGAGGGCGGTGGCGTCGGGGCGTGGCAGTTGGTTCGCAAAGGCGAAGATTGGATCGCCCGGTGCGGCGAGAAGCGGCGCCACGAGCGCGGAGAGCCACTGGTCGTCGCGTGGGACGGCGTCGGCGTTGTTGAACACGACGATGTCGCCGCAGGCCGCGCGGACTAGGGCGTTGAGGGTGCGTCCGGGGCGGTATGGTCCGTCCGGGCGCTCGACGAAACGCACGGGAAATCGCGCCGCGATCAGCCGCGTCGCGTCGCGCGAGGCGTCGTCGCAGACGAGCACCTCGAAGGGGAACCCGACGCGCTGCGAGAAAATGCCCTCCAGCGTCGCCGCGATGAAAGCCGCGTCGTCGTGCGCCCGGACCAGGACGCTTGCGGCGACCTGCGCCGCGTCGTGGCTCGGCGTCGCTGGCGCGGCTTGGCGCGGCGGTGTGGTCGTGTCGCGGTTCATGGAAGCGTCCAGTATCCGGGCAAGTCGGAAAGCGCGGCGGCCGGAGGCGGCGACGGCGGCGGAGGCGCTGGCGACGTGGATGGAGTGGCCAGGTATCCGCACACGGAGGCGGCCGGGCCGATTGTCTCCCAGACCGTGTATTCGCTTGCGCCGACGGTCTGGTTTTCGAGATTTCCCCAGCGGCGCCATATCGGCCAAGCCGACGCCTTGGCGCGGTCGCCGCCCCAGATCATGTCGACGGCCTTCTGCGGCACGGCGTACGTCCAGCGGTATGGCGTGATGCCCGGAACATATTCCGCGATGCCGTCCACGTATGACGGCAAATCGAGGAATGCGACAGGATAGACCCGGCCGAGGCCGCTGGTGAGCGTGGTTCCCTGTGGATTGCAGCCGTTGTGGAAATCGAGCGCGAGGCACGCGGCATCGCGGAAGCGCGGGTCTCCGGTTAGGGCGTGCGCGGCAACAAGCGACTGCGCCCTCACGAGCGGGTGGCAGTGCCCGTAGCCCATGGCGTGGAACCAGCCCTTGTCCGGCGCCCACCACGGGGCGCGGTAGGCGTGCGCGGAATCCGTCTGGTTCAGGATTTCGCGCGCCACGTTGAGCCGCCGGCGCTTCCAGCGCCTGAAGAAGAAGTCCAGCTCTTCCGGGACGCCGAGGGAAAGTTCCGCGGAAAATAGAAGGGCCGGCCACTTCCACGCCTCCTTTTCGGCGCTTTTTTCGATGCGCTCCTTTTCGGCCAGCACTGGTTTCAGAAACGACGGGTCTCCCGTGAGAGCTGCGAGATTCACCGCCGCCTTGACGAGAAACTCGGCAGGCAGATCGTTGGGTTCAATCCAGGTGACTTCGTGCCGCTCCGTGAAAAATCGCCACTTTTTGCGGGACACCTCGAATTCGGCTTCGGCGGGGAGTGATGTGATCGCGAAGTGCCAGGCCCTGACGGCGGAGTCGAGGTATTTGGTGCGGAAATCCGGGTGGCACCGCGCCAGAAGCGCGGCGTGCGCGGCGTATGCCAGAGAGCTGCCGCGAGTCGCGCGGGAGAGCGCGTAGCGCATCTGGTCGCGCTCGGCGACGTTGCCAGGCACGGGGTGGCGCGTACTTTCGATCCAGGTGCCCACGCCGCCGTTGTGCTGCTGTCCGGCAAGCAGATGCCGCAGTCCCCATTCCGCTTCGTCGAGAATGTCCGGGATCCCGTTGGCGTTTTCTGGAATGCGCAGCTGGCCGTCGCGGAAATTCTCCGGCTTGAGCAGCCAAATCGCGCACAGGTCGCCGACGATGTTCAGATGCGCGCCGCGCCTGTCGTAGTCGGCTGCGTCGTGCCAGCCGCCGGGAAGACGGAGTTTTTCGCCGCGTTCCCAGTCGGTGTTGTCGCGGATGATGTCGAACCAGCGCGTCTTGGGCACAAGCGTTCCTTCCTCGGGGGCGAAGGTGCCGCGCACGATGTCGACGTGGCAGGCTCCGGCTGTCCAGTGCGTGAAGGGTTCGGTTTTCGCGATGCCGCAACGCTTTTGGTAGAGTCCCAGCATGTGGATGCGAAAGGCGTCTTCCGCCGCGGAGGCGGCTATGCGGAAATCCTCGCTGCGCCCTAGACCCGGCACCCGCACGAAATAGACCCCCTCGTCGGAAACCTGCGAGAAGTCCATTTCGTACGTCTCCTCGCCGGACACCGGGACGCCGTCCTTTGTCCTGGAATCGGGAACCCGAAGGCGCGGGGGATCAACGCTTTGGAACGCGACGCGGCCCGAACCCGCCTCGACGAGCTGCCACGGCTTCAGCGGCGAGTGAGGCTTCCATGCCCCGAATTTTGGGCCGAGCCATGTTCCGATGTACGCGAATTTCGGCGCGTCGGGCAGATATCCGACCTGATTGACCTTGAAAAGGGGGCTTGGCGTGGATTCGTCGAAATCCGGCGATGGCTCGGCTGACTTTCTGAAAACGGCGTGGACGATGCGCGGCACCGGTTTTTGCGCGAGCGGATCGACAAGTCCCATTGGAACGGGCCAGTATCCTGGTTCGGACGCCAGTCCGGCGCCGACGGCAGGATCGTCCGTCTGAAAAAGTGTTGTGTGCGGGTCAAGGAACCGGACCATCGTCGCCGCCGCGACGATCCGGCGCGCGGCGAAGCGGCGTGCGCGCGCCGCCGCAGCGGTGATTCCGACGCGGTTGTCGCGGTGCGTCTCGGTGGCGCGACAGCCGGCGTGGACGTGCGATGTCGGGTGCCTGTATTCGTTCATGGCCGGAATTCTACTCTCGCGCCCCTGCGCGCGCAAGGTTGCCAAACCGAAAGCCGAAAGTCCGCGCGCCACTGCGCGCGCACGGTTCAAGGCGCGCCTGGATTGTTCCGAAAAAAGCGTGGCAAATCTGAAGCTTGGGGGTATTGCGCTAGCGGGGGTGGGTGTGGTACCATTCGCCGCGTTACAGTCATTTTTGCCCGCGCATGGTCGCGCGGGCGGCAAACAAGAAAATCAGATAGACGATATGTCGTTCTTCCGTTCCTCCAAGCCCGCTCCGGCACCTGCCCAGACATGGTCGCCGGCTGTCGCCGTCGGCGCGACCGACAGCGCGTCCTCGCCCCGCCCGGCGGAGCCGTCTCCGCGATTCGCGCAACTGCGTTCGCAATTCGGCGCGGCTCCCATGCAACGTCCGTTCAGGCACGAAAGGCGCCGCCCGCCTTTCCACCAGTCGGCGCCTCTCACCGAGCCTCCGCCTCGCGTCAAGTTGCCCGAAGGCGGCATCGTTGTCGTTCGCAATTGTTCGACGAAGCGGGTGTTGCAGCAGTTTCTCGACGAATTTGGCGGCAAGGAGGGCGACGTTTCGGGGCGTTATTTCATTCCGGCGTCACAGGATCTGGACCGCATTCACGAATTCGCGCGCGCAAACGGCTTTTTCGTCAAGGAGTCGCTTGTCGGCCGGATCCTCGTCCTGGACGTGATGGTCGATCGCGCCCGCCGCTTCCCGCATGGCGGTCCCGGCGGCGACGAGGACGAGTACGAAGACGAGCGCGGCTAGTCCGCGGCATCAGCGCCCGACGCGGAGTCCGCGTCGGCGCTTTTCTTTTCCACTACGACGGTTCCCGCCGCTGCGCCGCGCGTCGCCAGCTCGTCCGATAGGAAACGCGGATAGAGTTCCGGGCCGAATTCCGCGTGGCCGAGGCACAAGGTGTCTGAGACCACAAGCGTCGGCTCGTCCTTGGCGGCGGTGTTGCATTTCGTTTCGCGGCGCAGGGAGATGCCGAACTGCGGCGATTCCAGCGAGACGTCGCCGCCCGGCGGCATGGAGCGCACGGTCCAGCCTTCCGGGAGAAATATCCGGGAGACGGTGCGGGAACGCCTTTTCATCGTTCTCGAGAAGGGAAATCTGCGCGGTGCCGTTTCTGGGTGTAACGATTCGCGCTGGATTCTGAAGGCCAGCGTGTTGCCGCGCACCGCCGCGAAGTCCGGGACTTCCACGGAGAACGCGAGCCCGCATGGTCCCTGAGGCTGGAGTTCCTCTTCTATATCTCCGACAAGCTTCGCGCTTTGCGCAACTGCGGCCGCGCGGCCCTGTGCGTCGCGGCGGCGCTCTTCCGGAACCATTTGCGAACGGTTTCGCCTGAAGATTTCGGCGGCGCTTCCGCGATGGCGTTCCGCAACGTCGACGCGGGCGGAGCCGTCTTCGCGCAGATGTATGTCGAAACGTATTTCCGTCGCGTCTGCGCCTTCGTCCGATTCTTCCCAGGCGAGCGGTGGCGGGGGAAGGACGGTTGAGGAGTCCGGAACGCCTGAAGCCGGGAGTTCGAGCCGCGGACTGTCGCGGTCGGAGTCGAATGGCAGCGGCGCGTAGCGCGACGAGCCGTCCAGGAACCAACGCTCTCCTGTCGGCGATTCGAATGCGAACGTGATGGAATCGAACGTTGATGGCGAGGCGGTGCGCCGGTCCGTCCGCACGGTTTCGCCGTCCTGAACCAGGACATCCCAGTCGGATTCGTGGAAGAGGAATCGGGGGGCAAGCCCCAGGGCGCGCGCCATGGCGAGTCGCAGTATCTGCCTGTCTGCGTAGTGTCCATAGCGCGAAGACAGGGTTTCGTCGGCATGTGAAAGTGCGGAAATTGGCAGTGCGTGCCACGACGGACCGGCCGGGCGCAGGTTCAGGTCGGACCAGTCTCTTATCGCGCGAACCTTCTCCGCGGTCCCGGCGTCTGGCGACGCCAGGGAGCGCGCAAGCGCCGCGGCGTTGGTCTCCACGAGAGGGTCGGAGCGCTCCATCATCGCGTCGCGGATCGCGAGCGCTCGCGCGAACTCCGTGCAGTCGGAGATTTCCAAGAGGGAGAGAAGCCGCTCCGATGCGGGCATGTTCGATTCCTGCGCAACGGCCGATCCTGGGCCGCCGCCGCGCACTGTCCAGACGGTGGCGTCATCGGTTTCGGATTTCTCGACGGTTGCGAATGGCGCGAGTCCCGGCCAGCGCGGCGGGCGCACGGTGATGCGGTTCCGGATTTCGGCCGGACCGCGCACGACTAGAGTCTCTTCTCCGAACGAGCTCAAGAATCCCATCGTCCGGAAGTACGAGAAGAAATCTGCGCCATGCACGGTCCGGCGCGTCCTTGAGACCAGCGTCGAGCCGGGCTGAACCTTAGGGAAGGAAACGGTCTTGAGGCGTCCTGCCGGGTAGCGCGGGGCGTTCGCCACCCAGGGCTGTTCGGCGTCGAATACGTCGAGGGCCGGCGTAATCGGCGTTTCTGAGCCGTCCGGCAGCACCGTGCGCGCGTCGAGCAGCTCGAAGTCGGCGACGTCGGGCTGCCACGAGAATTCGAGATCCGCGGCTTTGCGCTGTCCGGCCCATGTGACCACGCGCCTGCGCAATTCGGTCGTTTCGGTCCAGACATTCGTGGCGAGTCCGGAAAGATCGAGTTCCACGCGAACCGATTCCGTGTAGAGCGTGTCGTCCGGAGCGGGGATGACGGCGCGGCTCAGGGCGTTTGAAATCGATTCTGGGGACGGGCGGTCTCCTGGCGCGAGCTCGCGGCGCGGGACTTTGAAGAAAAGCGGTGCCCTGTCCGCGCGTTCGTCGGCTTCGCGCATCGCGCGCAGCGTCGCGTACTGTTCCGGGGAGAATTCGGACCGTAGGAGCATCAGAGAACGGCGTAGCGTGTCGCCGTCCAGTTTGTCTTCGTAGCGTATCGCATCGGTCTTGAACGACGTGGCCGGGACCGGATCCGGAGCGCGGTCGAAGCGGATCATGTCCGAAAACGTGCATGGTGTTTCAGTTAGGAGGGGAAACCGGCGCTTTTCAAGCCCCAGCTCTCCGACGACATGCGACGCGAATGCAAGGCATTCGGCGAAACGCGGCGGCGAAAACGGAACCGTCGCCAACTCGGAACCGTCTTCTGGCGTGCCGGACGTTGCGGTGTCCTGAAGTCGCAGCGCCCCGGGCGTCTCGCATTGGATTTCGAGCTTCAGCGGAGTGCGGTTCTCGCGAAGTTCCGCCTGGTCTGGAGTAAGGGAAAAGCCGGTGAGCGCGGCGCCTGGAGCCACGATCGCCAGGACGCGCTGGCAGAAAACGCGCACGCCGTCGCGCGAGAGCGACGCGAAGTGTCCGCGATAGCGGACGTCGTCGATGCCGGCGAACCGGATTGTCGTGTTGCAGAACGCGGTTCCGCCGGCGCCGAAGCGGATGGACGTCTCGGCGGAGCAAGAGTTTTCGGTTGCGGGCAGAGGCGGCGCTTCGCGTAGTGTGTCGCCTTCCTTGCGGGCCACAAGGTAGCTTTTTTCACTCAAGTATTCAGGCAGGAGCGAACGGGTGGTTTCGCTCGTCGGGTCCATGAGCGTGTACGGGGAGTCTGGTTCGCCGGAGTCCGCCGCAACGATCGCGTGGTTGAACCAGAGCTGCGGAACGTCGGGATCCCGTTTTTCGCCGACGTGAATCAGCACCGGCCATGCGTTGATCCCGGCCATGCGCAGGAGCGAGACGAGCAGGGCCGCCTTGTCCCGGCAGACGCCGTAGCGGTTTTCGAAGGTGAGATTGACGTCGTGCGGCTCGTAGCCTGGCGCCTCGGATTCCGCCATGGCGCCCATGTACCGCACTTTGCGCGAGACGAAGTCGAAGAGCGACTCGACCAGGGCGTCGCGGTTTGGGGCCGCGGCGGACAGCTCGGAGACGAGTTGCGCCATCGCCGCGTTCGTGGCGGCGAGATGCGGCTCGCAGAGTTTCGCGTACCAGCGCGACAGCGTTTCCCAGTCTTGCGCGGTGGAAAGGACCTGCCGCGCGGTGCAGGCGTGCATCGGCGGCATGTCCGGCTCTCCGAAGCACTGCGCGACGTCGCGTGCGATCCAGGTTTCGACGATGGACCGGGTCGCCAGATTCGTTTCGACGGCGTGGTCCGGGACGATCCCGCCGCCGTCCCTGAACGCCCGCGAGCGGAATGGCAGTTCTAGCGGCCCCTCGATTTCGGCCCCCTGCCAGAGCACCGGGTTCTCCTCCTCGAAGCAAAGCAAGTCGGAGTAAAAGCCCTCGAATCGGGGGCGATGCACAGTGCGGCGGATTGACACCTCGATCGCGTCGCCGACGTTCAGCCCGGGAAACGCCAGCGTGAACGTCTTGTCCGCGGGATCGTGGATGTTGCTGGAAAGGGACGACGTGTCGATCGCCTCCGCGAGGTTTTCCGAAAGGTCGATGTCCCGCGTCGAACCGTCTGGCGAGTGGACGCGCGCGACCAGCACCGTGATCGAGCCGTAGAAGTCGTTGTTCCAAAGCTTGATCGAGGATGAGTCTTCCAGCGCGCGTTCGGTGAGGATCTTGCTGATTTCGGTCCACTCTGTGCGGTACGCGCCGTTTGTCTCGTAGCGGGTCTGCTCCCACTGGTAGAGCGCGACGGCGTCGGCGTCGGGATGGCGTTCGCGGGTGATTGCGGCGCGGCGCCCGGGATCTATCGCCGCGGCGTATGCTTCGGCCCGCCGCGCACGCGCCGCTTCCCGCGCCGACTGCGTTTCGGCAAATGGCGGCGGAGCGGGCGTTTTCGGAGAAGAGGCGCAGCCCGCCACGGCGATCGCGAGCGCGGCGGCGACGACGGCGATTCCGGCGCGGGAGACGGCGCGCGGCGTCGCGTGCGCGGCGGCGGTTGGCCGGCGTCCCAGGAGTGGCGGCTGCGGTGTCATGTCCCTTCAGTCCTCTTTCACCGCCGCGACGGCGCGCTTCAGGCCCTCGGCGGCGCCCAGGATCGTCTTCTCCTCGACGCAGAACGCGAAGCGCACGTGTCCGGCGAGTCCGAAGCCGCGGCCGGCCACGGCCAGTATGCGCTCCGCGAGAAGCGCGTCGACGAATTTCGTTTCGTCCCGGCACGGCGATTCAACGAAGAAGTAGAACGCGCCCTTCGGCAGGAAGAACTTGATCCCGGCGGCGCGCAGTTCGTCGGCCAGAAGGTCGCGGCGGCGCTTGTAGATGTCGGCGTCCACGCCTTCGCCTGCCGCGGCGCTCACCACCATCTGGCCAATCGTCGGGGCGTTGACGAATCCGAGGATTCGGTTGGCCAGAACAAGACCTCCGACAAGTTCCTCCGCGCCTTCGATCGCCGGATTGACCGCGAGGTAGCCGATGCGTTCTCCGGCCAGCGAGAGCGTTTTCGAGAACGATCCCACGACGACGGAGTCGCGGCACGCCGCGAAGATGGACGGAATTGGGGCGCCCGTGTAGTTGAGCTGCCTGTACGGTTCGTCCGACACCAGGTAGATCGTGCGTCCGAACTGGCGGGAGCGGCGGTCGAGAATCGCGCCGAGCGCCGCGAGATCCTCCGCCGGGTATATCTGGCCGGTGGGATTGTTGGGCGTGTTGATGATTATCGCGCGCGTCTTTTCGTCGATCGCCGCGTCTATGGCGTCCAGGTCGAGAGAGAAGTCGCCTGCCTTTGTGGGCACGGGCTTGAGGACGCCGCCGTGGTTGCCGCAGTAGAATCCGTATTCCACGAAGTACGGGGAGGGGACGAGCACTTCGTCGCCTGGCGAGAGGATTGCGCGGAAAAGGACGTTGAGGCCGCCGGCGGCGCCGACGGTAGCCACGATGTTCGCGGCGGGGACGGGGACCCCCTGTTCGCGGGAGACCAGGCGCGCAAGCGCCTCCCGCGTCGCGGGATGTCCGGCGTTGGGCATGTAGCCGAGCGCAAACGGGCGGTCCGCGCCGGCTGCGATTTCGAGCAGCGCCCTTTTTACGGCCGGCGGCGGCGGCAGGTCGGGATTGCCGAGGGAGAAGTCGTAGACGTTGTCGGCACCGTATTTTTTCTTCAGTTCGATGCCCTGCTCGAACATTTTGCGGATTGCGCTTCCGCCGGAAACGGCCTTGGCCACGGCCGGAGAGAGAAGTGTGCTCATCTGTGGATTCGGATTTGGATTTGATTGTTTTGGATTCTGGATTGCAGATTCTGGATTCCGGGTTTCGGGATTCGGCGCGTCGGGGCGGGTCATTCGTAGTGCAGCGCGTCGATGGGATTAAGCCGCGACGCGCGCCAGGCCGGGTAGAAGCCGAACCCAACTCCAATCGCTGCTGACACCACCACCGACACCACCACCGCCGACACGCTTGGCGCGACCGGCCAGTTCTTCACGGCTGAGATTATTTCCGACGTCGCGCGCCCTCCGGCGATTCCCGCCACTCCGCCGGCCAGGCACAGCAGCAGCGACTCCACCAGAAACTGCAGCAGAATGTCGCCGGCGTGCGCCCCGACAGCCATGCGCAGCCCGATTTCGCGTGTCCGCTCCGTCACGGACACGAGCATGATGTTCATTATCCCGACGCCGCCCACCACAAGCGAAATGAGCGCCACTATCAGCAGGAGCGATGTCATCAGCGTGGAAGTCGAAGTTAGCGCGGCGAGCATTTCCGACATGTTGCGCAGCTCGAAGTCGTCGGGGTCGCTCTCGCCAAGGCGGTGTCGCGCGCGAAGCAGCGTGCGGATTTCCTCCATCGCCGACTCGACCGCGTCCGACGACGCGGCCTTGCACTGGATGTTGTTGACGTTGTCGAAGCGTATGGGCATCAGATAGTTAGCCGTCTGGACGGAGTCTCGCGAGGGATAAAGCGACACGGTCGTCGCGGCGTACCGGTCCGAGCGCGAGTGGCTGGACACCGCGGAGGCGGAACCGACGCTCGCGGTGCCGCCCGAACGCGACAGCCGCGCGCGCATCGTGCGCCAGGGCACGACGATCATGTCGTTCTGGTCCATGCCCATGAGGTTCGCTCCCTTGGGCTTGAGCAGTCCGCACACCGTGAAGATTACGTTGTTTAGGCGGATGCGCTGGCCGACGGGCGACGTGCCGTCCTTGAAAAGGGCGTCCGCGACCGTGGTTCCCAGGACGCACACCGTGGACGCCGACGCGACGTCGCGGGCGGTGAACGCGGCGCCGTCGGAGAACTGCCATTCGTTCACGTCGAAGAAATCGGCAGAGCCGGAGTCGACCCGCTCCGGCTGGTAGTTCTCCGCACCGCGGATGGCCTGCACCGACGTGCCTCGGACCGAGGGCGTGGCCGCGATCACGGACGGGCAGTTTTCGAGAATCGCGTCGCAGTCGGCGCCCGTCAGCGTGATGCCGGTGCCGGCGCCAGCGGAGACTCCCGCGCGCTGTATCGCCACGGAACGCACCATGATCACGTTGGAGCCCATGTTCGCGATGGAGGACGCGATCTGCTTTGCGGCGCCGTCGCCGATTTCCATCATTGCGATCACGGCGGCGATCCCGATGACGATGCCGAGCATCGTCAGCAGCGAGCGCGTCGCGTTGCGACCGAGCGCCACCAGGGCTGTGCGGAGGATTTGCGGCATGGCGTGTTGCGTGGCGTGTCGCGCTTGCGTTGTGGTAGATGAGGGGAAAGGGCGGGGCGGGGGAGGGCTGTCCTAGCGGGTTGAGCCTTGGCGTTCGAGAAGCTCCAGACGTTCGAGAAACGCGCAGACCAGGGCGGCCATGCGCGGCGCGTGCCGCGCCGCGCAATCGACGACGTCAGCGCCGTCCAGACGCGATTCCGAAATGCCGGCCGCCATGTTTGAGACGAATGAAAGCCCGGCTACGCGCAGGCCCATCGAAGATGCGACCATCGCTTCCGGCACGGTGGACATTCCGACGACGTCAGCGCCGAGAATTCCGTACGCCCGGATTTCGGCCGGCGTTTCGAACGCGGGGCCGCAGGCCAGCGCGTAGACGCCTTCCGTCGTCTCCAGACCGCACGCCTCGGCGGCCCGCCGCAGCTCTTCGCGCAGCTCCGGGGCGTACACGCGGCTCTGGTCGGGAAAGCGCGGCCCGAAAGCGGGATTGTGGGGGCCGCGCAACGGCGTGAGCGGGGAAAGGCGAAGGTGGTCGCGCAGAATCACGACGTCGCCAGGAGAAAGCCGCCTGTTTATCGCGCCGGCCGCGTTCGTGACGAGGAACGTCTTCGCGCCGAGGCGCGCGCCAAGCACTGCCGGCATGACCACGGCTTCCCATTCGCAGCCCTCGTACCAGTGCCTGCGTCCGCAGAACACAAGCACGCGCGAACCGCCGGGCGTCGCGGCCAGAACCAGCCGCCCGTCGTGCCCGACGACTGTCGCCGGACCGAAGCCGGGAATTTCGCCGTATGGGACGCAGGCGATAGGCTCAAGCGAATCCGCCGCCTTGTTCCATCCGGAACCGAGGAGCATCGCCGCCAGAGGGGGAGGACCGTCGCGGAATGCGGCGGGAAGAGAAGTGAGCGCGTTGCGGAAAATCGAGTCGTCCATGTCGTTGACGCGTGATTGGCCTATGGGTGACGCCGGTCAGTAGGTGACTGAGGAGACGGCTTTGGCGAGAAAGACGAATCCCACGGAAAGTATCGAAACCAGTCCGGTGCCCACGAAAAATCCCGACGAGAGCACCGGTATCATCTTGCGCCACTCGCGCTTCCATTTTCGTTCGAAGACGAACTTGCCGATCAGGGCGCCGATGAAGTTGGGAACGACGGTGTGCGGCGCCGTCTGGCCAAGTCCGCGCACCACGCCGAAGAAGAGCATCGTCGGGGCGCCGAACCAGCCGAGCAGGCCCATGACCGCTCCCGCCGCGCCGAATCCCGCCAGAAAGCGCCCCCAGCCGAGCGCTTCCGTGAATTGCGAATATTCGCCCAGTGTCGCGGAATACACGAGACACGCGTTTTTGGCCGCGAAGTCCCATATCTGCTCGGTGTACGGGTAGATGGCCGACGGGATTTCCGCCAGCGACCAGATGAACGACGAAAACACAAGCGACGATACGATGATGATCGGGAACAGGACGAACTGTGCCTTCCAGATCGACGCGAACTTGCACCCGAGCAGTTCGGCCTGCTTGTACTGCACAACCTGGAGTCCGTAGTTCGCCTTCGGAATCGGCAGAAACCAGACCTTGACCCCCGTGTAGCCCGAAAGGATGAACGCGATTTCGGTTATGAACGGGATTTCGACGACTTGTCCCGCCAGCCCTTCGAGACGCGCCGTCACGTACGAGATGAGCGGCGTGTATCCAAACGCGAAGAACGCCAGCACGGCCATTACTCCCGGATGCCAGTCCACTAGCCACCCGCAGACCGCGATGTAGAGCGCGCACGCCACGGCGTAAGTCGCGAACACGAACCAGTCCGGCAGCCTGCCGCGGGCCTTGGCGCGTCGTTCCGCGGCTTCGCGGCGGCGCCTCGCGGCCTCCGCCGCCGCTCCGGTCGCGCCGGGGGCGCGGGCGCGCCGCCCCGCAATCGAGGTCCGGACCGCGACGGCAATTCCGAACACCGCAACCGCAAGCGAAATCCCGATCTGGAACGAGAAGTAGAAGTCCACGTTGTTCGCGAAGAGCGTCAGAACCGTGGTGTCTCCAGGATTCCAGGTCGTCATCCTGCCGCAGCTCCACAGGATCGGATTGAGCACGAACGTGACGATCAGCCCGATGAACGATCCGACCATCGACCAGAAGGGCAGCGTCATGCCCAGCACGAAATTGCCAAGGTCGAATGACATTCCGGTCGCCACGGCGGGCAGGAATTTCTCGGTGTACGGCGTGAAGTCGGCGAACGGGATTTTGAAAAGCTGCAGCGGTTTTCCGAAAAACGCGCCAGTGAGCGTCGGCAGCGCCATGTACACGAGCCCGAAGAGCATTCCCACGGCGCACCCGACGCAGAACATGCGCCAGCGCACCGACGCGCCGGCCGTGCGGGCGGATCCGTCCACCTGGTCGGCTATGGCCACTATGCCCTGAGCCCCGACGGGCGCCATCGGGAACGGCAGGTCCTCGATGTCGGACGTCATGCGGAAGAGCCCGAATCCGAGGATTGCCGAAGACGCCCGCGACATGAATTCGCGGAACACCATCAGACCGATGAACGGTAGCCACGCCTTTTGCAGGAACGTGCGCGGAAGGGAGTCCAGGTTGGGGGGTGCGACCCAGCGCGGGATGCCGGAGGCCACGCCGGTGGACACCGCCGCGTCGGACCGCACCAGGAACTGCGTGAAAAGCGGGGTGTTCCAGACAGTCGTGCTCCCTATCATTCCGGCCATGTAGAACAGCACGAACAGCTGCGCGCGGGAGAGCTTCGCGTTGGCCCGCTTGGCGACTTCCACGAAAAGAAGCACGGTGACCCATTGCGCGGCGCCGCCAAGCCCCGCTCCCGCGACCAGCTCCATGTACAGCGCGCCGGGCACCATGACCAGAGCCACGAAGAGCGTGCCGACGAATGAATTGAGCGTGAAACCTTCGTCGAAGGTGTCCGGCACGTCGAGAAGCCGGCGGAATTGATCCAGCTCGGAGTCCCCGTTTTTCGCGCGTCGTCGCAGCAGATGGAATGGAAGGCGTGGAAGTGTCATCAAAGTCTCGATGCTCGCGGGGGGCGGACGCCGCCCCCCGGAACCCAGAAAGCGCAACGCCCCGATAATACAGGAAACGCGTCCGAAAATACAGAAAATTCGGTTCAGGCGTGGGGGATTCCAATAATTTGGGCGCTGTGGTACTATGGGCGCGGTTTCACCTTCTTTTCAGGATTTTCTCGAAAAAATGGCGTCTCGTTCAAAATCGACCAATCCCAGGATCCTGGTCGTCACGCCCGAAATCACGTACCTTCCGGCCGGGATGGGCAACATGGCCAACCGCATGACCGCCAAGGCTGGCGGTCTCGCGGACGTGTCCGCTTCGCTTGTGTCCGCGCTTTTCGAGGCCGGGGCCGACGTGCATGTCGCGCTGCCGTACTATCGCAAGATGTTCCACATGGACGTCGGCAATCTCGTGGAGCGCGAGTTGCTCGTCTACAAGTCGGTGCTGCCGGAGTCCCGCATACACCTGGCGCACGACCGTCTTTTCTACTACCGCGACCGGGTCTACTCCGGCGACGACCAGGTGAATCCCCGCATCGCCCTCGCGTTCCAGCGCGAGGTGATCAACAACATCATCCCCGTTGTGCGCCCCGACCTGGTACACTGCAACGACTGGATGACCGGACTCGTGCCCGCCGCCGCGCGCGCGATGGGGATACGTTCGCTCTTCACGGTCCACAACATTCACACCCGCCGGATGTCCCTGCCTCAGATCGAGGACTCTGGGATCGACGCGGCCGAGTTCTGGAACGAACTCTACTACGCCGCGATGCCTGGCAACTACGAATGGACGCGCGCCGCCGGCATCCCGGTGGACTTGCTGGCCTCTGGCATTTTCGCCGCGCACCACATCAATACCGTGTCCCCCGCATTTCTCGACGAAGTCGTGCGCGGCGAACATTCGTTTGTGCCCGACGCGATACGCTCCGAGATGCGCGCCAAGGCGGCGGCCGGATGCGCGGAGGGCATCCTCAACGCCCCCGATCCCAACAATTCGCCCGTGACCGACGACGCGCTGCCGCGCAAATACGGCGCCGCCGATCACGTCGAGGGCAAGCTTGCGGCGAAGCGCAAGCTCCAGGAGGAGCTTGGTCTCGACCGCGACGACAATGCGACGATCCTGTTCTGGCCGTCGCGCCTCGATCCGGTTCAGAAGGGGTGTTCGCTGCTTTCCGACATACTCTACTCGATCGTCGATCGCTATTGGTCGCGCGACCTCCAGGTCGCCATCGTGGCCAACGGCACTTACCAGGGCGTGTTCCGCGACATCGTGGGATTCCACGGAATCCACGGGCGCGTGGCCGTGTCCGACTTCAACGAGGACCTTTCGCGCCTCGCGTACGCCGGCTCTGATTTCGTTCTCATGCCGTCGCTGTTCGAGCCGTGCGGGCTGCCGCAGATGGTCGGGGCGCTTTACGGGTCGCTGCCGATCGTTCGCGACACCGGCGGGCTTCACGATTGCGTCCAGATGCTCGACGTCGCTTCCAGCACCGGCAACGGCGTTGTCTTCCGGGACTACGACGCCAACGCCCTGTCGTGGGCTGTTGACAGGGCGATGGACTTCATGGCGCAACCGCCGTCGATCCGTGCGGCGCAAATCTCTCGCATCATGAACGACGCGGCGCGGCGTTTCAACCACAAGGTCTGCGCCAAGGCGTACATCGACATGTACGAGCGCATGCTCAAGCGCCCGCTCGTTTCGCGCCAGTAGTCGACTGTGTTTTCGTTTTGCGCCATAGACTTCGAGACGACCGGCGATGTGCCAGGATATCCGAACGAACCCTGGCAGATCGGCTGCGTCGCGGTTCCCGAAGGAGGTCGCGTCGCCGACGCAGTGCGGTTTGAATCGTATCTCCGCGTAGCGGCCGACAGGCCGTTCAACCGCTGGGCTCCGGGCAGGCACTCCAAAATTCGGTCCGAACTCGCGGTGTCGCCGACACTGGTGGAGGTCCTGCCGGAACTCGATGGGATGCTTTCCGGGCCGCTTGTGGCGCACAATGCGTCCACGGAGCGCAAGATGCTCGGCGAGGCGCTCCCTTTGCATCGGCCCGGTCCGTGGATCGACACTCTGGCCCTGTCGCGGATTGCCTGGCCGGATGCCGAGTCTCACGCGCTGGAGGACCTGATCCCTTCCCTGGGCCTTGGCGACGCGCTCGCGGCGATGTGCCCGGGCCGCGCGCCGCACGACGCGCTCTACGACGCATTGGCGTGCGCCCTGCTGCTGGAGACGCTTCTGTCGTCGTCTTCCGCTTGGGGGCGGTCATCCCCCGCCGAGCTTTCCCGCATGCGCCCGGCGCCGAGGAAATAGCGCCAGAAAGCGAAAACGGCGCGGCAGTTATTTTGCGGCGATCCCAGAGGCGTCGAGGATTTTCGCGACCACCTCCGCGACCGAGAGCCGCGTCGTGTCTATTCGAATCGCGCCTTCGGGAACTTTGAGAGGTGCGGTCTTTCGCGACGAGTCGATCTTGTCGCGGTTCAGGAGCGACGCCTTGACCTGCTCGGTCGTCTGCACGAAACCCTTGCCCGCGTCCTCCTTTTGGCGGCGGCGGGCGCGTTCGTCGGGATCGCAGTCGAGATAAAAGCGGCACTTGGAATCAGGGTACACGACCGAACCTATGTCGCGCCCCTCCACGACTATGTCGCCAAGCTCGGGGAGCTTGCGCAGCCAGCCAGTCACTATCGCGCGAACTTCGGGAACCGCGGACACCGGGCTGACGTTTGCGTTGATTTCCGGCGTGCGTATCAGGTCTCCTGGTTCCCGTCCGTCGACCAGATAGGCCACGCGGTTTCCGCGAACCGCGAATTCGACTTTGACATTAGGCGCGAAAGCCGCCACGGCGGCGGGATCGTCCGTCGGGACGCCTGCCTTGAGCGCCTGCCAGGTCATGATCCTGTAGAGGGCGCCGGAATCGACGAAAAGGACTCCCGTGCCGTCGGCTACGGCGCGCGCGGTCGTGGATTTCCCGGAGCCGGCTGGACCGTCGATGCAAATGACCTTGTTCATCTTATTTTTGTCGTTGGAAACATGCGGCGAGGGCGACGGGTGCGTTTCCCGCCTCACTGCGCCATTTGGAGGGAGCGGAAGTATTCGATGGTGCGCGGCAGTCCTTCCGACAGGCGGACGCGCGGCTCCCATCCGAGGAATTCCTTGGCCAGCGAGATGTCCGGCCTGCGGCGCTTCGGGTCGTCCTTGGGAAGATCCTGGTAGACGATCGAGCTCTTCGAGTCGGGGAGGAATTTGAGAACCATTTCCGCAAGTTCGAGCATCGTGAACTCGCCGGGATTCCCGATGTTGAGCACCGGCACGTCGAAACCATGGGACGTGAAAAAGCGCGCGGTTTCGTCCGCCGGTTTGGCCATGAACGCCTCGATGGCGTTCACGAGGTCGTCGACGTATTGGAAGGAGCGCGACTGCTTGCCGGAACCGTAGATTGTGATGTCGCGGTTCTGGAGCGCCTGGACGATGAAATTCGAGACGACCCGGCCGTCATGCGGGTGCATGTACGGGCCGTAGGTGTTGAAGATGCGGATCATGCGCACGTCGACGCCATACTGGCGGCGGTAGTCAGCGCAGAGGGTTTCGGCGGCGCGCTTGCCCTCGTCGTAGCAGCTGCGGATGCCGATGGTGTTCACGTGCCCCCAGTACGTTTCCGGCTGCGGATGGACGTCCGGGTCGCCGTAGCATTCCGAGGTCGAAGTGTGGAAAACCCGGGCCTTTGTCTTGAGCGCCAGCTCAAGGGCGTTCATGATGCCGAGGATGGAGGTCTTGGTCGTTTCGACCGGGTTGTGCTGGTAGTGGATCGGCGAAGCGGGGCAGGCCAGATTGTAGATTTCGTCGAACTGGCCCCAGAACGGCTGCGTCACGTCGTGGACGAGAAAGGTGAACTTCGGGTTGTCCAGGAGGTCGTAGATGTTGGACTTGGTGCCGGTGAACAGGTTGTCGAGCACTGTGACTTCGCAACCCTGCGCGAGGAGACGCCTGGCCAGATGCGAGCCTATGAACCCGGCGCCGCCGGTAATCAGGCACTTTTTCGTGTTTCCGATCATCGTTTTTATCGTTTTGGAGGGGGAACAATGTTCGTGAAGTGCGAAAATGCTACCGCAACTCGCTGATTCGGGCAAGAAAAATCAGCGCTGCGCCCAGAGTACTAGTGTGCGCGCGGCTCCTTGCTTCCGGCGCCGGAAGCTCCAGCCGGACGCCTGGAGGAATGCGCGGCGTCGCCTGAGGGATGCGTCGCGGTCTTTGGTAGCGTCGCGGCGCGCAGTCCGGTGTTGAGAACGTCCTCCAGCGCTCCGTTGAATGCAAGTTCGAGCTTGACCGGCACCCTCGTCGATTCGGGCCCGCCCACTCCTTCCAGCTTGACGGCCAGCCGGCCTGTGCCATCGCGGTTCTGCGTTAGGTCCATGCGGGCCGCGGTGTAGTCGAGCGACGTGAGCGCCTGCGCGAGATTGCGGCACGTTTCGTCTGGAATCCCGGCCTGGGCGAGATTGTCGATGATCGCCGAGCTGTCGCTCAGCTCAAGCCGCCCGACTTCCCCCGGGGGCGAGTAGAGGAACGCGTTGCGCAGATGGATGCTGTTCCCTCCTCGCAGGAAAAGCGGCAGCTTGCCGTAGAGGCGCCCGGTGGCGGTGCCTTTCACGCCAGGCAGGAACTCAAGGAATTTCCCAGCGTCGATGTTGTCGAGGAAAAGCGTGAATCCGGCGTTGAGGCGTTCCGGGTCGAAATGCAATGCGTAGACGTGGATCGCGCCGTCGCAGAATGCCAGCGATCCTTCGGTCAGCAGCAGGGTCTTGAGGTCGGAGCGGAACCAGAACGACCCTCGTCCGAACGTGAAATCCGCGACGTTCGCCGAGTCGAACAGGATTCCGAACGGCTTGACGTCGAAGTGCGATCCGAACCCTTCGACGGGCAGCCAAGCCCGTGCTCCGGAAACCGCGAACGGCGTCTTGCCGAAATCGCCTTCGGCGGCGATTCCGAAAGCGCGGATCCCGCAGTTCCACAGCGGCACCGGGTCGCCGGGCGCCTTCGCGCAGCTCACTGTTCCGGTCACCGATCCGGAAAGCGCGCGCAGGGCAAGCCCCGTCGGCGCGAATGCCTTGAGCAGCGGGGCGACGAGAGGGTCAGTGGCGTTGAACGAGCCGTCCGGAAGCGCCGCGGAAAACTCGAAGCCGCCGCCTTCCGCGCGCGCGGCCGCCTCCGCGTGCCATGGCAGGCCCTCGGCGGCAAGGCGAAGTGTGGCCGACGCTGCGCGCGTGGAGACGCCTGTTCCGTCGGAAAGCGCGGTTTCCAGCGCGAGGCGAAGCTGCGGAAGCGATTCGCCGCAGTCGCGCAGTTCAGGAGACCACGCCAGAGTGGCGCTCTGGTTGACGAGCGTCGGGCCGGACGCGGACCCGGAAAGCGATCCGCCGAACAGTTTTCCGGAAACCGACGCGCGATATCCCGCGTCGCGGAAGCGCCGCAGTTCCAGCGAAGCTACCGCGCGGGAGTCCGGGAGCGCCGCCGCGACGGCTGGCGGAAGCGAATCGGACAAGTCGGCGGAGAGCGTTATGCCGAAATCGGAGATGTCTCCGCGCACAAGCCCCCAGGGCGTGTAGCGAGCACGGACGCGCGAGATTTCGGGCCTGCCAGCGACGGCGCCGAGCCGGATTCCGTGCGCGGAAAGCCCGAACGGCGAGATCGATTCCACGGTGCAGGAAGACGATCCAGGTTCGCCAAAGTCGAGATAGTGCCGCGCAATGCGTTCCGCCAGGGCAGCGCCCCAGTGGCGCGGGAACGTCGCAGCAAGCGCCAGCGCGGCGATTGCCGCGGCCGTGCGGCGCAACCGCCAGCGCCTTCTCGGCCGCGGCGCCGGTCCGGTGCCGCGCTCGGTGGCGCCATCAGCGCGCTGCGACGCGGCGGCGTCAGGTTGGGCTGGACTTCCTGGCATGGCGATGTCTATTCCAGTCGCAGAATGCCGAGCCAGCGGTGGAAAAACTGTGGCAGAGGCGAAAACACCTTTATCTGGGCGCCAGGGCGCATGGGATGGTCCAGCTCCAGCTCCACCGCGTGCAGCAGAGGACGCGAAAGCGTGACCAGACGCGGGTCTTCGAGCAGTTTCGAGCCGTGTTCGGCGTCGCCAAGCACGGGGTGGCGCGCCATCGCCAGGTGCCGCCTGATCTGGTGCGTCCGCCCGGTTTCGATGCGCACGGCAAGATGCGAAGCGCGCGCGTTCGCGCGTATGCACCTGACCTGGGAGAGGGCGCGGCGGCCGTCGATCTGCAAGTCGATCGTCGAGGACTGCGCGTCCCATCGGCCTTGAACCACGGTGCGGTACGTCTTCGCCACGCGGTGTTCGCGAAAGACGCGCACGATCGCGTCGTGCGCGGCGTCGGATTTCGAGAAAAGGACGCAGCCCGTGGTGTCGCGGTCAAGGCGGTGCGACGCGCGCAGGTCGGGATTTCCCGTCTGTTCGCGCAGAAGAGACTCTAGCGAAAACGCGGCTTCGTTCACGACTATGCCAGCCGGCTTGTCGGCGACGAGGTAGAATTCGTCCTGCCAGAGGATGGTGGCCTTTGACGGGCGGTTGGAAACTGCGGTGGGGGAGGGGACTTTCGCGGCCGCGGAGACGACGGCGCCGGGCTTCAGCGCATGGTGGGCCATCCAGACCAGCTGGCCGTCGACCCGCACGACTCGCGCGTCGATCTGCTGTTTCGCGGCGCGGCGCGAAAGTCCGAGCTTCGCCGCAAGAAAGTCCTGCAGCGACATGCCGTTTTCCGCGCGTGACACGACCCACGCCGCTGGGCCGCCGCGGTTCCCTCTTCCTGTTGTTTGGTGCATGCGCCGGATGATATCGCACACGGGTGGCGATTGCAATGCAAGGCTCTTTGCGGTAGACTCCGCCGCGCCATGCACAACCTAATCCTAGCCACAAGTCCGTACGTACTGGCCTCATTCGTGGGGTACCTTGCCCTGATGCTCGCGATCGGGGCTGTTTTCTCGGGTAAAGTAAAAGACATGAACGACTACTATCTCGGTGGTCGCAAGATGAACAAATGGGTCGTCGCGCTTTCGGCCCAGGCGTCCGACATGTCCGGGTGGATGCTCATGGGGCTTCCCGGCGCAGTGTACGTCGGCGGCTTCAGCGAGGCGTGGATCGGCATCGGTCTCGTCATCGGCACGTACCTGAACTGGAAAATCGTGGCGAAGCGCCTGCGCGTCTATTCCCATGCGTGCCGGGACTCCATAACTATTCCCGACTTTCTGACCAACCGCTTCCGCGATCCGACGGGCTTCGTCGGGCTGATCGCGGCGGCAATCATCCTCGTGTTCTTCACTGTGTACGTGGCGTCAGGATTCGTTTCCTGCGCCAAGCTGTTCGTCTCCACGTTCAACGTGCCGGATGTCGGCCCGTTGTCGGCATATCACTTCTCGCTCATCGTTGGGGCGGCCGTCATCGTGGCGTACACGTTCCTTGGCGGATACATGGCGGTGTGCTGGACGGACTTCATCCAGGGCTCGCTCATGTTCCTGGCCGTCGTTCTCGTTCCCGCCATCGTCATGCAGCGCGCCGGCGGGTTTTCCGGAACGGTTGAGGAACTCAACGCGGTCAACTCCAATCTCCTCAACATCTTCACCAACGCGTCCACCGGTCGCGCGATGACGCTCTTCGGCGGAGCCGGCCTCGTTTCCGGGCTGGCCTGGGGGCTTGGCTATTTCGGAATGCCCCACATTCTTGTGCGGTTCATGTCCATCGGCAATCCGGCCGAAGTCAAGGGCGCGCGTCGCATCGCCATGGCCTGGGTCGTGATCTCCCTTTTCGCCGCCGTGTTCGGCATCGGCATGCTCGGCCACCTGTATCTGAAGCAGCGCGGCCTCGACATTGCGGACGTGGGCGGCGACCCCGAAAAGATCTTCATGGTCATGGTGAACGGCATCTTCGACGGCGGCCCGCTCTCCAAACTCACGGCCGGCGTCCTGCTCTCCGCGATCATGGCGGCGATCATGTCCACGGCCGATTCCCAGCTCCTCGTCTCGGCCTCCGCGTTTTCCAACGACTTGTACAAGCGCGTCATCCATCGCGGCGCCTCTGACCGCGAACTCGTCCTGGTGAGCCGCGTGGCTGTTGCCGCCGTGGCCGTCGTGGCGCTCGTGCTTGCCTCCATGAACAACACGGAATTCGCCAAGCGCGTGATGAGCATGGTTTCGTTCGCGTGGGCCGGATTTGGCGCCGCGTTCGGACCTGCGATTGTCCTGGCCCTTTTCTGGAGGCGCACCACACTGGCCGGCGCGTCGGCCGGCATGGTCGTTGGCGCCGTTTCGGTCTTCGTGTGGAAGTTCGCCGTCGCTCCGCTCGCCGACAGGGGCGGTCCCTCGTTCTGCGGGGTCTACGAGCTGGCTCCAGCGTTCTTTTTCTCGCTTGTGGCAATCGTCGTGGTCTCGCTGCTGACAAAGCCGCCGGCCAAGGAGATCCTCGACGAATTCGACGGTGTCGGCAATGCCAATGGCGGCGAATAGTCAATTCGCATCGACAATGAACAAACTTCTCGCCAGCGCCGCTGCGGCTTTTGCCGCCGGCGCTTTTTCCTTCTCCGCGGCCGAAGAGGCGCCGCCGCAGGCCCCGGACGCCGTGCGCTTCCGCGCAGGCGCCGACCTGCGCCTTCGTCTGGAGGCGTTCGACGACATACCGATCCGCACCGCTGCGCCTTCGGTCACGCGCGGCGGCTACAACAACTACTTCCGCGTCCGCACCCGCATTTCCGGAGGCGTCGACTTCGGCGACGCTTTCTCCATTGACGCCCGCGCAACTGACGAATTCCGCGTCAGGAACCACGGCGGAAAGTCGTACGAATGGCCGGACGAGGCCGTGATCGACCAGTTCGCGCTTTCCGTGCGCGGACTGTTCGACGGGCGCGTCGATCTTCGCGTCGGGCGGCAGGATGCGGTTCTCGGCTCCGGCAGGCTCTTCGCTGAAGGCACTGCCAAGGACGGTTCCCGAACCCAGTATTTCGACGGCGTTCTGGCCCGCGTCAGGCTGGCCGAAAAGACTACGCTCGACGTGTTCGGCTTTTACGGAAGCTGCGAAAACGATCTGGCGGTCGGCCACGAGCATCGCGACGTGACCGGCCTTTCCGGCGGCTACAACGACATGGACGAGGCGACAGCGGGGTTCTTCTTCGAGGACCGCTCCATGCCGGATTTGGGCTGGGGCCTGTACTACGTCTGGCTGCGCGACACGGCCTGGCGCACCGCTGCGGGCGTCCACGTCCCGCACGAGGACGTCCACACTTTCGGCGTCCGTCTGCTCCCGCGCTTTGCCGACGAGTTCTCCGGGGAGTTCGAAGGCGCGTTCCAGTTCAGCGAAAGCGACGGCTACGACAGGAGGGCTCTTTTCGGTCTCGCGTCGCTGGCCTGGTCTCCCTTCTCTCGGACGACCTTTTCCGCGAACGCGCTGCATTTGACTGGCGACGATCCCGGCACGGGGCGTCGCGAGGACTTCAACATCCTGTTTGGCCGTTATCCGTGGATCAGCGAACTTCTGCTCTACGGGTTCGATGGCGACGGCGTGGGCACGTGGCGCAACCTGACGAGTCTCTGGCTGGAGGCGAAGGTCGCCCCTGCCGATGGACATTCCGTCAAGTTCACTGCCGGTCCGGTTTTCGCACCAGAGCGCGACGGCGCAGGAGGCGGGGATTTCCGCGGCTGGCTGGAAACCGCATTCTGGAGTTTCCCGGTCTGCTCCGGTCGCCTGGGCGCCCTGACGGGGCATCTGTTCCTGGAACTGTTCGAGCCGGACGACTACTATGTGTCCGACGCCACCGCATATTTCTTCCGTGCGCAACTTAACTGGGCATTCTGACGCGAAGCCGGGGCGGTTCCGGGCGCTTTTTGCCCTCTTCCGGGAGTGGTTCCTGATTTCGCTGCTCGTCGTTGGCGGCGGCTACGCGATAATAGTCGCGGCCGATGACGTCTTTGGCCGCCGTCTCAAGTGGCTTCGCGAGGGGGAGCTGCTCGAGCGTCTGCCAGTGTTCCAGTCCATTCCCGGGCTGATCGCCGGCAACAGCGCGATCTACGTGGGCCTTCGCGTGGCCGGGTTCGCAGGCGCGGCCGTTTCCATGTTGGCTGTCGCCTTGCCTTCTTTCGTGATCATTTTGGCGGTGGCGCGTGGATACGATTGCCTGCCCTTGAAGAACGAGCTTCTTCAAGGTGCGTTTCTCGGACTGCGCGGAGTTCTGACCGGAATCATTCTCGCGACGATCGTCACGACGTGGCGGCGCGTGATGCGCGGCGCGTGGTCGTGGTTCGCGCTTGTGGCAGGACTCGTGGCCATGGAGTGTTGCGGCGTCGCTCCCGCCGGCGTCCTGGTGACGTGCATGGTGGCTGGCATCGCGCTTGAATTCCTTCTGCCAGCCGCGTTCGGCTCCGCCCGCGTCGCGGGGGAGTCCGACGACGCCGTCGAGACGGGGAAGCCCGTTGTCGGCGCCGGCGACGTTCGCCGTCTTCCGCTGGCGGCTCTTGCGGCGGCGCTCTGCTGCGCCCCGATGCCCGGCGTGTTTTTCACGTTCGCGCAGTTCGGCCTGCTCTGTTTCGGTGGCGGCAATGTGCTCGTCCCGATTTACGTTCGTACGTTCGTGGGGCCGGCCGCCCCGCTCCTCCAGCTGACCCCTGACCATTTCGGGAACCTGTTGGCCGTGACTCAGATGACTCCCGGCCCCATAAGCGTGAACGCCGCGACGTTCTTCGGGTACAAGCTTGGCGGCGCGCTCGGATCGTTCGTCGCCACGGCCGGACTGCTTTTCCCGTCGTTCATCCTGCTCGTCCTGGCGCTTCGGTCGCTGTCGAAGTGGCGGCGCAGCCGGATTGTCCGAGGGCTGCTGCTCGGCGTCGCTCCGGCGACGATGTGCCTGATGTGCGACGCCGCGCTCGTCTTTGGCGGGATGTCTGCCTTGGCGGGCGGCGTGTTCCGCCCGGTATCCGCGGCGCTGGCTGTCTTTTCCACATGGGCGATGGCGCGCAAGAAGGCCGGGGTCATGCGGCTTGTAGTGTTTGGCGCGGCCATGGGCGTGGCCTGCGCGGCAGTTGGCTGGCGTGGATGACGGCGCGACGTTGCGGTACAGGGTTGGTGTTGCGATGAAAGCCGATGTAGAATTTTCCGAGAGGAAGAGCGCTCCGCGCGGCGGAACCGCGCGGAGCGGCGCGGCAAGCGGCGACAAGCCGGGCGAGCCCGCGCTTGTCACCGCGCTTTTCTCCAGGCGAATGGCCGAGCCTCTGGCCAAGGCCGCAGTGCGTCTTGGCATGAGCGCCGATGCGGTCACCGTGACCGGAGGACTCTGCTGGGTGCTTTCGCTCGCCGTGGCCCCCGCCGCCGGTCTCGCCTCCTGGGATCGCCCGAGCCTCGCGTCGGGTCTATGGGCTCTCGCCGCCGTGTTTTGGTGCATTGGCTACGAACTCGACGTCGTGGACGGATCCGTCGCCCGCATGACGCGATCCTCCTCCCGCGCCGGGTTCTTTCTGGACGCCGTCTTTCATGCGCTTTTCAAGCCGTACTTTCTCGCTTCTATCGGAATCGGTCTCGCTTTTGCGTCCGCCGGAGCCGACGAATGCGGATCGGGGCGTGGATTCCTGGCCTTCCTGGCTCTTGCGCTGCTGTCGATCCCGGCAAACGGGGCTGCCACCACGTTCGGCGCCGAAATTGCGCTTTGCGAAGACGTCGCGCTTGGACGCCTTCGGCCCGACGGAGCGGCCAATCCGGCGCTGTGGCTGGGTTCGGCGGAAGTCGCCGGCAGTGCCGCCAGCAAGCGCACCTCCTGGCGACGCGCCGTAGCCACGCTGGTTCGCGAGACGTTCAGCTACTACCTTCAGGCGCCGTTTTTCGCGCTGCCTGTGGTCGCTGATCTCGTCCTTGCAGGGCGGTGGAGCGGGATGAATCAGTTCGTCCGGTTTTTTGGGTCGATGCCGTTCACGGCGCTGTGCTTCGTCGCGCTCACCCTGGCGCTGGCCGTGCGCATCCCGGTGCGCTGGGTGCGCGATTCTCGGCGGCTCGGGCGTCGCGTCTCGCTTTTCCGCACCTCGCCGATCCACATGCGATACGCGCGGCACTCGCTCGCGCGGCTGTTTTTCCCTGCGCTGGCGGTCGCGGCTGGTCTGGGACTTTGGCTGTGTTGGGTGTGTCGCGCTCCCGCCAGCATGTCTCCATGGGCAGGATTTTTCCTGGTTCTTGCGCCGTTTCTCGTTGGCGGTCCGGCGTTCGGGGCGGAAAAGGCCACTGCCGCGCACGTGCTTTGCGAGGAAGTTGGCAAGGGGCGACTCAAGCCGGGCCCGCTTGCCGATTCTCTTTTCTGCGCTTTTTTCGACAAATCGCATCTGCGGCGCCGGACCGTGGGATCCGCCCTGCGCCGCATGAACCCAGTCGCGCGGGTTCGCGACGCGCGTTCCGCGTTCCTTTCTCCGTTTCAGCCACACCAATAGCGTCGGCGACATGACACGCATCCTTTTCGTCTGCCACGGCAACATCTGCCGCAGTCCCATGGCCGAGTTCTGCATGAAGGACCTCGTTCGCAGGGCCGGACTCTCCGACGATTTCGAAATCGCCTCCGCCGCGCTGCACACCGACGAAATAGGCAATCCGGTCTATCCTCCGGCGCGGCGCGAGCTCGCCTCGCATGGCATCGCCTGCGACGGCAAGACCGCGCGGCTGATCGAGCGCTCGGATTACGGACGCTGGGATTTCATCGTCGGCATGGATGACGAAAACCGCCATGATCTCGACTGGCTGTTTCCGCGCGATCCCGACGGGAAATGCTCGCTTCTCCTCGACTGGACCGATCATCCTCGCGAAGTCGCCGATCCCTGGTTCACGCGCGATTTCGCCGCGACCTGGCGTGATGTCCTCGAAGGGTGCCGGGCGCTTCTTGCGGTGGTTTCCAGCCGTAACTAGAGCCGATGCGTCAAAATAGCAAGCATCTAGCTGCAACAGCTAGCAATGGCAGACTCAGTCAAGCGTTGAGGCCGACGCGCTTCATGCGGTAGTTCATCATGCGGGGCGAGACGCCAAGTTCTCGCCCCGCCGCGGACTGGTTGCCGTTGTGGCGCCTGATCGCGTCTTCGAGGATGCTCTTCTCCGTCATGGCCAGACGCTGGTCGAGTGTCATCGACGGCGTCCCGTTCCTGAATTCGTCGTCCTGGAACTCCTCCGCCTGAAGCGCGGCGGGGAGGTTGTATGTGTGTATGCAGTCGTCGGTCGCCGTGAGCACGGCGCGCTCGATGCAGTTTTCGAGTTCCCTGACGTTGCCCGGCCAACTGTATGACTGGAGAATGCCGATGACCGGCGCCGAAAACTTGTCGATGGACTTGCCGTATCGCGCCGAAAGCTTCGCGAGGAAGTGCCGCGCGAGAAGCATGATGTCGTCCTGCCTCCGGCGAAGGTCCGGGAGGAATATCGGGAAAACGCAAAGCCTGTAGTAGAGGTCCTCGCGAAAGAGCTTCTTGGCCATCAGCTCCTCGAGATTGCGGCTTGTGGCGGCGATGAACCGCACGTCGGAGCGCATCTCCTCGTTCGACCCCAGCCGTGAAAACGTCTTTTCCTGAAGGAGTCGGAGAAGCTTCACCTGCGTGGATATCGGCAGGTCTCCGATTTCGTCGAGGAAGAGCGTCCCGCCGCCTGCGGCTTCGACGCGCCCGATGCGCCGCTCGCGGGCGTCGGTGAACGCGCCCTTTTCGTGCCCGAAGAGTTCCGATTCGACAAGCGTCTCCGGCATGGCGGCGCAATTGAGGGTCACGAAGGGCCTGTTCTTGCGCGACGAGAGGTTCACGATCGCGCGCGCTACCAGTTCCTTGCCGGTTCCGCTGGCGCCGCGTATCATGACCGTCGCGTCGCTTGGCGCTACCTGGCGGATCTGCTCGTAGACGGCCTTCATCTCCCTGCACTGGCCTATGAGCCGGCCGGGCGCCTCCGAGAGCATCCCGCGCAGTTTCCTGTTTTCGTTTTCGAGAGTTTCGCGCTCCGCGCATTCCTGACGGAAGACCTCGGCGGCCTCCGCGGTGATGTTTGCGACAACTTCGAGGAGGGCCAGGTCGGCGTCGAGCGCACGGGAGTCGCCGGCGATTGGGCGATCTACGGAGAGTGTGCCGACAACCTGCCCAAGATGGACGAGCGGCACGCAGATGAACGACAGCGGTTCGTCCTTGCGGCGCGAGCGGGTGCGGTTCAGGAATCGGTGGTCCTTTCTGACGTCTGGCACCACTTCCGCCTTGCCCGTGCGCGCCACGAGGCCGGTTATTCCCTCGCCGATGCGGTAGCGCCCGAGCGCGCGCTCTTCGGAGTTGAGCATCCTGGCGGAGGCTTCGATTCGGAGCTCTTCGCCCTGAAGTAGGGCGATTGTGCCCCGAAGCATGCCCATTTCGCGGTCGAGCACGTCGATGACTTCGTTGAAAAGACGTCGGACGTTGCGTTCCCGCACTACTGCGGAAGAAATGGCGCGGAGCACCGCGATGTCCCTGGAAATCTTCTGTTTCATCCTGCGAACGCCATCTTCCCGTGTTGGTATTGCCGGAGCGGCAACGCGCCAAGCTCCCTGCGCTTAATTGGGCTTTTTCCTCGAACGCGGCGGAGTCTACCACTTCGGAATCTGCCGTTCAAGGCCGTGCCCTGCATTGTTCAGGGCGGACGCTCTGGCGAAGAATGTCCTTGCGGACGAAATCATCGAGTTGACCGGGCCTGGGACGCGGCGCAAGTACCCGAAAAGGGCGCGTCGCGTGACGGCCATGGTGGAAGTCAAGGGCGAATTGCGGCAGATGGTGTTCCTGACGAACAACTTCGAGTGGTCAAGAGCAATCATCGCCGAGCTGTACTGCGCGCGATGGACGGTGGAGGTCCTGTTCAAGGAGCTGAAGCAGATTCTGCAGCTAAAGGACTTTCTCGGTGAAAACGAAAACGCGGTCAAATGGCAGATTTGGACGGCGCTGCTGGCAACAAAAACTTCAAGTCAACCGATTTCTTGTCCAATTCGAAATGGCAGTGGTAAGATTTGTCTGATGAACTACGCAAGATGCGGACATCTGCCTTGAGTCCTTTCATGTCATCCTGCACATCGTATGTGCAGTTTAATGCGGTTTCGGATACGATCAGCCAATGGTTGAAAAAGCAGGAGACATGGCGTTGAGTCGCAGATTGTGTAACACCGATTTTTGAATCTGCCAGCCAAAAAACATTCATTCCCATACCGGGGACATCCAAAACAACGGCAACCTTTTTTGGCATTGTGTCAAATTCAAGAGCATGTGATTTACGCAAAGGAATTGGCAGGGAATGAATTTCAAGGCTGTAGATTGATGTGCTCTTGCAGGTTCCATTGATTACAACTTCAATCGTTCCTTCGTTTTTCAGCATGGCCGCTTTTCCGCGAAAAACGCTGATAAAAGGAATTAATTGTAAGAGTGTGATAAATATCAGAATCGCAATCATGCATATTTTCATCGTTTTCATAACATTCCTCAATCGCTGAACTCCTCAACATTCCCGAATCCATTTCTCCGGCAAGAATCAATCAACGTAAAATCCTGTTTTCTTGCCGACAACGACACCATCGGAAAACACGATTTGGCGAATGGAATGACTGCTGTCGTTCGTTGTCATCGCATATTCCCAAATCTCCCAGCGACCGCCGTTCGTCAGACTATGTGTTTTATTGGAGAATTTCGGGAACAGACGCGTGAATTCCGCCATGACAGTCATGTCGACAATCGCCAGCGGTTGGCCGATTCTTGCAATCACTTCATTTGCCGTCTGCCCTTTCCGCACCCGCCGAAAACGAAAATCGGAATATCCATTGGAATAAACCGTCCATTCGTCCGCGCCGAATCTCTTCAAAAGCGTCCCCAAGCATCCGTCCAACGAAAAAAACACGGCCCATGCAATCAATGCACCGGCAAAAATTGACAATCTGCGGACCAATGGTACCAGCTTCATTTCATTCCTTGCTTGAATTGGCATCCAAAATAGATCTTCCGATTCTGGCTTCCACCCGGGAAACTGTGCCGTTTGAAACGGAAGAAAACGAGACATCGCGCATGAAATAAGGAAACCACGCAACCTTCGGCGAGGAATACGTCCAAAGTTCGTATTCTTCGGAATCGTTGACAACGGCGTCAATGCCGGGCAAATGCCCGAAAACCGGCGCTACCCTGCGGATTGCATTGACCCTCCATTTTGCCAATGGCGGGCCAGCAACGGCTTCCACCAGCTCCATGGCGGCACTGGGAGCGACTTTTGGCGGAAATGTCCACATTTTGGCTGTTCCCCAAGCGGTGTTAATCACGGCGGAGGCAAAAAACATGCTACGCAAATAGCGGCGCCTGCTACAATCGCAACGGAAAGTCCCAGTAACTCTTTCCGCGTAATGAGCATTAACAACTTTTTCATGAACTCTTTCATGTTTGTCAGAATAGTCAATTTACCCAGATTGAAGCCTGCGTTCAAACCGATGGAAAATAAAAAACGCGCTTGGACTTGAAATGTTGTTTAATTTCATGTCGGACATCATTTCCATCGGATTCAACTGACGTGAATCCGATGTCCAAATCCAGTGTTTCACCGCTTGACGCCGGACTCCAGCCCGTGGGCAGTACTATCATCCGGTCCCCATGTTTCAATGGCGGTCTGGTGACGTCGAACTCAGTTTTCGCGGAAAACAGGACCTCCCCTTTTTTGTCTTTCTTTGTCGCGGATATCGTAACTACGCCACCAATCCAATTCCACGATTCGTCGAACTCAATTCTTTAGACATTGTCGCGAGTCCAATAATTGTCGAAACGGTAATAGACGACCGGCTTCCCCTCGACATGGATTTGGCGTACCTTCCCATTTCCGAAGCCACGTTCGTCAATCCATTCCATTCCGAAACTTCCGTAACGGGCTACCCACCAAACAGTAAAAATCACAAAAGGAGTGCCGCCCCAAAGAAAAACAAGCACCAAACCCTGAATCAGATACTTGCAGAAATTGAAGATTCCGCTAAATGCCGTCCTGATCAATTGTTTCATCATGATGTTTTATGTCAAATATTTACTACCTTCGGTTCTTTTGGTGGGCCTCCAAACGTACCCGGAGGAACGATGTATGGCGTTTTTTTCCCCCGCAAGAACGAACGACATTGGAACGAAAGAAAGGAAACGGATTTTCATGGTCAAACAGTCTGATGCAGGACGAGGAATCCCAACAGAAGTACCCCTAACAGAAACAATACTCCCATAAAAACGGCAAAAGTTCGTGGCATACTCCATTTCCCTGTCTTTTTTTGCATGGAAATTTCGATGTTAGGAATTCTATGCAACCATTCTTTCAAACGCCCGATTTCGTGTCGTGTCCGGCTTTTGCTCCCGATCATGCGGCCGGGTATGACAGGTAAATTCACGATGAACCCGAAAATTCGTACAGGGATTTTCAGTCCGAACCCCCAGTCCCCACTACCATGAAGAAAATTGACGGCAAGGTCAGCATTCTTGTTTGGAATGTAAGCTGAAAAGCGCAGCAACCCATTGGAAAGTGTATAACGCTGTTTCAAGAAATCCAATGTACAATGGAATGGGAAGATTAAATGCTGTAAAAGGACCATGACGGCCACACCCGGAATGTCTGCAACCAAGAAGAAACAAACAACTATGGCGTTTTGCCACACTCCGGTGACAATTAAAATCCGCACCAACTTACTCATCAGCACAAAAAAAATACTCTCAAAGAGAAATACAAATGCCAACAGTGGGATCAGGCATCCTTGTTCGTCCCATGTTGCGGAACTCCTTCTGATTTCCAATTTTTCGCCATCAAATTCAATGGTTGTATCAGAATCAAGTCTGTAAGTCTCATTGATTCCATTGACGTTCCAAATTCGCATGACTTTGCCTTTTAGTCAATCATCTGTTTAAGCAGCAGCAGGATTCTGGGCCAGGATGCGCGTTGATCACATGGTAGAGCCAGAACGTGACAACAATTTCTATGGGAAACCATCGTAGATTACGGGCATATCCGATTTTGCTGTCCAACGCTGTAATCATAAGAATAATGAACTCAAATAGTATGTAAAAAACACACTTTAGCACATGCACCTTGCGAGAGACGAACCAATGCCATAAGAGTGTGCTGTAGGCAATGGAAATAGCGTAAAATTTCAATAAATATGTGGAAAAAATCCAAACCGCGAAATGCTCCGGAATCCCAGTTTCGGGAATCGAACATAGTATTACTGACAATGGGAAAATCGGGAATTGAACTACGGACAAAAAGAGGACAGCTGCCCAAAATGCCTTTCCGTCAAGGTCCCAGACAAAGTATCCGGCGACCCATTGTAAAACGCAAAGCAAGATTGCCAACGAAAATGCACGGTATTTGTTTGACATGTGCTTTTCAAAAATGTCGATCATCAAATTTCACAAGGCGTTCGATTCGCATTTCGTACACCATCGTCCCATGGAAACAGATGGTGCCGCCCCCCAATCTCTTGTTTGCATCTCATAGCATGAACCACTAAGAATGCCACGATCAAAATCCCAGGCTGGGGTGGTCAACGTCACCTTCGTATTTCCATCGGTTAAAAAACTGCGATGTCCGTAGGGTTGCCAATCTTCTGGGCAAGTTGGCTCTTCTGCGAAACAATATGAAGGGTTCCAGCATTCTGGCTTGGAATTCCGGTCTTCATTGTCTTTGTGGAACAAGTGATGATGCCAATGGCTCTTAACGTTGCTGAAACCACCAGTAATTGTCGGAAGCACCGTAACAAACCTGCATTTTCGAATTCCTTTTGCTTTTTTGTCTTCGCCGCAGTCACAGGGTTGCCCGCAATCTTTCGGTTTGTCCGGAGGCTCGATTTTTTGTTCAACAGGTCTTGGCAGAATAATCCTGCCTCCAATATTTGGGGCATCTTCGCCAAGATAATCAATGGTCAATTCAAGATGATTTCCACATGACATGTACAGATTTGCCCAAGTGCCGCTTTCCGCGATGGAATCCCTACTCAGCCACCTTCCCAAATTGGACTTGTATTTTCGCATCTGATATTCGCAGCAACCGGTCACGCTGCAACACGGCTTGGTGCTGAACTGATGGGAGAATGAAGAAGCCAGTTCGCCATCCGAGACAATGGTCTCGCCAAATGCGGAATATGCGTAATGTGCTGCGACTACACCGTTGTTTGACACGTATTCCGTTACATTTCCGTTGGCATCGTATGTGGGGATGAACGTGCCATCGTCTCGAAGAATTGCAAGCAGGCCTCCTACGCCACCGGCACCCTGCATCGTGCCGTCCAAGTCGAGGCCCCAGACATAGTCGGTTGAAAAGTTGAAAGGTTGAAAAGTTGAAAGGCCGGTGGCGGTTTCACGTATTATGTTCCAGTCGTCCCAAAGGTAGGCGACGCTCGTCGGCACTGCGTCTCCGCTTGCGACAGTTTTCCTTGCCATGCGTCCGCGATGGTCGTAGGCGTAGGTGACGATGACATCGGCGTTTGAAGCGCAGATCATGCGATTCTCTCCGTTCCAGTCATAGTGCCAACCATTGCCGTCGGCAGTCATGTTGCCGTCGGCGTCATATGTTGGCTCGGCCCCGTCGATAGCCGTGTATTGGTTTAGCGCATTTGCCGTGTAGATGCTTGCCGTGTCGTTGTGAGTGGAGTTTAGCCGATTGCCTATGGGGTCGTATGCGTAGCCGTAGGTGTTCGTCCCCATTGTTGCAGAAATCACTTCCGAACGAACATTGTAGCCGAACGTGTTGGTCGTGGTCACCCTGTCGAAGGTGTCTATGCGCGAGACGCGGCGGTCGGCGGCGTCGTTGGCATAGTCGAATGCGGAAATAAGCGAGGTGCCGAATGAGTTGGTGACGGCGGCGATGAGGTCGCGATGCGGCTCGTAGGAAACGGCACGGGAGAATTCGCCGGATGTGTAGCCGGAAACAAGGTCGGTGCCCGGCAGATAGCAGTATTCCACTCTGCCACTCTGCGCCTCTGCTTGAGAATCAAATTTGACGGCGACAAGGTGGCCTAGGGCATCGTATGCGTAATCAACCTTACGCGGAGTCGAGGATCCGCAGAGAGAGTATCCAGCCGTGCGACCGAAGCTGTCCCAATGCCGTTCTATGGTGTTTGTGCCGGCGATGCCGATGACGGTCTCGTTCGTCGGCGAGCCGAATGCGTCGTAGGCGAAGGTAGTCGTCCCGGCGGCGTCATGCGCTTCAGTCTGACGCCCCATGGCATCGTAGTGCAGCGAAACTGTCGGAGTGCTGTCGGAATAAACTGTATTGATGAGATTGCCCCAGCCGTCGTAGGCGTAGTTGGTAGTTGTCCCCCGCGCCCAAGTGCGGCGGGCTAGGCGGCCTTCCGGCGTGTAGTCGTATGATGGCCCCATGCCGTCGGCGTAAACTTTGTTCGTCATCAGTCCTGAAGCTTCGTCGTACAGCCACGTCGTGACGTCGCCGGAATCCGGCCCGAGGAATTCGTCCCGGTAGGTCATCATGGACGTCCTGTTTCCAAAAACGTCGTATGTCCAGCGCACGGGATAGGTCGCCCCGCCTTCGTAAGTCTTGCGGCCATGGAGGTCGTATTCATAGATTGTGGAATTGCCAAGTGGATCCGTCACGGAAGAGAGGTTGCCGAATGTGTCGTAGGCGTATTCCGTTCGGTTGCCAAGGGCGTCGATGGTCGTGGTCTGCTGCCCTGCGGCGTTGAACTCGGCATGCGTTGTGTTTCCGCGCCCGTCGGTCTCCGAGACCTTGTGGCCAAGCATGTCGTATGCGGAGGTGTTCGTCACGCATGCGGCGGAGACAGTTTGCAGTTGGACACCGTAGCGGGAAACCACGAATTTGTCGTTGGTCGCGTATGGCAGGGATTGGACGAACACAGAGAACGGCGAGTCAAACTGGAACGTGTTGTCCGTGACGTTGCCGCGAACATCGGTCGAGCGTGAACGTTCGGGCGTGGCGGCCGAGAGTCCGGTTAGCTGCCGCGCTGTCGAGGTGACGAGAGGCGCGATGGAGGAGTCGGAACATGAAACGGAGTTGGAGGAGACAAGCCAGACAATGCCGTCAATGAAGGAAAATGATGTAGAGGTCAATGTCCTGCGCCATTCAGGCGAACAAGCGGGCGAGTTAGGCACTGCCCGGTGAGTCGTGGCGATGCGATCGCCCAGTGCGTCGTAGGCGTATTCGGTCACGGGTTCGCCATCGGCGGCGGTGCGGATAAGGCGACCGTAGGCATCGTATTCGTGCGTGGTGGCGAGAGGCGTGCCACGGAAGCCGGAGCGCCCTTCGCGGACTGTCTGTCCTAGCATGTTTTCATGGTGCTTCGTGAAGCGCGGAGAGTCGGCGGTTTCGCCCCGTGCCGTGCGTGACCAGCGAGTGCCGTCGGGGAGTATGCCGTATGCGTGGAACTCCGGCGTGACTGCGGAACCGGCGATTGAGAGAGTGTCGCCGCCAGCATTGCGCGTGTGAATCGTTGTCGCGCCATTGGCCGCCGTGGCGGTCATGACAAGTCCGTCTGGGCTGTATTCCAAGGTTGAGGTGTTGCCTAGTCCGTCGATTCGCGACATGGTTCTGCCAAGCGCATCGTAGCGCGTCAATGTAGCGGGCGTACCGACCTGCGCGGCGTAGTTGGTCTGCCAGGTGGCGGTCTGGCGACCGAGTCCGTCGTATTCGTGGCACGTCGTCAGCCACGTCACGTTCGTCATGTCGAGCGGAATCAGCTTCGACGAGGCGACAACGCGACCTTCCTCGTCATAGTCCCAGGTCGTGGTCGAGCCGTCGGGCTGCGTTTCGGAGACCTTGTGGCAGCAGTCCCACTCGGTTGTCGTGACCTGCCCGGCCAGGTTCTCGCGCCGGACGACATTCCCCTCCGCGTTGAAGGTGCGCCGTTCGCGGGAAATGGCGCGCCACTGGCCGCCGATGAACGCTTCCGTCCGGGTTTCAACTTCGTTGCCCCGGCCGTTCGTGACTGTGATTTCGCGCGTCGTCCTGCCTTCGACCGGTGCGGGTGACGATTCGTGGACATGGGTGATCGTCCGCGTCCAGCGGTTGGATGAAAGCGCATAGTCGTAGAGATTGAGCCGACCGTCTTCGTGGCGAATCGATTTCACGAAGCCGGAACGGATGTCGCCGGAAACGACCGGATAGTAGGCCGTCACGGTGCGCAGCGCGTTCGTACCGCCGAAGGCCGCGCCCTGCTCGCCGACGCGCTCGACGATGTTCGTGAGCGGCGAATAGACGTAATATGTGCGCTGGCATTCAATGCCGTCCAGCGTCCGCACGACGGTGCGGGGCCGAGTGTCCACCGGCGGCACGACATCCGACGAATCGACGGATTCGTAGGCGTAAGTCGTCGTTTCCGTCATCATGCCGGGGCCGCTGCGCGTCTCGGAGACGATGCGGTTCTCGGAATCGTATGCGTAATCGATCTGAAGTCCGGACTGCCGCTTCTCGGTCTTGACCTGTCCCTTGCCGTTGCCGCCCGTGTAATAGGTCCAGGCTGTCGTGTCGGTGACGCCGCCGAAGCCCTCAATGCGGTTCGTCATCGCAAATCCCCACGACATCCACTTGTAGTTCGACTCTCGGCGCGAAAGCATGGTGCCGTCGGCGTCGCGGACGAGCGAAACGGTCCGGGCGGCCCGGCTGTCGGCAACGAGGCGTTCTTTCTCTTCTCTCACTCCGGAGGCTCTGGTGAGGGACCAATCGCCGGACACGTAGTCGAAGACGTGCGTCTGCGGATCGGACGCGCCGCGCCGGATGGTCACGACGGCGCGCTTGCCGCCGTTTTCGCGGCAAAGGGAAAGTCTTTTCACGGGAGGGGCGGACGGTAAGGCGTAACGTCCGGTCGACGGATCTTTCGCCGGAACGTCTCCGATCGCGTACACCGTCACGTCGTACCCGCTCCAGTCCGGGAGATGCGACACGTCTGCAAGTCGGGACGGCGTCAGGAACTGCCGGATGCCGGCAGGGTCGTAGACGATGTCGATGCCCATTTGTTCGGGCGTGTTCGTCACGCCACGAGCGTCCGTAATCGAGACTAGGGCGCCGCGCCGACCGGTCGCGTCCGTGGCGAGAAACCGTCGCCGGGTCCCGTCGCCGACGTAGAGGTCGTAGTAGACGGGATCGGCCGTCGTCGCCCAGCCTTCGGCGTCGACCATCAGCACGCGCTCGTCCATGTCGCGGTGGACGCCGGGCTTTGGAACGCCCCATGATTCGCCCTCCGGAAAAACGAAAGTGACGCTTTCCCCTCTGGGATGGGAAAAGACGACTTCGGCGGGCGTAGCGCCGTCCGCCAGATTTTTCTGGCCGAGCCGCTTGAACGTGTATCCGCCGACGACGGCATGGAGAGATTCGAGCGTGAAGATTTCCGGGGCGTCGTCGTCCGCGAAGATTTTGAGCGAACATCCCAGCGATCCCGTCCACGGCGTGGTCCGGCCGAGGCCCAGGCGGACCTTTATGCAATCGTTGTCTTCGCTGTCGCCGTGGTTGCCGCCTTCTTCGCCTCCACCGCTACCGTCATCCCGGCCCCCCTCATCCTCTTCCGGGCATCCGCAAGAAGATCCGGTCCCGCTGCACTCCGACGGCATGTTCGTCAACAGATCCGGGTCGGCCAGAAGGATGCCGGGACTCAACATGGCCAAAAGTGCAAGGACGATTGCAAATCGTTTCATTCTCGTCACCTGTTTTTGTAAATGAGCCTGCCGTCCTGGTATATCCGGGTCGAGTGGCACACGGAGGTCTTGACGCCGCGAGCACGGATGAACCGGACGGAAACGTGTCCGTTTTCGTCGAAGTCGGCGGCGGTCAGGGTCTTCGTGCGGGTTCCGTCCTCGAACGTGACGCCGGAAACGAAGATGGAGAGCTTGACGGTCGTCCCTTCGGGGATCGCGCCGAGGAGGAGCGAAACCTCGATGAGCTGCGACCCGTCCCCGTAATTGTCGAGGACGTGGAAGTACGTGCCGTTGTCGGCCCAGACCGGCGTCACCTGGACCGCGTCCGATATGGCGCCGTCCTCTCCGAGGCGCGAGACGAGCCCTAGGTCGCGGTCGGCATGGGTGAGGAGGGCGAGCGACACGCCGGAGCCGTCCGGTTCGGCGGAGACCTGAAGCGCCGAATCGTGCTCGATGAGGTTGCGGGGCGAAAGCGACGGGCAGGAAAGCGTCTGCTCCGCGTCTAGGAGGATGGCGGGGTTGCGTTTGGGGAAGCGGGAGCGGACGACATCGACGAGCGCGAAGGCGGTGTTGTCGAAGAGCAGCCCTTCGTGCCGCACTGAGACGAGGTAGAGCCCCTCGGCGTCGAACCGGTACGGCGCCGGGACGCTTTCGGTCCAGTTGGTGACGTGCGTCCAGGACGCGCCGCGGGCGACGCGGATTTCGACCTCGCTTTCGCGGTCTTCGAATGGCGCGATCTTCAGGGAGTCGCCCGCGCGGATCGTCATGGCATTGGTCGCGAATTCACCCTCGAATACGTCGAGCGGCCTCCATTCGACTTGGAACGAATCCGCAAGGGATCGGTCGCGCATCGTCACGAGGGCCGCTCCGTCGGCGGGAAGATCGACGTCGGCGTAGAAGCCGTCGCCGATTGTCTTGACCGTCGAATAGACGAGATTGGTCTCCGGCGTGGCGACCTCGATTTCAAGCACGTCCCGCCATAGATCGCGGCCTTCGACGCAGAGCGGGGAGACGAAGCTTTCAAGCGGAAGCGCGTCCAGCGCGGACGATTCCGAGGAGCGGTGGTTCTTCCAGTCGGGGATGCCGTCGCCGTCGGCGTCGGGGCCGGAAAAGACGACGAACCGCAAATCGTAAACGGCAAGGAACGTGTTGACCTCCCAGTTGTGCCAGACAAGACGGAATTCGTGCGGTCCGGGGGGCGTTTCGGGAAGGAAGAAGAAGGCGTCTTCGCGTGTGCCGAACGGCGCGGCGACGATCTGGCGCGCGACGAAAAGGCCGTCGACGAAGAGGGACAGGTCGAAGGTTTTCGCCTTGGAGAAGACGTTGTGCTGCCCCACGCTTGCGGCGAGCGCGTCGGCACCGCCATCGGGAACGTCGAGCGTCCACGTGAGGGAGCCGGAGCGCTCCGCCGCGTAAACGGCGCCGTCGTCGTCCGTGCGCCAGGAGCCGGTCGAGGCGGTGAAGGCCGCGCCGTACGTCCGGGGGCCGACGTCCGAGGGACTGCCCCAGGCGATGTCCGCCACGCAGGGGTCGCTTCTGGCGTTGAGGACTTCGAGAAGATCCGACACGCCGTCGCAGTCGGTGTCGACGGCGCTGAGGTCGGTGCCGTGGCGAATTTCCTCGATGTTGGAGAGGCCGTCGCCGTCGGGGTCGGCGAGGGCGTCGGAGGGGTCGAGAGGGGAAAGGCCGTGCGCGGTTTCCGCGCCGTCGGGGATGCCGTCGCCGTCGGTGTCGCGGAGGCGGGGATCGGTGCCGAGGGCGTATTCGTCAAGCGTCGAAAGGCCGTCGCCATCGGGGTCGGCGAGGGCATCGGTGGGGTCGAGCGGGTCGAAGCCGTGCGCGGCTTCCCAGCCGTCGGGAAGGCCGTCGCGGTCGGTGTCGGCGAGCGCGGGGTCGGTCCCGGCGGCGAATTCCTCCGCGTCGGAAAGCCCGTCGCCGTCAAGGTCGCCGGTTCCGTCGCGGCCGAGGGTGCCGAGCGCGCGCCATTCCCATTCGTCGGGGAGCGCGTCGCCGTCGGAGGAGAGGCCTTCGGGACGGGCGAAGCCGAAGAAAACGTCGTCGAACCAGCCGCGTCCTCCGAGGATGTCGAAGGCGTGGACGGAACCGATGTCGCCGCGCATCGCGAGGCCGGCTTCGACGAGGACGCCGTCGAGGTAGAAGTCCCAGCTGCGGTTCGGGAAGTCGTACCGGCAGGAACACCGGACCCAGCGGCTTTCGGGGCCGACGGAAACGGTCCGGTTCGTGACGAAGGCGTCGCCGTCGGACAGGACGGGATGCCCGGCGGAGTCGAAGGCGATCATGGCGAAGGCCTCGGTGGCGGCGTCCATGCCGGAGAAGCCGGGGGAGGGCTTCTGCCAGAGGTCCATCCAGAGGACTTCGGCGCGGCTGCGGACCGGATGGGTGACGAGGACTTCGGTGCCGTCTTCGCGGTTTCCGCCTTTCACTTCGAGCGCGGCGGCGCCGGCGTGGACGACGGCGTCCTGGACGGTTGCCGCGTCCGGGACCGAGACGCTCCATCCGTTCTGGCCGTCGAGACCGCCGGGCGAAACGCCGGGGCGCTCGAAGGTTTCGCGCAGGGCGGCGCGGGCGGGTGCGTCAGGCGAAAAGGGATTGAGTCCGTTGGCAGCCTCCCATCCGTCCGGAAGTCCGTCGCCGTCGGTGTCGCCGTTCGGGACGAGCGGATTGGTCCCGGCGCGGAATTCCTCGAGGTCGGTCATGCCGTCGCCATCGGCGTCGGCCGATCCGTCGCGAGAAAGGTCTCCGAAGTGGAGGGTTTCCCATTCGTCGGGGAGTGCGTCGCCATCGGATGAGAGGCCTTCGGGACGGGCGGTCGAGATCGAAACGCCGTCCATGCAGGCTTCGCCGGAGATTTCGATTTCGTGCAGGCACGGGGAATCGCCGCGCATGGCGAGGTTTTCACCGACGAGGACGCCGTCGACGTAGAGGTCCCATGTACGGGACGCGAAGTCGAGTTTTTCGGTGCAGCGGAGCCACGTCTTGAGGCCGGAGACCGAAAACAGGGCGTTGGTGCGGAACGCCTGGCCGTCGGACATGGCCGGATGTCCGCCGGGGACGAAAAAGAATAGAGTCGTGGCGTCAATGTCTTCGGGAAGGGAGGTTGTCCATGACATTGGATACTCCTGCAAATCGACCCAAACGACCTCCGACGCGCAGGTCACGGAATGGGAGGCTTTCGTGCCGTGCACCTCAAGGGCCGCGAATCCGTCGAAAACGACATCTTCCTGAACGAGGGCGTCTGCGGTTCCGCCGGAAACGCCGCAGGCGTGCCAGTCGCGCTGTCCGGCGACAGGCCCGGGGACGATTTCGGGGCGCTCGAAGGATTCGGCGAAGAGAAGTTGCGGGGGTTCTGCGTCGGACAGGAGAGGGTCGCTCCCCCACGCGAGTTCGAAGGCATCGGAAACGCCGTCGCCGTCGGTATCTGCCAAATAAGGCGACGTGCCGTAAATGCGCCTCTCCATTTCGTCTGGCAGTCCGTCGCGGTCAGCGTCGCGCGTGGCGTCGGCGACAAGGTAGACGCGACCGCCGGAGGGTGGGAGGGACGAATCGCGGAAACCGAAGAAGGCGGGATGGCCGGGACGGCGCCCGAGGTGGACCGGAAGGGAAGAAACCGTGCCGTTCGTTTCGAAGTCAGCGGCGTAGAGGTCGGTCGTCAAGCCGCGTGTGAAAACGTCGATGTCGGCAAAGGCACCGAAGGGTTCGATGGCCATGCGGCGGATGCGAGGCGAGCCTGAGTGCGAGGCGACACCAGGAACGCGTCCGAAGACAAAGGCGTCGAAAGGCTCCCCGCCGCCATCGCCGGGGGCAAAGATCAGCGTGTCTCCGATGGCGGCCGTCAGGTCCGTCGGCTCGCCGGTGTCGGGATCGATCCAGCCGTCCAGGGAATAGACTGTGGCTAAATTCGTCTCTCCGGATTTTGGGTAGACATGGAGCCAATCCGGGGGGGCGTCGGCGTCTCCGTCGAAGAACGAGCCGGAGAGAAAGTTTGTCGGCGTCCCGTCGCCAAAGGGGGCGAAGGGCAGTTCGCCCGCCGTCTCGCCTTCGGGATTGACGGCCACGCGCACGAAGCCTACGGCGTCATCTGCCGAAGCCGATTGCGGCATACAGCCGGCGGCAGCGAGAAAAACAAGAAAAACGAACGTCCGGTTCATCTAGCCAAGAAATGGTTCGATGGAACTTTTACCAGCGCGATACCCTGCAAACAAGCGGTGCGTCGGCGCAAAGAATACCATGTGGCATGGTGGTTTTCAAGCGGGCGCCGATTTTTGCCCTGTCGACGCATCTCCCGTAGTTCGCAGAAGTAAACCTAAAAACGCAGTTGACACGAACAGACTTTCTCACACAGAGGCACGGAGGCACT
>CAMOSH010000008.1 GCA_946624575.1 uncultured Verrucomicrobiota bacterium
GGGGGGGAGCGCGACGCGCCCCACCCGCAGATCCCCGCCGCCGCCGCGCGCGGCGCGGACGGCTCCATCGCCGTGATGCTCGCGAACGACAGCGACGTGGAAGTTCCGTTCACGCTGGAATTGGCGGCGGCGCCGCCTTCCTCTACCGGCGCGAGTGATTTCACTTCTGGCGGGGCGGCGGTGCCGCCTCGCATCCGCTGCCGCATCACCGACGAACACCGCACCGATGCGGAAGCGCCGCTTCCCGCCGCGCTTCCGCCGCACTCCTTCGCGGTGCTGCTTGCGTAAAACGGTCGCCCGCGCGCTCAAATTTCAGCTCCTCATTGCTTGGCTTTCGCCCGGCAGTGTGGTAGAGTTCCCGCGTTCTCAACAAGGAGCATCTCCGATAATGTCGAGTCGAGGAATTGCAATTGGCATCGCAGCTTTCATGGGAGCATTTGCCATGGCAGGAACGGAAAATTCAAAAGCAGTTGACTGGGCGTCGCTGAACGCGGCGGCGCGCGAGGACGCGCTGAGGCCTGTCCGACTTGGAGAACCCGGCGTCCACCCTTTCTGGAATGCACATTCGCGGGCGTTCATCCATCCGCCGGCATTCGACTTCGGCGACATCCCCGGAGTCGAGGAATACCGCTTCGAGCTCGTCTCGGCCGCATCCCAGGACCCGACATCGGAAGACACGACAGGGCGCGACGATGCGGCGGTGGCCTTGGAGGGCTCCGCCACTCTTCAGAAAAGCGCGGCCGCCGAACAACGCGTCGCGACATGGCGCGCGGCCCATCCCTGGGAGCCCATCCCGCGTGAGGCGTGGGACTCGCTCCCGCCGGGTTACTACACCCTGCGAGTCGAACCCGCATCCGAAAGCGTCCCCGCCACGCCCGGCGTTTACACGCGCACCTTCTACCGCGCCGCCCCGTTTTCCGGCCCCTATCCCGAGGCGCCGCGCGGCTACCGCGAAGCCGCCGCGCGCGTCTATGCCGCAGTCGCGGCCCTCCCGCAGGTTCGCGGCTGGCTCGACTCCGACGAACCTCCGAAGGGCTACGACCTCTACTGCTACCCGTCGAAGATTCTCGGCTCGATGATCCGCGCCCTCTGCCGGGACGCGTCACGCGACTCGATCGAAATCGCCCGCCGCATGGCCGACTGGCTTCTCGCGCACAGTGAGCCTGAAGGCGCGCCGCTCGCGCACTTCCCGCCCACATACTGGGGGAACCGCCGCCGCGTGGCCGTCGAAAACGCCGGCCGCATCATGCTTTCGTATCCGGCTCAGGCCGCCCTTGCCTATTTCGTCCTCGCGGACGCCCTGGAAAAGAGCGGCGGAACCGCCGCAGATGCGGACCGCTACCGCGCCGCCGCCCTGGCGATTGTTCGCACCTACGTGCGCCTTCAGGGCGAAGACGGCACGTGGCCGCTGCTCGTCCGCGCCTCCGACGGCGCTGAACTCTGCCCCAACCGCATCGTGCCGGGCCGCTACATCTTTGGCATGTTCGACCGCGCGATCGAAGCCGTCGTTTCAGCGCCCTCCCAGACTCCCAGTCCTGCCGCAAGGGCGAGCGGCAAAGCCGCCGCGGCGATGGCAGTGTCCGAGTTGCGTCCTGCCGCAAGGGCGAGCGGCGAAGCCGCCGCACTTGCGGATTCCTTCGCCGCCGCTCGCGACCGCGCCTTCGCCTACGTCGATCACGGGGCGCTCGCCACCTGGAACTGGGACGGCCAGTTCGAGGACTCCAAGCCGCGCCCGCCCTACCAGAACCTTCAGAAGGGCGTGGCCATCGATACGGCAGTCCGCCTCTTCTCGCTCGGCCGCACCGCCGATGCGCTCGAATGCGTGCGCTGGTGCGAGGACCAGTTCACGGTCTGGGCCAGCCCGATCCACCACATGGACTGGAGGCACTGGAAATTGCCGACAGCCCTTGAGCAATACGACTACTACACCCCGATCGACGCGTCCATGGCCGACATGGTGCGCGGCTTCTCGGCCGCATACGCGGCGACCGGCGACCAGCTCTGGCGCGCCAAGGCGAAGGCCATGGCCGACTGCCTCGTGCGCCACCAGCGCGCCGACGGCACCATTCCCACCTACTTCGACGAGCGCGGTGCCGGGTCCGACTGGGTGAACTGCATGATCTACTCCGCCTCCAGCCTCGAAACGGCGGCCGACGCCGGTGTCGGCGACTGAAGGATTTCCGCGTTCGCAACGATGATCATCACCGACTACTTCCGCTCCTCCCGCGACCTCACGTGGGACTACGCCCTTCAGTGCGGCGTCTCGCACGGCACGATCCGCCTTCCGGAAACGCCGGACTTCGACCCGGCCAGCCGCGACCACTGGCGCGCAGTCGTCGAGCGCTTCCGCTCCGCCGGCATCTCGCCGCTCGTGGTGGAGCCGCTTCCCAACGCGCTCCACGACCACATCAAGCTCGGCGACGCGCGCCGCGACGAATGCATCGAAAAGGCGCTCGCCATGTTCCCGATCATGGAGGAGTTCGGCGTCAGGGTGCTCTGCGCCAACTTCATGGCCGCGATCGGCTGGACGCGCACCCGCCAGGACCTGCCCGACCGGGGCGGCGCGCTCGTGACCGGCTTCGACGAAGCGGAGTTCCGTGCGCCGGAGGGAACTCCGGCGCTCTCCGAAGCCGCTCTCTGGGACAACCTCGCCGTCTTCCTGCGCGCGGCGGTACCGGTCGCGGAAAAGCACGGCATCCGCATCGCGCTGCATCCCGACGACCCGCCGCTGCCGCGACTCGGTCCGGTTTCGCGCATCCTGATTTCGGCCGCCGCCTACGAACGGGCATGGGCGCTCGCGCCGTCGCCGAACCTCGGCGCGACCTTCTGCCAGGCGACCTTCGCCATGATGGGCGAAGACGTGTATTCCCTCGTTCCGCGCTGGAGGGACCGCATCTTCTTCGTCCACTTCCGCAACGCGCGCGGCACCGCGAAGCGCTTCCGCGAGACCTTCCACGACGACGGGCAGCTCGACATGGCGCGCCTCGCGCGCCTCTACGCCGAGCACCTTCCCGAAAGCACCCCGATCCGCGTTGATCACGTTCCCGCCATGGGCGCCGCCGACGCGCGCGACGGCTACGGCGCCACCGGCCGCCTCTTCGCGCTCGGCTACCTCAAGGGTCTGCTCTCCGCCGCCCAAGTTCGCTGACATGGAGATCCGGAAGGGCGGCATCCGGACGCGCTGGCGTTCATCGGAGGCCGGTGGAACCGCCTCTGGTCGCAGGAACGCGGCCGCGCCTTTGCCGCGATTCGACACGCGGCAGACGTCGGCGCACCGCCGATATCGCCAAAGCTGCGGAAATGATCCGCGCCGAGGCTAGCGACGACCTCGGCGCCGCCGCGCGACTTCAAAGCGCCGCGTAGAAGCCCAACAGCTCTGAAGACAACGCGCGCCAGTCGTGGCGCGCGGCGGCGGCGCGCCCTGCGGCGATGGCGGCAGCCCGGTCGAAATCCGGGGACAGCACACGGCGCAGCGCCGAGTCGAGGGATTCGGGGGAAGAAGGCGCGGCGGCGGGATCGAAAACGACGGCAGCACCCGGATTCGCCTCGCATAGCCGAGCCAGCCCGCCCACGCGCGCCGCAGCAACCGGCACCCCCGCTGCCCACGCCTCCAGAACGGCAATGCCGAACGGCTCGTGCCTGCTTGCAAGCGCAAAGGCGTCGGCGGCGCGGTATTCGGCCGCGAGTTCCGGAGACCCGGGGCTCAGCGGCCCCACGACGGCAACGCGTCCCGACACGCCAAGTTCGTCCGCGCGCCTCCGAATCAGTTCAAGATAGTCCGGCTGCGTGACCGGACCGACCAACCGCAGGAAAAAGCCGGGATTCCGCGAAAGCGCCTCGACGAGAGCCAGCTGATTCTTCTGCCGGTCAATCCGCGCGACGCAAAGGACCGTAGGACCGACGGAGCGCCGAACCGCCAAATCGCCGGAGCGGTCTTCGCGTACGGAGCCGGAGAACAGAGCAGTGTCCACTCCATTGGGCAGGAAAAGTACGTGCGGATGGCGGGCGCGCCAGTAATCTGCCTCGTCCGCGCCCACGCACACGATGCCATCGAAATCCTCCGGGACGCGGCGTACGCGGCGCAGTGCTATGTCAAGCGCCTTGCCCCACGGGACGCGGTGGCGCGTGGGGGCGCGCAGACTGGCGGCCTCGTCCTCCGGAACTAGCGCCCCGCCGCCATGCAGGGAAATCACGCTCCGAATCTTACGGCCTTCGACTCTCGACATTCGACTTGCCACGCGCAGACAAAGCTCCGCGATGCGCGCCATCGCGTGGCAGTGAACCACGTCCGGGCTCCACTCGCGCAGCGCGCGCCCAAGTCCGGGAACGAACGGATTTCCGCCCTTGCGGTCGAGTTCCGCGACGAGGCGCCTCGGCATTGGCCACCACGGATAAACGGGGCGGAACCGGAAGACTTCGATTCCGTCGCGCACCTCGCGCTCAACCGGGCAAAGCGCGGTCGTGGCGAAAACGCGCACATCGTGGCCGGCGGCCTTTTGGGCGCGCGCCAAGTTCCAGACCACCTGCTCGGTGCCGCCCCAGTCGTCAAACGAAAGGCGGCGCACGACGTGCGCGATCTTCATTTCCCGCCGTCTTCAGGCGTCGGTTCGGAGAACACCTCCCCGAGCGATTTGGATGACACCGGCTTGAGCAGGATTCCGTCGAAGCCCATGTCCGCGAATTTGCCGCGCATCTCGACGTCGGCCGTGACGACGATCGTGCAGGTATCGGCGATGGTCTTGTCGGCGCGAATCTTCCTGACGAGGCCCTCGCCGTCCAGATTTGGCATCCACATGTCGGTCAGCACGAGATCGTACGGATTGTCGCCGGCCTCCAGAAGCGCCTTGCACGCCTCTTCGCCGTCGGCGGCGAACGTAACGTCGAATGTGCCGAATTTCTTGAGCAGGGCGCGAAGCACCTTGAGATTCAACGCCGAATCGTCCGCAAGCAGTATGCGACGTGGCTTGCTGACGCGACGGGAAATCGAAACCGACGTGTTATTTTCGACGGGCGCGGCGTTCTCCACCGCCAGCGAGGCGATGGAAGGCGGTGGCGGCGGAGGAGGAGGCTCGGGTTGCGCGGAAAGTTGCGCAGTGGCGCGCTCCGCCGTGGCCGGGGCCTGCGGCGCGGCGGCTTTCGCCGCGGCCGGCGGCGCCGCTGTCGCGGCCGCAGGCGTGGCTACTGCGGTCGAAGAAGGCGCAGGCGTGGACTCCACGCCGGGCAGCGTGACCGTGAATGTGGATCCGCGCCCAAGCTCCGACGTGACGTCGAGCCGGCCGCCGCGCGACGTCACGAGGTTCTTGCAGATCGCGAGTCCAAGCCCGGTCCCGCCATGGCGCGAAAGCTTAGAGTTCACCTGGGTGTAGGGACTCGTGATGTTCTTCAGGTCCTCGGGAGCGATTCCCACGCCGGTGTCCGCAATCGAAAAACGCAGAGTCCCGAAAAGCGAACCCTCCGCCGCCTCGTACCAGGCGCGCAGCACGACGCTGCCCCTGTCCGTGAACTTGATCGCGTTGCCCACGAGATTGAACGCCACCTGGCGCAGGCGATGCGGATCGATGAGAAGCGTCGGCATCGGGGCGATTTCGCAGCGCAGCTCCACGTCGGGCTTTGCGTTCGTGGCGCGGAACGAATCCACGACGACCGAAAGTGCGCGCGGCACGTCCGTGGGCTCGGTCTTCTCGTCGACAAGTCCGGATTCGAGCTTCGAGAGATCGAGGATGTCGTCCACGATTCCGATGAGGGTCTTGCCGCTCTTCGAGATGGAATCAAGCGCCTCCCTGCGCTCCTCCTCGGTCTTGAAGCCCTCCTTGAGCATTTCCGAGTAGCCGATGATGGCGTTCAGCGGGGTGCGAATGTCGTGGCTCACAGTGGAGAAGAAGTAGCTGCGCGCCCTGGACTTCTCCTCCTCCAGCTGCCGCTCGCGCCGGCGCAGGATGTTGTAAAGGCTGAACAGGACAAGAATCGAAAGCGAGGTCAGCCCGATCTGCATGACGTGGACCTTGGCGAGGGCGTAGTTTGCGCGGTCTGAACTGCGCTTGATGGCGCCAAGCCACTTCTCCGGGGACGGCGCGTCGGCTCCATGGCGCCAGATCGACGACACCTGTTCGAATTCACGCTTCTCGATGGTGCGGGTCGCGGTCCGCATCCACATCACGGACATGAACAGGATCATCGCAAGCGTGGAAATCCAGACTACGGTCGACCTGCCGAAGCGCATCTCGTTGTCAAGACGGAAAATGTGGTGGAACCAGAGCAGCCCGGCAATGGACCATACCACGAGAATCAGGTAGGACTCCATCGCCATGGCGGAATCGGCGGCGAAATTCGGCACGATGAAAACGACGGCGACGCCCACGGCAAGCGCCAGCCCGCAGAGACCGACTGCGGCGTCGAAGCGGCGGCCGTCGGCCCGCGCGAGCTTCCACGTGGCGGCGGAAGTGTAGGCGTAGGCGATGGCGGCGCCCACGGTGGTGACGTCGACAATGAAGCCGATCGCCGTGCGGCCGAGAAGTGGCACGAGCGCCGAGACCGCCGCAACGGCCAGCGTGGCGTTGCGCGGGGCGCCGCGCCCGCTGACGCGACCGAACCACTCCGGCAGCAGGCGCTCGCGCGACATCGCGGCAATGAGTCGCGCAGTCACGAGCGTGTTGCCGACAAGGTTCGTGAAGACCGCGCCAAGCATCGTCACGGCAATCGCGGCCACGCCGGCGACGCCCATCACACGCCCGGCGGTGGCGAACGTCGGCAGACTCAGCGCACCCTCCTGCTCTCCGAGTTTTCCGATATACTCGTCCCAGGACGCAAACCCTTCCACGGGAGCGAGAACCGGCAGCACCGCAAGAAGCGAGTACGCCACGACGGCGGCCACAAGCGCGACGACCATCACGCGGAACGACTTCCCCACGGGAAAGGCGAACTCACCGGACACGTGAGAAATCGCCTCGAAACCGACGAAGATCCACGGCGAAAGCGCCACTATCGCCAGCACCTGCCCGGCATGCGAAGTGTCCGAAGGCGAAAACGCAGGCGCAATCGCGCGCAACCCGCCGTTGTGCTTCGCGACGGCCACGCCGAAAATCACCGCGATGCCCACGAAAAACGCGATTCCCAGAAACGCCTGGACGCGGCTGGAAAGGCGCGGGCGGCAGCATATCGCGGTCGCGACCGCGATCGCCACTGCGGCGAGAAGCACGTCGCCGCCGCAGACCTCGAAGCCCGCGACCGTGTATCGGAAGCCGAAGCGCAGCACGTCGCCGAACACGTAGCGCGATATGATCGCCAGAGCGGTCGCGTTCGCCCAGATGATTGCGGCGTACGTAATCACCAGAAACCACGCGCACAGGTAGCCGTGGTCGATCCCGAACGCCTGCGTAGCGTATGCGAACGCCCCGCCGGGCCCCGGATTGCGGCACATCATGCAGTGGTAGTTCCATGCGATGACGGCCATGATTGCGCCGCCTATGATGACGCCCAGCACCGTTCCAAGCGGTCCGGCCTTCGGCAGGAAGGCGATTCCGGGCATGACGAACGACCCCCAGCCCACCGCGCAGCCAAACGCGATGGCCCAGGCTCCGGCCAGCGAAAAATTCGGTCCGAAGAAAGCGGACCCCGCGCCTGCCGACTTCGAATTTCCGGACGAACCGGACACCGCCGGAACAGAGCCGGCATTGTTGCTGGATTTCATGTCTTTACACGACCCCGCACGAAAACCCTTCCGCATGCCAGGCACGCGGAAAGCCATGAGAACTTGACGAAACCAACCGCATAACGTCGCCAAAGCCGGCCCGGCTCCTGCACGATGCGGTGCACCCACTCCAGACCGCAGCGCTGCACCCACCTGGGCGCACGCCTTACGCGGCCTGAAACAAAATTGAACGACCCGCCGACTCCAAGCGCGACCGCCGCGTCAATCCGCGCCAGGTTGCGCCTGATCCAGAGCTCCTGCTTGGGGTTGCCGAGCGCGACGAAAAGCACGTCCGGCCGCGCCGCCGAAATGCGCGCGAGAAGCGCGTCCTGCGGCGCGTCAGGATCCACGCGAGAGGAATCGGTTCCGGCGATTGCAGGAGAGCCGGAGACGCCAAGCCGCGCGAACGCGTCGGCAAGAACCTCCGGGGTGCCACCAAGCACGAAGAAGCGAAGGCCCTCGGCGGCGCACGCGCGGCAGAGCGCGGGCGTGAGGTCCGATCCCGCAACGCGCTCCGGCAGCGGATCGAACAGGATGCGGGAAAGCGCCACGATCGGCATGCCGTCGGCCGTCACCATGTCGGCGCCGCGCAGGCAGTCCAAAAGCTCACCGCCACGCCGCCACGGACGCCACGGCACCGCGTTCACCACGAAATCGACGTTGACCGTGGCGACGACTTTCGGCGGACCGGCGGAAAGGCCGGCCTCCCGCCGTGCGCGCCCCTCACGCGCCCAGCCGAGAATGCGCGCCAGCGCCTCGGCGTTGGTCACGCGGGAAACCGGGATCCCGAAAAGAGAAAATGAGTCCGCGCGTTCCATGGCCTCCCTACCCTACCTTTCTGAGAAGCGCCTCCATCATGGCGTGGTAGTTCCAGCCGACGACGGCCATCGCCAAGCCGCCCAGGGAGATGCCGAGCAGCGAGCCCAGCGGCCCCGCCTTGGGCAGGAATGTCGTGCCTGGCATCACGAACGCGCCCCATCCGACGGCGCACCCGAACGCGAGAGCCCAGGCCCCCAACGGCGACAGATGCGGCCGCGGACTACGTGCGGACTCGTTGTCGTTCCCCGTCATTTTCGGCTTTCCCCCGCTTCACGGAACGCCCGGACAATCCCGGAGGCGTGGCCGGACCAAGAAAAAAGCTTTGCCCGCTCCATCCCGCGCGCGACGCGCGCCGCGCGCTCCGCCGGCGACTCTTCAAGCAGCGACTCCAGCGCCGCGCGGATCGATTCCACGCTCTCCGGATCGAACTTCACTGCCGCGTCGCCCGCGATTTCGCCAAGCGAACCGTTTTCCGAACAGGCGCACGGAACTCCGCGCGCCATCGCCTCGGCCAGCGAAAGCCCGAACCCCTCGAACAGGCTCGGAAACACGTAAAATCCGGCGCCGGCCCACAGTCGCTCCAGCTCGGCGTCGGAAACGAAACCCGCGAAGCGGATAAGGTCGCGGTGCCGAGAGCGCTCCGCCGCGCGGAAAACCGCGTCGGCGTCTTTCCACGGAGCTCCGGCCAGCACAAGCGGATGGGCCTCCGCAAGCGACCTCGGCAAACGCGAATACGCCTCAATGAGCCGCACATGGTTCTTGCCTGGGTGCTCAATGCGGGAGACGTAGAGAATCGTACCGCCCGCCGCCAAGGAACGCTCGTCTCCCGCCGCCGCGAGACGCGCCTCTGCGGCCGCGCCTTCTTTTTCCAGTCCCTCGTAGAGGACCGAAATTTTATCCGGTGCGCATCGCCAGAAGCGCACCATGTCCGCCTTGGTGCTTTCGCTAACGGCGACGAGCCTGTCCGCACGCTTCGCGAAAAAAGGCAGCACCCGCGCCAGATAAAACATACGGGCGCGCGAATATTTGCCGGGAATGCGGAAATTCGCGAGATCGTGGACCGTGGCCACGGTAGGCAGCGGGTGGAACGCGCAGACCCGCCGATTGGCCGCGCAAACAAAAAAGCCATCGAACTCGCGGCGGTGGCGGAAAACCAGCAACGGCAGGAAGCACAGGTGCCACAGCATCGAGAACGGAGCGCGGCGCGTCCAGCGCGGCGCGAAGCGAAGCTTGGCGCCGACTGGCGGAAAGGCGCGCCCGGTCGCGCCGCCCTCCTCGGCACCCCCGGCGTGGTCTTGCGGACGGCCGCACTCCTCGGCATCCCCGGCGTGGTCTTGCGGGCGGCCGCGTCTGCGGCCGCCTTCCTCCGGCTCCAGCAGAAGCGTCAGCTCATGCCCCTGGGCGGCGAGTGCGGACACGACCTCGCGGACATAGGTCGATATGCCGCTTTTCCCGCCGTCGTACGGGATGCATGAGACGAGCAGTTTCATCCCAATCCGAAAAGTTCCCGCAGTTTCTCCGACGTGACCGGCTTGGAAAGTATCTTGGCGAAAAGATGGATGTCGTATGTCGAGCCGACATCGACGTCGGCCGTGATGGCGACAATCGGGATTTCGGCCAGGCGCCTTTCGCGGCGCATCGCCTCGGCGAGCTGCGTGCCATCCATGTGCGGCATCCACATGTCCGTCAGCACGATGTCGGGAATCCAGTCCTTCATGACCTCAAGCGCCTCCTCGCCGTTTTCGGCGTAGCGGATGTCGGGCACCCCGAGATTGCCGAGGTGGATGCCGAGAATCTTGCGGTTCATCGTCATGTCGTCCACCACGAGAACACGGCTGGGAATCACGGAAAGAACGGAGTCGAGCGTCTTTTTCGTGGGCTCTGGCGCCGCGGCGACGACCTCGAGCCCTGGGAATTCGATTTCAAAGACGCTCCCCTCCCCCTGGCGGCTCTTCACGTCGATCCGGCCGGCCGCGGCATCAACCATGCGCTTCACGATCGGCAGACCCAGCCCGGTGCCCTTGACCTCGCCGCCGCTGTTGTTGACCATGCGACTGGCAATGTCCTGGACGAACGGATCGAAAAGCTTCGCCATCTTATCCTCGGAAATGCCGCGCCCGGTGTCGCTCACCACGATCCCGAGAGTCCCGGTTTCCGGGGTCCAGCGCGCGATCACGCGTATGACGCCGTGGTCCGTGAACTTGGCGGCGTTGCCGACGAGGTTTATCAGTATCTGCCGCAGCCCCTGCTGCGCCAGCTTGACAATCGGACAGCCGTTCTCCGGGAGCTCGATCTCAAGCTTCACGCCGTGGCGCCTGACGCGGTAGCCGAAGATCGCCGGCAGTTCGTTCATGAGCTTGCAGACGTCGCAGGAACCGGAACGCATCTGCATCGCGCCAGCTTCAAGCTTGGAGAGGTCGAGGATGTCGTTGATGAGCTCCAGCAGCGCGTTGGAGCTGGTCAGAATGCCCTCGGTGTACTCGCTGCGGCGCGCCTCGTCCACGTCGCCGCGCGCCAGAAACTCCGCGAAGCCGATGACCGCGTTGAGCGGCGTGCGCAGCTCGTGCGACATCATCGCGAGGAAGCGTGTCTTGGCCTGGGCGTGATCCTCGGCGGCGGCGGCGGCCTCGTTCGCGCGCCGCGTCTGCACCCGCAGCTTCCTGACCATGACCCAGCCGTACACCGCGAAGACCGCGAGGACCAGCAGCGTCGCGAACACCGCCACCATGCGGAGTTCAGAGCCGGTGAGGCCGAACACGCGCTGCACCATTGTGCGCTCCGTCGCCGCGCGCACGAACATCTCCTGTATGTCGATGGACTCCAGCTCCGTGGCGACCTTGCGCAGGATCGAGACGAGTTCCTCGGGGATGTCCGCCCGCGCGAACAGCTCGAACTCCATGAACTCGTCCTCCGCGCCGTATAGCGTCGAGACGGATTGCGGCACCGGCAGCGAGAACACTGACACGGCGCCGTACGTGGCCTCCTTGGCCGACGCCGGCCAAGGTACCCAGAGCACGGTTTCGCCGCGGAGGAACTTGGCTTCGGCGGTCTGTATGCCGGTCTGCTGCTGCGCCGCGAACTTGATGCCCGTCCTGGACGACAGCTCCGAAAGGAGCATCGCGATGAAGCCCGTCGGCTTGCCTTGCCTGTCCAAGATCGGATACGGCCACGGCGAGAAATCCACGACAATCGGATTGCTGTTGAGCGCGCGGCGTTGCAGCCACTCCTTCTCGGCCATCGAGTACGACGCCATTTCGGCGTGCAGCCCGTAGTGGTGCTCGCTGATCATGCGAAGATACTTCGGGTAGTCGTCGCAGATCTCCTCAAGCGCCCTTTCAAGCTGGTCGAAGACGTCCTTGCGCCCGAGCGACGCGCAGATGTACATCGGATGCGACGCATACACGTGCAGCGCCACCTCGTTGGCAAGCTCCGGCATCTCCACGTCCACGCACGCGTCAACCTTCCCGTCGAAGTACGCCTTGAGCAGCTCTTCGTCCGACGCGTACTCGTGGTATTCGATTTGCAGGTCCTTCTCGCGCTCGAACTGGCGCTTCGCGCGCGCCGAGCTCACGGAACCGGCGAGCATGCCGACTCGCATCCCGCGCCAGGTCGCTGGCTCGCCCGGCTTGTACTTGCTGCCCTGGCGAGTCCAGAGATAGACGCGCAGCATTCCAATGGAGGTGTGCGGGTAGAGGAACTTCTCGCGGCGGGACGGGGCGTATCCGATGCCGCCGATGAGGTCGAGCCTGCCGTTCATCACGTCGGCCACGCTTTCATCGTAGCCGCCATACACGTAGTCCAGGCTCCAGTGCGTGTGACCAAGGAGGGTCTTGGCCCAGAGTTCGAGGGCGCCGCCGCGCTCGCCATCGGGCGAGACGCTGAACATGTCGCCGCGGCTGTACGCCGCCAGCCGCACCCTGTTCTGCGGCTTGGGGATGCCGAGCAGCCGCTCGCGCATCTCGTCGATTCTATCGATTCGCGTGATGTACACCTCGCGCCAGGCGCGCGAGAGCCTGTCAAGCAGCTCCGGCCTGTCCTTGCGCACCGCGAAGTAGACGTTGCGGGCGCCGATCGGCACCACCTCCACGACGCCCTCCGGGCGCTTCCCGAACGGCGTGTAGAGGAAGAGCGCGTCGATTTCTCCGTCGTGAAGCGCCTTGACCGCACCTGCGCTCGTGGGGAACTCGACGTACTCCGGGGACAGGTTCGCGTTGGTGAAGTAGCGCACCCGGTCGTCGTTGGAGACCTGCCCCTGCGAAACCGGGGAGTAGCCCACGCGCATGCGCGGCCAGTCGGTGATCTTCGTCGAAAGCATCGTCATCGCGCGCGACGGCGTCGCGTACAACGCGAAATGCATCCGCCCCATCGGCTGGAGCGGGAAGTCGTACAGGTTCTTCAGCGCAGACGTCCGAAACGCAGAACACACAACTTCGGCCTCGTCCGGGTTGAAAATGCCCTTTTCGTCGAACCCAAGATGTTCCGGCTCCACGCCGGCCTCGGCGAAGACGTCCTTCATCACCTCGCGGCAGAACTCGACGTCCGCCGCAGCCCAGAAATCGAGCGAAGCGTCGCGTTCGCAGTCCGCGACCTTCACCGACTCCGCCCCGGCCGGCAGCGCCGCCGCCAACGCCAGGACGCAAAACGGTTTTCCAGCCTTCATCCGCCGCAACAATCAGAACTTTGCGTCTTCCACGGTCGGAACAATATCGAACACGCGGCTAACCTTTGTTATGTCGAACACGATCTTCGGCCCAGGCTGGAGCGCGGCAAGCACCACCTTTCCGCCAGACGCCTTGACTTTCTGGAGCACCTGGACGAGAACGCCCAGGCCGCTCGAATCGATGTGGACCATCTTGGAAAGATCGAACAGGACATTGGTCCCGTCGGTTATCTTGGCAAGCATCTCGTCGCGCAGATTGGGCGCTATCGCGGCAACGAATCGCCCGTCGATGGCGCATTTGACAAGATTGCCCTCGTTGGAAATTTCCCAGGCCATCGTCGTGTCTCTCCCAGTTTGTTAATCGGTATTTGTTTGTCAGTTGAAAACCATCCAGTCGCGCCTGAGGGCCGGAGGGAACGCGGCTCCGTCGCGCACGAGCGGCCGCATCCGCCCGAGGATCCGCAACAGCGGATCGATCCCCAGCGACCGAAGGTCGCCGAGCGTCCGGCGCCGCGCCAGCCAGCGCAGCGCATGCCACGCCCGGCGGCGCCCCTCTGCGGCGCGCGCGGGGGCGAACTCTACCATATCCGCCGCCCAAAGCCAAACTTTTCTTGCGTCTTCCGCCGTGCATGGCGGAAGCGCGGCCGGCCGGAACTTCCAGGCGAGCGCCGCGTCGTAGCGCGGATCTCTGATCGCGGCGGCGCGCGCCTCCGCGCCCCATACGTATTCCCCGCGCGCCATCAGCGCCGCGTCGAACGCGCCCAGGACGCACTTGTCGATGTTGCGCGCCGTGAACTGCGCGTCGTTGACCCTTTCCGCGCACAGCAGCATCCCGGCGCCGCGGTTCACAAGCAGCCGCACGGCCTCCATCCACGGCAGTTGCGAAAGCGGCCGCTCCTCGATGTCGGCGAAAAGTTCGACTCCGGGGCTCCCGGCCACGTCAGCGTAGCCACGCAGCAGCTCCTGGATCATCAGGCGGCGCGAGTCGCGCTCCATCCGCCGCGGCGTCTTCGGCGCGCAGAAATCGACGTCGACTCCGAGCCGCGCCGTCCATTCCCGCGCAATCGGCGCGAGCGCCGCCGCGATGGCGCGCTCGTCCGCGCGCGTCGCGCCGCGCTCCGTCACCACGTAGAAGTCCAGGTCGTTAGAGAGCCGGGCCTTCCCGCCCTCGAAAATCACGCCGCCTTCGCCACGCCCGTATCCGCCGCCCAGCACCACGCCCCACAGCCGCGCGATTCGCATGGCGTCGATTCGCCGCCCGATTTCCCGGACTGCGTCCCGCACCGTCGCGTCGGCCTCCGCGCAGGCATGCGCATACCGCCTCATCCTACGGAACCCCGTGCGAAAACGATCGCCCGGCAAGCAGCCGGAACGCCGCGTTCAGCCATTTCGGGACGCCGCCGCGCGGCACCTTGCGCGCGATGCCGCGCTCCTCGACGTCGACCCAGACGCCGCTGGCCGCGTCGATGATCCTGCCGCCGGCCACGATCTTGCCGTCCAGCTCCAGCCATTCGCCGACGTACGTGTCGTCGCACACCACGGTGCGCCTGAGGCGCGCCCCGCGGCCGACCGAGGCGTTGCGGCCGAGTATGACGCCGCCTTCGAGCACGACGTCGCGGCCGCACCACGAGTTGTCGAGCATCAGCACCGGCGACTTCGCGGTCGTGCCGTGCTCCATCACGACATTGCGGCAGAGATGCACCCCGTTCTCGGCAGAATAGCCGGGCAGCGTGTAGCCGCCGGCGCCGGCAAGCAGATGCATCGACACGTCAAGCCACGACGCCGTGTCGCGTATCGCGGCGGTGCCGGCGACGGGCCGCTGCCACCGCCCTCCGACCAGATGGTACACGCCAGTCGGGGTATCGCGCAGCGCCTGCTCCGGCACCGGCTCGTATCCGGTTTCGCCGGGCTTGTAGAAAGGAAGCGCCTGCCCCCACAGCACGATGCACGGTTCGCCGCTCGTGGCCACGCCCCTGAACCAGACGCTGTCCATAAGCCGCTCCAGGCTCTCCGGCTCCCAGTTGGCCAGCCGCATGCTGGACACGGCGCACAGGCCGTCCCGTTCCAGTCCGAGCCGTCCGTTGAGCGCCGGGTCGCCAGCCTTGTCCACCAACACCGACTCCTCCACTCCGAACCGCTCCGCGGCCTCCAGCGCGTAGTCGACGAAGAGCCGCCCGGCGACGGGCAGCGCGGCCGGACTGACTCCGGGCAGCGCATCGGCAATCCAGCGCGCCTCGCGGATACACGGAAAGTAGAACGCCTTCACCCTAGTACGCTCCCTTTCCGCCAATGATTGCAGGGATAGTTTCCAGCAGTATCTTGACATCCTGGAAAAAGCCCTGCGAGAGGATGTAGCGCTTGTCGAGGGCCACCTGCTCCTTGAACGGAATCTCGCTGCGGCCCGACACCTGCCAGATGCCGGTAATGCCCGGAATTACGTCAAGGCGCTTGCGGTCGTCAAGCGTGTACTTGGCCACTTCGTCCGGAAGCGGCGGCCGAGGCCCGACAAGGCTCATGTCGCCGATGAACACATTCCAGAGCTGCGGCAGCTCGTCCAGGGAAGTGCGCCGCAGGAAGCGCCCGACGCGCGTGATGCGCGGGTCGCGGCGCATCTTGAAGATGACGCCGTCCGCGCTCTCGTTGAACGGTTCGAGCGGCCCCTTTTGAGACTCGGCGTCCCTGCGCATCGTCCTGAACTTGTAGAACTTGAAGTGCCGGCCGTAGCGCCCGACGCGCGTCTGCGTAAAGATCACCGGCCCGGGGCTCGAAAGCTTCACCGCGACCGCCAGCACCAGAAACAGCGGCGAGAGGAGGACGAGGCCGATGGCGCTGAGCAGAAGGTCGAACAGACGCTTGGCGACGTACGTCCCGAACACCGTCGCACGCCAAGCGGCCATCCTGAAGCCGCCAGTGATGGCGGAGCGCTTGCGCGCGGCCATCTGCGAGAGAAGTTCGTCCAATACCGAATCGTTTGCCATGAAAACGCCTTTCAGGAAAGCCTCTTCGGCGCGGCCGCTGACCGCGCTTTTCCAGCCGCCAACCAACTGACTGCTAAAGTTCGGCGGCGCACTTGCGCAGCAGCGCCACGCATTCGTCGGTCTTAGCGGCGTCGGCCAGTTTCGCGGCGCGCCGCAACTCGATCGCGGCGTCCGCCGCCTCGGTGTGCCCCATCACCAGGGCGTTGCCCTTCAGGGCGTGCGCCGCGCGGTCGAGCTTTTCCCAGTCGCGCGCCTCCGCCAGGGCGGCCGCCTCCTCCACCGTCTTCGGGAACGACTCTGCGAATTCGGCGTAGAGTTCCTCGACGACGGACTCGTCGCCGAATTGCGACATTAGGAAGTCCTTGCAGTTTTGATTCATGTCGATTGTCTGTTTCAATTGTCGTTGTCCTAGTCCCCGGTCCCGGCTTGAGTTTCGCCGCCCGTCGCTAGATCAACGTAGTAAACCGTTTCGTTCAGCGCGCCGTACGAGTTGCGCATTATCCCGACGCAGATTTCGCGAATCATCAGCCGCCCGCGGCCGCGCCCGCTGAACTCAAGGTTCTTCAGCTTGAACTCCGTGTCCGCGTCGCCCGCAGCCACTTCGATGCTCGGCTCCGGCGTCCCGCAGTCCCAGACCGTCATCTCTGCGTGGTTGCCATGCTGCCGGATGCGAACGCACGCAGTCTCCCGCGCGCGATCCCCGGGGTCGAGGCCGTGGTCGTAGAGGTTCATGAGCTTCTCCTCGAAGACCAGCTCGAGCTTCGTCGAGACTTCCACGCCCCAGCCCTGGAGCTCGCACCACACGCCGATGCTTTCGGCCACCGCGTTGATCGCCTCCGGATTCATCTCCACGGACGCCACCATCGTCCCGGGCTCCTTGTGCCGCAGGCCGAAGAGCAGCTCCGTCACGTCATCGGAGAAATTGCCATAACCGTACACGTCGCACGCCGCAAGAAACTTGTACGGCGCCGCCACCATCGAGCCGTTGAGCCGCGCGTCGCAGAACAGGTCGTTGCGCAGCCGGACGCGCAGGTCGGTCGGAATCAGGTCGTATCCGTCCGCGTCGCGCGAAAGGTCGAAGATGCCGTCGGTGTGCGCCACGCACACCGACAGCGGCGAAAGTCGCGTGTGGACAACGTCTGACTCCGAGTACTCGGTGCCGTCCACCAGCCCGATCGGCAGTCCGCCACGCTTTTCCGGATTCACGTTGTTGCGTGTCCTGTCATTCGGGTCGACCACCTCCAGGTCCGGGGCGCCGCAGCTGATCCAGTCCACGGTGTTGGAGTTCGGATCGTAGATGCATATCAGCGCCGTCATGTACGAAACGCCCGAGAAGTTCGACGATATGAAGTCCTGCAACTCGTTGGCGATCCAGGCGGGCCCGGATTTCGACGCGTCGCCGCTGTTCGAAAGCTGCTTGATGAAGCTCTGCACCGCCATCATCGAAAGCGCCGCGCCCGTGCCGTGCCCCTGTACGTCGCCAAGGATGAACAGCTGCCTGCCGTCGGACAGCGTCTGCACTTCGTACATGTCCCCGGACACTTCGTCCTTCGGGAACCAAAGCGTCGTGTAGAACGACTTGGCGCCAATGAACGAGGTCTGCGGCAGCAGGCTTCGCTGGACCCTCGCCGCCAGCTGCATCGCCTTCCGCGACGCATCGGCCTGCTCGTCGAGAGTCTTCGCAATGGTGCGCGACGCGACAATGCCCTGAACCCTCTTGACCAGGTTGTCTGCCTTCACGGCCTTGGGAAGGTAGAAGCTCCCGGCGTCCTCGAGAATGCGCTTGAGGAAGCCACTGCCCTCCTCCGGGTCCATCGCCGTCAGGAAGAAGATCGGCATGGTCGGATCAAGCCCGCGCAATATGTCGCGGAAAACGAATCCGTCCATCCCCTCCATCATGATGTCGGTGATGACGGCCGAAAAGTTCTTCACGCCGCCGTTTTCCAGCAGCGCGGCCGCCTCCTGCGTCGAGGAGACGCAGACGGCCTGGTAGTCGACTAGGCGAAGCTTCGCGGCAAGCGTCATCCGGATCAGGCGCTCGTCGTCGATTACGAGTATTTGCGTTTTTTTCTGGGCTTCAGCCATGTCGCCGACAAAAAAAGAAAACCTTCGGGCCGCTGGCGCTCCCGAATTCAATCGTGCAGTCAGTTGTCGTACGCACGCGATTCTATTGCTTCCCGGGCGCGTTGCAATACCCCCCACCTGTAATTTCAGAACTGCCGCTGGCCGGGAATCAGTGGCGGCGCGAACGGGTAGTTGACCGCTACGGGGCGATGAAGTAGACTTTCGGGCCGTCCGTCCATAGTGACGGCGGGAGGCTTTTCCTTCCGCCGCGTTTTTCTCTTTATCCGCGAAAAAGGCAAATCAGACGCCATGAACAACGAACTCGACACCATCCTGCGAACCCTTGAGCGCGAACGCGGCATTGGTCGCGCGGCAATGCTTTCCACCATCGCCAACGCACTTCAGGCGGCGGCGAAAAAGAGTCTCGCCACATCCGGGGACGTGCGCGTGGAAGTCGATCCGCACACGCTGGCCATCAAGGCCTGGGAGCGTCGCGTTGTCAGCGAAAACGCGACTGGCACGGGCTACGTCTCCGTCGCCGAGGCGCGCAAGTCCAAGCCGGACGCCCAGCCCGGCGACACGATCGAAACGGAAGTGAATCCGCGCGTGTTCGGCCGCATCGCCGCGCAGACGGCGAAGCAGGCGATCATCCAGGGGATGCACGAAAGCGAGCGCGACATCATGCTGCGGCGCTACTCCGGGCACGTCGGCGAAATCGTCTCCGCGACCGTCACCCAGGTCGTTCACAAGGACGTCTGGTGCACGCTGGTGGACGGCGGCGAGGCTATCCTCAAGGGCCGCGACCGCCTCAAGAACGACCGTCTGTCGCAGGGGGACACGTTCCGCGCCGTGATCCGCTTCGTCGGCGCGGAGCAGGATCCGCGCCGCATGGAGGAAGGCGAGGATCCCGGCAAGGGAACCTGGATCGGGCGGCGCCGCGTCAAGCTCATCGACGAACCCGTCGGAAATCCCTGCGTCAAGCTTTCCCGCACCGACCCGCTTTTCGTGAGGGCGCTCTTCGCGGAGCAGTCCACCGAAATCAAGGAGGGCACGGTGGAAATCATGGAAATCGCCCGCCAGGCTGGCATCCGCACCAAGATGGCCGTCCGTTCGCGCACGGCGAAGATCGACCCCGTGGGCGCGTGCGTCGGCGCCCGCGGCGCCCGCATCCGCCAGGTGATTTCCGAACTCAACGGCGAAAAGATCGACATCGTCCCGTGGAACGACGACATCGAAAAATTCGCGATTTCGGCGCTTCAGCCGGCCACGGTGCAGCGGGTGGACGTCGACCGGGAGCGCCATCTCGTGGTGGCCTGGGTCCAGAACGGAAGCCTGACTCCCGCCATCGGCAAGGGCGGGATCAACACGCGCCTCGCCTCCGAACTCACCGGCTGGGACATATCGGTGCGCGAACTCGACGCCTGGGGCCAGTCCGACGACCAGCGGCGCGCCCGCGAGGACGCCTTCCAGGCCAGCATCCGCGCGAAGATCGACGACATGGCGGCCACGCTCGCGATTCCGCGCGAATCGGCCGAGGCCATCGTGCGGCACGGATTCCTCTCCCCCGAAGGCATATTCGAGACGACGCTTTCGGAGTTCATCGCGCAGCTCGGCACGCCGGCCGAAGGAGCAGACGCGTCCAATGCCCTCGATCCCGAATCGGCGCGCGCCGCCTGGCTTGCGGCCGAGCGCTGCATGATGCAGAGCATTTCCAAATCCGATACCGCTCCCGCCGGGGAGTCCGTCGCCAACACCACGCCAATCCAATGAGATTCTACGAACTGGCCCGCGAACTGAAAACAAGCGATCGCGACCTGCTCCGCCAGGCCGAAGCGCTCGGTTTGACGATCAGCACGGTCGTTTCCTCGATCGACGACGAAGACGAAAGCGCGATCCGCACCGCATTCAAGCGGCCGCTCGCGGCCGACATCGCACGCGAGGAAAACGAAGTGCGCGCCGCACTCGCCGCGAAGAGCCTCACGGCGGCGGACGCGCTTCGCGCGTCAATCGCGGCCGAATCCGCGGAGCTGCGCGCCGCGCAGGAACGCGCCACGGCGGCGATTCCCCAGGAGAATCCTCTCGACCACATCTTCCGCTCCGCCAAGCCGGCGGCGCAGCCGGCCGCGCAGGCGGCGAAGCCCGCGCCGGAGGCTCCGGCGGAATCAAAGGCCGCCGCGCCCGCATCGACCAAGCCCGCAACCACCCCGTCGCCGGCAACGGCCGCGCCTGCCGCGTCGCCAGCGCCTGCGAAGGCGGAGGCTCCGGTCGCGGCCGCCCCGACCCCTGCGCCCGCCGCCGCCAAACCCGCGCAGCCGGAACTAGCGCCGGCAGCCACGCGCGCCATCGGAGGCATCGCCCCCCTGCCCGTCCGCACCCGCACCGCGCCGCGCCCGGTGTTCGTGCCGCCTCCGCCGCCACCCAAGGTTTCGCGTTCACAGCAACAGCCTCCGCAGGCCAAAAAGCAGCCCGTCGCGCTCCATCCCGGCGACGCGCGCGACGAGGCGCGGCGCGGCGGCCAGACCGCGCACGGCGGGCTCCAGGGCGCCGGCGGCGTCTCCAAGGCCACGCAGCGGCTTCGCCAGGACCCGCTGGAGGCCCGCGACCTGGCCCGCGAAAAGTCCCGCGACAAGCGCGACAGGCGCGCGGCGGAACGCGCTGCGGAGCGCGCCACCGCGGCGGCCGCGGCCGCTTCCGAACGCAAGCTCGTCCTGCGCGGCGTCATCGTCGTGAAGGATCTCGCCGAAAAGCTCGGCCTGCGCCCCAACCAGCTGATCACCGAGCTGATGAAAATGGGGATACTCGCCTCCATCAACCAGAGCGTGGACAGCGACACCGCGGCGAAGATCGCGGCGGCGCACGGCTTCATGGTCGAACACGAGAAGAGCAAGCGCAACGCCCAGGCCAAGCCCGTCATGAAGGACCTCTCGGCCGACGACGACATACCGGAGGACCGCCCGGACCAGCTCCGCCCGCGCCCGCCGGTTGTCACGTTCCTCGGCCACGTGGACCATGGCAAGACAAGCCTCATGGACTACATACGCAAGTCGTCCGTCGCCGCTGGCGAGGCCGGTGGCATCACCCAGGCGATTTCCGCGTATTCCGTCGACGTCCAGGGCCGCACGATCACATTCCTCGACACCCCTGGCCACGCCGCGTTTTCCGCCATGCGCAACCGCGGCGCGCACCTCACCGACATCGCCGTCATCATCATCGCCGCCGACGACGGCATAATGCCGCAGACCAAGGAGGCAATCCAGCAGGCGCGCGACGCCGACGTGACGATCATGGTCGCCATCAACAAGTGCGACCTGCCCAATGCCAATCCCGACCGCGTGATGCAGCAGCTCCAGGCTGAAAACCTCACGCCGGAGGAATGGGGCGGCTCCACTGTTGTCTGCAAGGTCTCCGCCAAGACGGGCGAGGGCGTCCCGGCGCTGCTGGACATGATCCTGCTCCAGGCGGACGTTCTGGAACTTTCCGCCAACCCCGACCGCCGCGCCAACGGCTCGGTGATCGAGGCGAGCATGATCCCCGGCTCCGGTCCGGCCGTGTCGGTCCTCGTGACCGGCGGCACGCTCAATGTCGGCGACGTGATGCTCTGCGGCGAACACTGGGGCCGCATCCGCGCGCTCACGGACAGCTCCGGGCGCCGCCTCAAGTCCGCCGGTCCGTCGGCGGCCGTTTCAGTGATGGGCCTTTCTGGCGTTCCCGAAGCCGGCGCCGAATTCCGCATCATGAAGAACGACAAGCGCGCACGCGAACTCGCGGCCGAAGAGGCCCAGCGCCGCAAGGAGGAACTCCTCGGCGGCGTCACGCAGGCGCGCAGCGCCGACGAGATATTCCGCCAGATGCACGAGCAGGACAAGCTCGTCCTCAATCTCATCCTCCGCGCGGACGTCCAGGGTTCCGTCGAGGCAATCGTCGATTCGATCGGCGGCATCCAGAGCTCGAAGGTGTCCTGCAACATCATCCAGAGCGGCACCGGCGCCATCGCAGTCAACGACATCGAGCGCGCCGAGCACGGCCGCGCCGTGGTCATCGGCTTCAACGTCTCCCCCGAAAGCGGCGTGAACGCGCTTGCACGGCACGACGGCGTCCGCGTCAAGACATTCCGCATCATCTACGAGCTCCTCGATTTCGTCAAACAGGAGATGCTTGCGCTTCTTCCGGTCGAGCACAAGGAGGTCGTGCGCGGGCATGCCCAGGTCAAGCAGGTCTTCGATCTTGGCAAGGAAGGCGTCGTCGCCGGATCGCTCGTGCTGGACGGCTTCATCACGAAGAAGGGGCAAATCCGCGTCGTGCGGCGCGGCAAGCTCCTGCACTCCGGCCCGATTTCGACAATACGGCACTTCAAGGAGACCGTGGAGGAAGTCAAGCAGGCGCAGGAATGCGGCATCATGCTCGAAAGCTTCTCCACCTTCGAGGAGGGCGACATTCTCGAATGCTTCGCCTTCGAGGAACTGCCGAAGACCCTCTGACGGATCGTAGCGCCAGTCGCAGCGGCGGTTTCGGGATTCCGGAACCGCCGCTCTTTTTTCAGATCGCCCCGGACGGTGCCATGAGTTTCAGGAAGCGCTCGTCGGGGCCTCCCCCGGGCACGCGCTTCAGTTCCACGCTGACCGTGCGTTCAGGCGGGAGGCTGCCTTCGGCGCGGTCCGGCCACTCAACGGCCAGGGTATCCGCGCCGTCAAGATAGTCGTCCCATCCGATGGAGTCCAGATCCGCCGGACCTTCAAGCCGGTAGAGATCGAGATGGACGAGCCGCGGCCCGGTTTCGCCGTCGCGGTACTCGTTGGCTATGGCGAATGTCGGCGACGACGCGGCGACACGAATCCCAAGCGCGTCGCAGACGCCCTGAACGAAGCACGTCTTGCCCGCGCCAAGATCTCCTGAAAGCGCCCAGATCCACCCCGGCCCAAGCGCTGACGCCCATTCGCGGGCGACGCGCTGCGTCTCGGCCGGCCCGGACGAATGGGCCAGACGCAGCGTTTCCGGCCGGCCGGTGCATTGCAGGCGTAGCGCCCCGCCTTCGGTGACGGAGACCGCAGCGGCGGTGAACTTGCCGGCAGCGCGGTCGATCATGGAGGCGCACACAACCGGACACGGCGCGCCGTAAGTGTCGTGCTCGTCTCCGGGCGCGTCAAGCCAGATCTGGTGCATGTGCCCCGTCAGCATGGCCTGAAAACCAAGCGGGCGCATCATTTCGCACCATCGCCGCCAGCGATCCTGCTCAATGTCGAACGGCGGCGGGAGACGGAAGGCAAACGGATTGTGGCACACCAGGAGCCGCCAGCGCGCGTCGGCCGGCGCGCCGCGCCCGCACACCCGCTTCAGCCAGGCTTCTTCGTCGTCGCGAAATTCCGAACAGCACACCGTGTTGCCGTATTCCGGATGGCCGTCGGGCTTGTCCTCGCCCGTGTCCAGCACGAGTCCCCACACGGGGCCGGCGCGGAATTCGTAGTACGAGCGCCCGCCGCTCGTGGGAGTCAATTCGGCGTAGCGCTCCGCGAACACGCCGCGCAGGTCATGGTTGCCGCGAGCGAAAACGCATGGGACGCGCCCGCCGGTTATGCGCCCGACGATCAGGTGCGGCGCGGCCATGCGATCCTCCGCCCCGCAGTCCTCCGGTATGTCGCCGGCCAGGATCACGAGATCCGGCCCCGCGCCCTCGCCGCAGTCGCCACCGCCGCCGAACGCCTGCGCCGAAATTTCGCCGGCGGACCGGATCGCGGCGTCCACGAGACTGTGCGTGTCCGCCAAAAACAGCACACGGAGAATACCGTTGCGCGGCGCCACCGGGCGAAATCCCCCGACATGGAAGCTCTGAACTTCGCCAGTCTCGGAAAAATACGGCTTCCGCTCAAGAATCGGCCGCAGGTGCACCGTGTACGAGCCAGCCGCCTCCAGCTCCGACATCTTGAACGACACGGAATGGATCGACCTGGAGGAGCGCAGAATGCCGTTGGCGTGATCGTGGCGGACGCGGCCGCCGCATTCGACCCACATCGCGCACTGCCCAGTGACCGGAACGAATATCCGGCACTCGTCTTCAACGGCATAAACGGACGGCGGCGCCGCGAACAATGGCGGTAATTCTTGCATTTCTCTGGAACAATCCACGGATTGGCTGAAACGGATTGGCTGAAACAGCGGTGCGGCGGATTCTCTCAAACTCCATGCGCGAAAACAAGCCCCGGCAATGCGCGTGCGCTCCTGATGGAGCTTTGCCTGCGGCGGGGCGTTGTGGTAGTGTGCGTCGGGGACGCCGGACAGCCGGCGCGACAGACGAATGAAAGCGAAATCCGAAATCACTTCAAAGACCGTGGTGGGCGCGATCGACCCCGACGTTCTGGCATTCACCGCCGGCTCCGACACCGTGCTCGACCTGCGCCTCGCGCAGTGGGACTGCTACGGAACGGCCGCACACGCGACGATGCTTTGCCGAATGCCCGCGAAGCCGCGGATCTTTTCGGAGAAGGAACTCCAGGAGGTGCTGGGCCAGCTCCGCGTCCTGCGCGACCGCGCCCGCGACGGCGCATTCGAAATCACGGCCGAAGACCAGGACTGCCATCTGGCCATTGAGCGGAATCTCACGGAAAAACTCGGAGCGCTCGGCAAGCGCGTCCACACGGGCCGCTCGCGCAACGACCAGAGCGCCACCGCAATCCGCCTGCTGCTGCGGGACGAGCTCGCCGGCGCCCGCGAGGAACTCTTCGCGCTTGCGGAGGCGCTGCTGAAGTTCGGGCGCCGCAACGCCAAGCTTCCAATGGTCGGCCGCACCCACCTTCAGCCGGCCATGCCCAGCAGCGTCGGCACGTGGGCCGGTGCCTGGGCCGAGGAGTTGCTCGACGGCGACTTGCGCCTTCTGGAGGCGGCCTGGACCACGGCCGACCGCTGCCCACTGGGCTCCGCCGCCTCTTACGGCGTCCCGTTGCCGATCGACCGGGCCGCCACGGCGCGCATGCTCGGTTTCGCAGAACCCGTGTACAACGTGCTCGCCGCCGGGAATTCGCGCGGCAAGGTGGAGGCCGAAGTCGTTTCCGCTCTCGCCCAGACGATGGTCACGCTTTCTCGCCTGGCGCAGGACCTGATCATTTTCTCGATGCCGGAATTCGGATACTTCTCCATCCCGCGCGAGTTCTGCACGGGCTCGTCGATCATGCCGCAGAAATACAATCCCGACGTCTGCGAGCTAGTCCGCTCGAAGGCGGCGCAGGTCGTCGGGCTCTCGACCGCCGCAAGCGGAATCCTCGTCGGAATGCCCGGCGGCTACAACCGCGATCTGCAGGATACGAAGAAGCTGGTTCTGGAAGCGCTCGACACCACCCGCGCGTCCCTGCGCATCATGGCGCGGATCGCCGGCGGTCTGACGGCGAATCCAGACAGGCTCCGCGCAGCCTTTTCCGATCCTGGGGTGTTCGCCACGGACCGGGCGCTGGAGCTTGTGGCCGGCGGCATGCCGTTCCGCGACGCCTACCACCAGGTCAGGGACCACCTCGAAGATCTGCGCGGCATGGATCCGGACGCCGCGGTCGCGCGAAAAACCCATCTGGGAGCGCCGGCCGATCCGCACCTCTTCGACGCGGCGCAAAGCGCTCTGCGGGCCGGGCGCGAACGCCTTCGCACCGAAAGCCGCCGCGTCAGGGCGGCCCTCCGCAGGCTCCTGCCGGACTGACGCACCGACTCAATCGCATTTTCACGTATGGAAAACCCGGACGTTCCCCAATCATGAATCTTCATCGCTCTCTAATCGCAACCTCCGCAGTGGCCCGCAAATCGTCTCCCTTCGTCATTTCCGCTGGCGTCCGCATCTTTCTGTTCATGACGCCGATTCTGATTTGCGCGGCGCTCGCCACGTCGTGCGGAAAACGCGCGGTCGCGGATTCCGGGAACGGCGCGCAGCCGGCTGCGGCGGCGTCCGCCGCCAACGACGGCAGCCCCGAGGCGGCGCTGGCTGCAAAGGCACGGGAAGCGCGCGAAAAGGCGAGCCGGCTCGCAACTGAGGCCGCGGAGGCCGAAGCCGAAGCGCTCAGGCTGGAAGCCGCGCTTGCGGCGCTCGCTGGAACCGGACCGGCAAGTCCCAAAGCCGCTCCGGTCGCGACCGCTCCGAATCGCGCGGTCGCGGAAACCGCCGCACGGCCGTCACCGGCCGCGGCCGCTCCTTCGGGCGGCCCCGCAGCAATCGGGTCAAAGCCCAGCCTCCAGCTACTCGACGAAGGCCGGGAAAGCCCCGGCAAGGCCGCGCTCGACGCAGTCAGCGCCCGCCCAAGGAAAAAAGCCCAGCCGATTTCGCGCAATCCGTACCGCGGCGCGATAGCCGTGGACGCCGCCACCGGCAAGGTGCTCTTTTCGGAGGGGGCCGACGTGCCGAGTCTCCCGGCAAGCATGGTGAAAATGATGGACCTGCTGCTCGTGCAGGAGGCGATCGAGCGCGGAGAACATTCGGAAAGCGAAATGGTCGGCGTGTCCACGCGGGCGTTCAAGACCGGAGGCTCGCAGGTCTATCTCGACCCGAACGAAAGCTTTTCGCTCGAAGACATGCTGTACGCGCTCATCATCCAGAGCGCCAACGACGCCGCCGTCGCGATCGCGGAGCACATGGCCGGATCGTGCGAGGAAATGGTACGTCGCATGAACGAACGGGCCGCGCAGCTCGGCATGCGCGACACGTGCTTCAGGTCGGTGCACGGCCTCCCAGCCGGCGAAGGACAGCTCAACGACGTCTCCACGCCGCGCGACATGGCAATCCTGGCCTGCGAACTCTGCCGCCATCCCGGGATCTTCAAGTACACGGGTGCGGACTTCCGCGTGTTCCGCCCCGCTCCCCGCCTCTTCGAAATGCGGACCCACAACCCGCTCCTGCAGCAAGGCACGAAGATGCCCGGCGCCGATGGTCTCAAGACTGGATACACTAGCCACGCCGGATACAGCATCGCAGGGTCGGCGGTGCGCGACGGCCGCCGCGTCGTCGTGGTCCTGATGGGAGTCGGAGGTCCGGGAGTGGACTCCAACTCCGCAAAAAAATCCCGCAACAACAGCCTTCGCTCGATTTTCGAGCGCGCATTCAGCCAGCAATAATCCAGATCCACGAATTCAAATGAACAACGAACTCCGCACCATCGAACTGGAATGGACTTTCGCCGACGGGCGCACTGAACAAGAATGCGTTCTCCCGTCGGCTCGCCCGGACGGAACGCCAGTCCTGCGGCTTTGCGCCGCGTCGATCGCGAAAAAGGGAGCTGTCTGCCTGTCCGTGACGCCTGCGTTCGCGCGCGCCGGAAAGGGAGATTCCGGCTGGTGGTTCTCGCCTTACGGGCATTACGGCGAATGGGACCGCGACGAAGGGCGCTTTTTCGCAGACGACGACAGGATGAACATGCCGATGTTCGGCTGGGCGACTCCGGAGGGCGCGTTCCTCGCCATCGTCACGTCGCTTCGTTGCTACCCAAAGATGCTCGTGGAAGCGCGTTCCGGGCGCTACGCGGTTTCGTGCGTGCTCGACGGCGAACTCTGCTCCGAGCCGTACGAGGATTTCGAGATCGAATACCACGTTTTCCCCGCAGGCACGGGCTACGCTGCTCTTTGCCGCCGCTACAGGGAACACCAGCTCTCACGCGGCGCCGTGCGCCCGCTTCGCGACCGCGTGGCGGACAACCCGGCCCTCAAGTACGCGATCTGCGCTCCGGAGATCCGAATCCGCCAGGCGTGGAAGCCAGTGCCGTCGCCGATTCCGTACCAGCAGCCGGAAAACGAACCTGAAATCCACGTTGCGGCCACGTTCTCCCGCGTGAAGGACATATCGCGGGCGCTCAAGGACGCCGGTGTCGCGAACGCCGAGCTGTGCCTCGTAGGATGGAACATCGGCGGGCACGACGGCCGCTGGCCGCAGTCGTTCCCCGCAGAGCCCCGGCTAGGTGGCGACGCCGGTCTCCGCGACGCAATCGCGGCGGTCCACGCCGACGGCTACCAGATCGTGCCTCACGGGAATTTTCGCGACGCGTACACGATTGCCGACAGCTGGGACGGCGAATGGGTCGCCAAGGAGCGCGGCGACGAAATCGAGCCCGACCGCGGCGGGAACTTCACCTGGGGCGGCGGAAAACCGCACATCCTCTGCCCCAAACGCGCCTACGAGCGTTTTTGCTCCAAGGACATTCCGCGCATGGCGGCGTTCGGGTTCCGCGGCATCGGCTACTTCGATGTCGTGTCGATCCTCCACGCCCCGATCTGCCGCGATCCCAGGCACCCCTGCAACCGCGCGGAAAGCGCCCGCTGGTGGGGGCTTTGCGCGGAAATCTCCAAACGTGAACTCGGCGGATTCTCCAGCGAGGGCGCTGTCGATCACTTCGCCGGATCGCTCGACTCCGTGCTCTACGCATCGTTCGACGACCCCAAAAAGATCGAGAACGGCGAGATTCCCGCCCGTTCGCTCGCCAAGCGCATGATTCCCGTCTTCCAGCTCGTCTACAACGGCATCATCGCACAGAACCCATACACCGAAACCGTCAACTTCCAGCTCAAGGAGCGCTACTGGACGCTAAAGCTGCTAGAATGCGGCGGTCGCCCGGCATTCTACTTCCACTCGCAATTCCGCGCAGACGGCGCCCATTGGATGGGAGCGCGCGACCTGCGCTGCGGAACCGACGACGAGCTTCGCGCCGCCGCAGCCGCGATCAAGGCGGGCTGCGACCTCTGGCAGCCATTCGCGCGTCTCCAATTCGAGTTCATGGAAAACCACGAACAGCTTTCCGACGGCGTCTGGCGCACAACCTGGAGCGACGGCACCGCAATCACGGTCAACTACTCCCCCACCCCGTTCTCCCTTGAGGACGGCCGCAAGGTGGCTCCGCTCGATTTCGCCGCGACCCAACCGTAGCCGGTCGCGGACGGCCAGAACGCGGCGTGCGTCGCCGCAACTTCCGTCCGGCGCGTCGAAGTCGTTCGCGCCAGACGGAACGCGGCGCAGTCCCCCATCTCTCAACTGACGAAAAAGGCCGCGCTCTCTGGCGCGGCCTTTCAGTCATCAGTTCGCGAGCATCCGGATTCATCTAATATTCCAGAAAACCTTGGTGGAGCTAAGGAGGGTCGAACTCCTGACCTTCTGAATGCCATTCAGACGCTCTACCAACTGAGCTATAGCCCCAAGGTGTCGTGCGAACGGGGAGGGATGCTAGCGAAAACGCCCATTGAAGTCAAGAACTTTTTTGCACTTCCCACGGCGTCGGCCGCCGCGAGGACTCCGGGGACGGTTGGGGCGGCGTTGGAAAGGGCGAGGAACGGAATGCCGCGCGCTTCGAGGGCGGCGGTGACTGCGGCGGCGACTGCGGCGGTGACTGCGGCGGCGACTGCGGCGGCGAGAATGCCGATTATGCCAAGCGCGCTGGCAAGGGCGAGCGCGACTCAGGGCCGCTTTTCGCGGTCGGCAAGGCGGTCGAGATGTTCTTTCATGGTCGGGGGCTTTCTTTTCATGGGCGAGTGAGGCAAAGGGCGAGTGAGGCAAAGGGCGAGTGAGGCAAAGGGACCTAAGGGACAAAAGGGACCTAAGGGACGCGCATGGGACTGGAGCGCAGTTGGATCCGCGTCCCTTTCGTCCCTTCTGTCCCTTTCGTCCCTTTTCCTCATTCGGCCGTCCCTTTCGTCCCTTCTGTCCCTTAGGTCCCTTTGCCTCACTCGGCCGTCCCTTTCGTCCCTTTTCCTCTCATTCGGCCGTCCCTTTCGTCCCTTCTGTCCCTTAGGTCCCTTTGCCTCACTCGGCCGTCCCTTTTCCTCATTCGGCTTCATTGCAGAAGTCTCGCGTCGACGAGCGCATTCACGATTTTCACGAGGTTGCTCCTGCCAATGTAGAGGTTGCCCGGCCGGAAGGAGTCCCGGCCGAGCGAAATGGTGCCGAACCACGCGACACCGGGCAAGAGCAAAATACGCTTTTCATGCGTTGCCCTGTTCCGCAATTGACCTGCTCCGGCTGCGGTGATAGTATTCCGCCCATTCCAAGGAAAGCGTTTTTTCGAAATGAATCCCGACACAGAGACAACATCCAACACCAACCCGGACATGCCGGAACAGGATGTCGCCGCGAAATGCGACGGCTCCTTTGAAACGGACGCCACCGATGCAGCCACCCAGGGCGAAGCGCAGAACGCAGCCACCCAGGGCGAAGCGCAGAACGCAGCCGCCCAGGGCGAAGCGCAGAACGCGGACACCCATGGCGAAACGCAGGACGCGACTGTCGAATCCACGCCCGACGACGAGTCCGCCAAAGAGAATACGGATGACGCGGCCGATTCCGCCGCATCAGCGCAGGACAGGGAAATCGCCGCACTCAAGGACCGTCTTCTGCGGCTCCAGGCCGATTTCGACAACTACCGCAAACGCCAGGCGCGCGAACGCGCGGAATGGATCGCCCAGTCCAACGCCGATCTGCTTGAAGACCTGCTCCCGGCGCTCGACCAGACGGACCTGGCGCTTTCCGCGGCCGGAAACAACCCGCCCGAAGCGGCGAAGCCGTTCATCGAAGGATTCTCGCTCGTTCGCAAGTCTTTTCTCTCGGCCGTGGCAAAACACGGGCTGGAGCCTGTCGGATCCACCGTCGGCAAGCCGCTGGACATCACCACCAGCGAGGCCGTCACCGTCATGCGCACGGGACAGGCGAAACCGGGCTGCGTGCTCTACGAAACGCGCAAGGGATACACGCTGGGCGGAAAGCTGCTGCGCGCTGCGCAAGTCGTCGTCGAGGCCGAGGCCGAAGACGGAGGCGATGCGTCGGCCGGCGAACCGGAAGCTGACAAGGACGCGGCACCTGCCGAAGCGCCGGCCGAAGGCGAAGCGAAGCAGACCAAGGAAGGCGCCGCGGGCGACAATGCCCGGACCGCCGAAACGGAGGCATAGCAATGGCGGCCGAAACAGACTACTACAAGCTTCTCGGAATCGAGCGCAACGCATCCGCCGACGAAATCAAGAAGGCGTATCGCAAATTCGCGATGAAGTACCACCCGGACCGCAATCCGGGGGACAAGTCCGCAGAAGAAATGTTCAAAAAGGGATCGGAGGCGTACGAAGTCCTGTCCGACCCCGCAAAGCGCGAACGCTACGACCGCTTTGGTCCCGACGGCGTGAAATCGCAATTCGGGCCCGGCGGCTTCGACTTCGACCGCGACTTCACGCACGGCGCCGACCTGAACGACATCCTGTCGCAGCTGTTTTCCGGAATGGCGGGCGGCGGCGGCTCGCGGAGGCGCGGAGGCTCGTTTTTCGACCTGTTCGGGATGGGCGGCGGTGGCGGCAACGACCATTCCGGCCCGCAGGACGGCGCGGACCTGCGCTACGACCTCCAAATCGACCTGGAGGAATCGCTCTTCGGCGCGGTGCGGGAGCTGGACGTCCCCAACGAAAAGGACTGCCCGGACTGCCATGGCACGGGCGCGGCCCGCGGGACGAAACGCGAAACCTGCAAGCAATGCGGAGGCACGGGACAGGTCACGATGCGGCAGGCTTTCTTCCAGGTCAGCCAGCCATGCCCGGTGTGCCATGGCGAGGGAACCATCGTGCGCTCCCCGTGCCGCACGTGCTCCGGCTCCGGCAGAGTGCGCGAAAAGGGACGCCTCCAGCTGCGCATTCCGCGCGGCGTGGAAACCGGCACGACACTGCGCGTGGCCGGGCGCGGCGAAGGCGGAATCCGCGGCGGGCGCCCCGGCGACCTGCGCGTCGTGCTCCACGTCCGCCAGCACCCTCTTTTCGAACGTCAGGGCGACGATCTGCTCGTCACGGTCCCCGTGGAGCCGGACGTTGCCGCGCTTGGCGGCGACATCGAGGTGCCCACGCCGGAAGGCGCCTCGAAGCTGCGCCTCCCGGCGGGCACCCCTGACGGCAAGACGTTCCGCCTGCGCGGCAAGGGGTGCCCGACGCTCGACGGACGCGGCACGGGCGACCTGCTCGTCCGGATTTCCGTGGAAATCCCGGTCCGTCTCAACGACAGGCAGCGAAAGGCCCTGGAGGCATTTCGCGAAGCGCGCGAGGACAGGGCCTATCCCGCCGGCGGCCAGTTCCGCGACCGCGCCGCCGAATTTCTCAAAAAGCGCGAGGAAAAACTCGGACGCTGACACCGCCAACCCCCAACCCCTCCACAAGACATGGGAATGGATCCGCTCTATCTGATTTTCTCGCTTCCGGCGCTGCTGCTCTCGATGCTCTTCTCGGCGCGCGTCAAATCGACGTTCGCCAAGTGGCAGGGAGTCCGCGCGGCCTGCGGAATGACCGGCGCCGAAGCCGCCGCCACGATGCTCGCGGGCGCTGGCGTCAACGATGTCGCGATCAAGCGCGCCTCGGGTTTTCTGACCGACCACTACAACCCGCTTGACAACACCCTGAACCTCTCCGACGCCGTCTACCGCGGGCGCGACCTCTCCGCGCTCGGCGTGGCCTGCCACGAGGCCGGGCACGCGCTCCAGAAGGCCCAGGGCTACAAGTGGATGGGTGTCCGCACGGCGCTCGTGCCGGCAGCCAACCTCGGCTCGCGCCTTTCCTACATCGTGTTCTTCGCGGGACTGGCGCTTTCCGCCGGAGGCACCCGCACTGACCCCTACACCGGCCAGGTCGTCGCAACTGCCGGCGCCGCCTTCGGCATGACGCTCGTCAAGCTCGGCCTCGCGCTCTTCAGCGCGGCGGTCGCTTTTTCCGTCGTCACGCTGCCGGTGGAATGGGATGCAAGCGCCCGCGCGAAGAAGGCGCTCGTGGCCAACGGCATCCTGTCCGAGTCCGAGCGGCGCGGCGCGTCCGAAGTGCTCAACGCCGCGTTCATGACGTACATCGCCGCCGCAGTCTCGTCGATTTCGACCCTGCTGTACTTTCTCGTGCGATCGGGGCTTCTGGGCGGAGGAAGGCGGCGCTGACGTTCAGGTATCCACGCCATGCGAATCGCGATTTTCACCGCAATGGACTCCGAGCGCGAACGGCTTGCCGCAATGATGCGCGGAGGCCGCATCGGCCGACATGAAGTGACGCTGGTGCGCACCGGGATCGGCAAGGTCAACGCGGCCGCCGGCGCCACGGAACTGTTTTGCAAATCCGGCGCGGCGCATTTCGACTGCGCGGCAAGCACTGGCTGCGCCGGCGGCCTCGCCACTGGTCTCAAGCCAGGCGACACCGTCGCGGCAAGCGAAATCGCGCACCACGACGTCTGGTGCGGCGAGCCGAACGCCTGGGGCCAAGTGCCGGGATTCCCGCCGCGCTTCCAGTGCGACGCCGGGCTCGTCGCCGCCGCGCGCGCCGTTCCGGCCGTCTCCCGAGTCGGACTCTTCGCGAGCGGCGACCGGTTCGTAGAATCGGAAGACGACGCGCGATCCATCGTCGATCGCTTCCCCGACGCCATCGCAATCGACATGGAAAGCGCCGCGCTTGCCCAGGTCTGCTTCAGGCACGGCGTCCCGTTCATCTCCCTGCGCGTCCTGAGCGACGCGCCAGGCGCGGACAAGCGCGCCATGCAATACGACACATTCTGGCGCGAAATGGCCGACATCTCGTTCGGCGCGACGCGCGATTTTCTAGAAAACCTTCCGGACCGGCCCTGAAACGACCATGGAAACCGCAGCCCCCGCCGCAATCACACCCGAAGAACTTCCCGCGCGACTCGCGAAGCTGCGCGACGGCCTAGCCGAAATGCGCAAATATCTCGACCTCGACTCGAAGCGCGCCGCCGTGGCCGCTCTCGAAGAGAAAACCGCGGCTCCGGGTTTCTGGGATGACCCCAAGAAGGCCCAGGAGACGATCGCGGAGGCCAATGTCAACAAGGCGATACTCAAGCCGTACGACGAACTGACCGCGTGCGTGGACGACGCGTCGGCGATGGCCGAACTCGCCGATGCGGAGCCGGCCGGACCTTCGCGCGATTCCGCCTTCGCCGAAGCCGCGACAATCGTCGCGCAGGCGGAGACCAACTTCGACGCCCTCCGCACCCAGTCCCTCCTCTCTGGCCCCTTCGACCGCTGCAACGCCTATCTCACGCTCCACGCCGGAGCCGGCGGCACCGAGGCATGCGACTGGGTCTCCATGCTGCTGCGCATGTACTCACGCTACTGCGAACGCGCCGGTTTCGCGCTCGAAATGATGGACGAGACGCCGGGCGACGAGGCCGGGCTGGTGACGTGCACGTTCGCGGTGCGCGGCGCAAACGCGTACGGGCTTCTCAAGGCCGAACGCGGCGTCCACCGTCTCGTGCGCATTTCGCCGTTCGACTCGAACGCGCGCCGCCACACGTCTTTCGCCTCGCTCGACGTCGTCGCGGAAATAGAGGACGAAACCACGGTCGAACTCAAGCCGGAGGACTTGGAAATCGACACGTACCGCTCCGGCGGAGCAGGCGGACAGCATGTCAACAAGACGGATTCCGCAATCCGCATAAAGCACATCCCAACCGGAATAGTAGTCACCTGCGACGCAGAGCGCTCCCAGTTCGCGAACAGAAAGAAGGCGATGGCAGTCCTTCGCGCAAAGGTCTATGAATACGAGGAGGACAAGAAGCGAGCCGCAATGGAGCGCTTCTACGGCGAAAAGGGTTCCATTTCCTGGGGCAACCAGATCAGGAGCTACGTCCTTCAGCCGTACACGATGGCCAAGGACCTGCGCACCGGGCATGAAACCGGAAACGTGCAGGCCGTGCTGGACGGAGACCTGGCCCAGTTCATCGCAGCCTGGCTGAAATGGAAGAGCGCCGGCAGTCCGAAGATCAAGGGCGCCGCGGCAGACGTCGATTGACCCCGCCGCCCCCGTCTCCCCGCCGCCGCACCACCGACTCATTCAATTTTTCGCACTCCAATCGACGATCAAAAACACACCTTACGGCACTGACGATGAAAACTCCGGCCTTTTTCAGGATACTCATTGCCTCCGGCGCCATCGCGGCGTACGCGGCTGCGGAAGGCGCGGCCGACGCCGCCGCTCCGGAAACCGTCGCGCTGCCGCAGCCGTCGCGCGATTCCGTCACGCTGGGCGCGGCACTCGAAAAACGCGCCACGAACAGGGAATTTTCAGCCGACGAGCTCACGGCGCAAGAACTTTCCGATCTGCTTTGGGCGGCCAACGGATTCAACCGCCCGGACATAAAGAAGCGCACCGCGCCAACCGCAGTGAACCGTCAGGAAATCGACTTGTACGTCCTTCGCCGCGACGGCGCATGGCTCTGGGACGCCGACGGGAACCGTCTCGTCCGCACTTCTGGCGAGGACCTGCGCGGACTGACGGGGCGCTCCGGCGCCGGCGCCGCGAACTTCGCGCTTGAGGCGCCGGTCGCGCTGCTCTACGTCGTTGACTACGAGCGCCAGAAGATGCAGTCGCGCCCGCAGGACGCCTTCAAGTACGCCTGCGTCGATTGCGGATTCATCGGCCAGAATGTCTATCTGCACTGCGCGGCCGCAGGTCTGAACACCGTTTTCCTCGGCTCGCTCAAGCCCGAGCAGATCTCCAAGGCACTCGGTCTGCCGGAGACGTCGGTTCCCCTTTTCGCGCAAACGGTCGGCAGGGCACCCAGGCAATGAATCCCGCCACGACTGTCGAAGACCCAGCTGACGGCGCAACGGCGCGGGAAGACGACGGCGCCGCCGCCGAAGTGCGCGAGCTTGGCGAACAGCCGCTTGCCGGACTCATGCGGCGGCGCGGGCTGACGCGCCACGCCCTCGTCGCAGCTTCCCCGCGCCCGATCACCCACAAGCTCGTCAAGCGCGCGGAGACCGGCCGCCGCCTCACCCCGCACTCCAAGGCCCTCGTCGTCGCCGCGTTCAACGCCGCTGCCGGCGGCGACTGTCTTTCGGAAAAAGACTTGTTTTCGTACTGAACGTGAGAACGATCGTCACAGGAGCCGCCGGGTTCGCCGGACACCATCTCGTCAGGGAACTTCTCGCCTCGGGGCACACCCCGATTTCCGCCGACGCCGCCCCGCCCTCGTCTCCCTCCGCGGCAGACCTGCCGGATTACCACCAGGTCGATTTGCGCGACCCCGGAGCGATCTGGCGCTTCGTCCGCGACTGCCGCCCCGACGCATGCGTCCATCTCGCCGCAGTTTCCTACGTGCCGGACTCCGACCGCGATCCCTCCCTTGCGCTTTCGGTGAACGTCGGCGGGACTCTTTCGCTGGCCGACGCGCTGCACGACGAGGCACCTCGGGCGCGCCTGCTTTTCGTTTCCTCCGCGCAGGTCTACGGCGCCTCGCACGGCGCAGCCGGAGCCGACGCCGCGGCACCGATTCCCGAAACCGCGCCGTTGCGCCCGCTGTCGCTTTACGCAGTCACGAAGGTCGCCGCGGAACTGGCGCTGCTCGCCCGCGCGGAAACATGCGGCCAGGACGTCGTCATAGTCCGCCCCGGCAACCACACCGGCCCCGGTCAGTCCACGAAATTCGTCGCACCGGCCTTCGCGGAACAGCTGCTCGAAGTCGCCGTCGGCAAAAAAGCGTCTGTGGCCGTCGGAAACCTCGACTCTGTGCGCGACTTCTCCGACGTCCGCGACGTCGTCCGCGCATACCGCCTGCTCCTCGAAAAGGGACGCACCGCGACCGCCTACAATGTCAGCGGCGGCGCGCGAGTCCGCATCGGAGAACTGCTCGAACGGCTCCAGACGACGATCGGCGTCAGCGCGCAGACAGTGCGCGACGAAACGGCCTGGCGCCCAACCGACATCTGCAATCCCCTCGACACCTCGCGAATCCACGCCGACACCGGCTGGGAGCCGCGTTTCCCTCTCGACCGCACTCTCGCCGATTTGGTTGCGAGCCTGAAAGACACCGGATCCGCGCAATGATCGACACGGCCGAACTCATGCGCAAGGTGCGCGGCATCCGTCTCGTGGCGGAGGGTCTGGTCGACGACCGTTTCGCCGGCGACTGGCAGTCCTCGTTCAAGGGACAGGGACTCGCATTCGAGGAAATCCGCGAATACGTGCCCGGGGACGACGTGCGCTCCATCGACTGGAACGCCACGGCGCGCATGGGGTCGCCGCGCGTGAAGCGCTGGGCCGAGGAGCGCCAGCTCACGGTGCTTCTCCTTGTGGACGTCTCGGGCTCGCAGGCGTTCGGCTCCGGATCTCGCACCAAGGCCGAGCTTTCCGCGGAACTGGCCTGCCTCCTCGCGCTAGCCTCCGTGCGCAGCCAGGACAACGTCGGGCTGATCCTCTTCTCGGACAGGATCGTGAAAACCGTGCCGCCGAGAAAGGGCCGGAACGCTGTCATGCGCATCGTCCGCGAAATCCTGGCCGCCGCAGAGGACGACGTCGGTGGCGGCACCGACATCGCCGGCGCGCTCGACGCGCTGGCAGCAGCCCAGCGGCGCCGCGCCGTCGTGTTCCTCGTCAGCGATTTCCGCGCCGACGGATGGGAAGCGCGTCTGGCGTCCGCAGCACGGCGCCACGATCTGGTTTGCTGCGCAGTGTCCGATCCCGCCGAGAGCGTCCTGCCGGCGGCGGGAATGATCGAGCTGGCTGACCCCGAATCAGGCGAGTCTTTCTGGGCGGACACTTCGTCCGCCGCGGTGCGCAAGGCGTTTGCTGACGCTGCGGCGGCCCGCGAGGCGCGGCTGGAGGACACGTTCATGCGCGCCGGAGCGCCGTTTCTGCGCATCCGCACGGACGAAGACGCCGCCGCGCCTGTGCGCGCCTTTTTCCATAGGCGCGCCATCCGCCACCGCCGCGCCTGAATATTCAGGCTCCGGGGGCGCGGTTCAAAAAAACACTTGACATGCCGCGGGGGTGGTACTAGAGTTCTCGCCCGTCACATTCAAACATTTCGGAGTGTAGCGCAGACTGGTAGCGCGTTTGGTTCGGGACCAAAAGGTCAAGAGTTCAAATCTCTTCACTCCGACCATTTTCGGGATTCCGGCCAGCCGGAATCTTTTTTTTACCCCGTAATTGAGAAAAATGAGGCGTTTCGTGTTATCATCGGGCGCATGAACGTAAAAAAAGCCTTTCTTGCGGCCTGCGCCGCGGCGCTCCCGCTTTCCCCAAACGCGACCGCACGGCCGTCCGGGCCGGTCGATTCGCCGATCCTCCAGCCGGCCTCGGCCGGACCGCGCGCGACTGAGCTGCGATTGGCCAACTGGAACGTCGAAAACCTTTTCGACGCCGTCGCGAACCAGCCTCCCGCCGAACCGGACGACGTTCCTCCCGACGCCGAATTCACCCCTCAGTCCTGGCGTCACTGGACGGTTTCGCGCTACCAAACGAAACTTGACCGGCTAGCCGAAATCGTCGCCGCGATGAAACCGGACGTCCTGGCAATGGAGGAAGTCGAGAACCGCGGCGTGATAGACGACCTCGCGAAAAAACTCGCGGAAGCCGCCATCTGGCCGATGCCACACGTAGCGCACGCCGAATCCGGGGACAAGCGCGGAATCGACGTCGCGATCATGTCGCGCTTCCCGATAAAAAAATCGGAATTTCTCCCCAATACCGGCCCGCGCGGCATCCTGTACGCCGAAATCGACGCCGACGGCGCACCGCTGCACGCATTCGCGCTGCATTGGAAAAGCCAGCTCGGCAACAAGTCCGTGAACGTGGCCATCAGGCACAGGGAGGCAGAGGCGCTGCGCAATGAAATGCGCAAGCGCCTCGCGGACGATCCCAATGCTGCGGTGGTGGCGCTTGGCGACTTCAACGAAAATCTCTTCGGCATGGCGCAGCTTGAAGGGCTAAAGGCCGCCACCAACCGCGCCGACGCCCTCGCGTCGATCTCCGGAGACCCGGACTCGTTCCGCCCTTACAACCTCGTGGCCGACATCCCCGAAGAACGCCGCGGCACGTTTTACTGGAACCAGTCGCACGCCTGGAACACCCTGGACGGCATTTTCGCGGTTCCGGGAATGCTGCTCCCCGCCGACAGGCCGGGCCCGGTCTGGCGAGTCGCCGGGCCGGACGCGACAACCGGTTTCGCAATGCCGCCCATGCGCTGGAACGACGGGCGCCCCAACGCGTACCGCAGAAGCCGCCGATACGCGCAGGGCAGCGGCGGCGACAAGGTCGAGGGCGAGACGTCCTATACCGGATACTCCGACCATTTTCCGCTCCTGACTCTACTAGTCCGCGTCGATCCGGCCGGGAGCGAAACCGCACCATCCGCGTCAGAACCTGAAACAGGCGCCGCCTCGCCGCAATGACCTCCGACGCCGCGTCGCTCCCCCACCCCGCCACTCCGCCCTATCGCCGCGAAAATGGAAACCGTCCCGCCAAGTGTCCGGAAAACCGAGGTCCTGAAGCAGCGCATGGCCTCGCTCGGAATCGACGAATCGGAACTCGTCGAAACATTCGTGCGCGGGTTCGGCCCGGGCGGGCAGAAGGTGAACAAAACGTCCTCGTGCGTGTGTCTGGCCCTGCCAAGGATGGGGCTTGTTGTCAAATGCCAGAAATCGCGTTCGCTCTCGCTCAACCGACACTGGGCCCGGGAAGAACTTTGCGAGCGCGTGGCTGAGGCCATCGACGGCGAAAAGAGCCGCAGACAGCAGGAAGCCGAAAAAATCCGCCGACAGAAGCGCCGCCGCTCGCGCCGCGCCAAGGCGAAGATGCTCGCCGACAAGCACGCCACGTCGGAAAAAAAGGCGCTCCGCAAACGGCCTTCGGCCGATTGCGATTGAATGCGAATCTCCATCGATGAAACTGTTCTCGCGAAAAAAAAGAAACTTCGGATGCGTCCTGGTCACCGGGGCGTCAAGCGGAATCGGTCTGGCAGTGGCGCGGCGCTTCGCGGAACTCGGCGCGCACCGGCTGTTCGTTTGCGGACGCGACGCGGCGCGGCTCGAAAAGGCCGCGGCCGCCATCCGCGAAAGCGGCGCCGCGGCCGGAAACGCCGGCGTCCGCGTGAGGGCCGACGTCGTCGATGTCGCCGACGCCGTCTCGACGAAACGCTGGATCGTGGAATGCGACGCTGAAGAGCCAATCGAATTGTTCTTCGCAAACGCGGGGATTTCCTCTGGCGGACGCGAGGACGAGGAAGGTCCGTTCCGCGCCGTGTTCGACGTGAATGTCGGCGGCGTCCTGAACACGCTCCTGCCGGCAATCGCGGCGTTCCGCCGGGACGACGTGAAGCGCACGGCAAAGCATCTGGCCATAACTTCCTCCATGGCGGGCTTCAGGGGTCTTCCTCAATGCCCGGCCTACAGCGCAAGCAAGGCATGCGTCCGCGCGCTGGGCGCGGCCCTGCGCGGCCGTCTCGCGCCAGAGGGAATCCGCGTTTCCACGGTGTGCCCCGGCTTCGTCCGATCCCGAATCACCGACGCCAACACCTGCCCAATGCCGTTCTTCATGGAAGCGGACGCCGCAGCGCGCGTCATCTGCGACGGCATCGCGCGCGGAAAGGCCCAAATCGCGTTTCCAACGCCTATGGCGCTTGCGTGCCGTCTGCTTGAATGCCTTCCGGAATGGGCCGCCGCACGCGTGCTCAGGTTCGTTCCGGAAAAATCCGGCAACCGCGTCGGAAGCGCAAGAGGATGAACAGAGAATGCACTGCGCGATAGTTTCGACCGAGGCGCTCGACGCCGCCGCCCCCGAACCGCTCTCGCGGGAAGAGGCGCACCACCTGCGCGACGTCCTGCGCGCGAAGCCCGGCGACGCCGTCGTTCTTTGCGACGGTACCGGCCGCACCCGCGTGGCCGTAGTTGGGGAGCTCTCGCGGCATGGCGTGGCTTTCCGCGACTTCGGACCAGTCATAACGCAGCCGCCTCCGCCCGCGCGGATCACGCTTTTCGCATGCATCGCCAAACCCGCGCGCATGGACTGGCTGCTGGAAAAGGCTTGCGAATTGGGCGTGGAAAAGATCGTGCCCGTGCTTTCGGAACGCGTCGTGGCCCGCCAGGCGCCCGGCGAAGTCCCGGCGCGATGGCTTCGAATCCTCGACTCCGCGTTGCGCCAAAGCGGCGGCGGACTGGCCACGGCGCTCGCGCCCGTCGCCACCTGGAACGAGGCCCTCGCCATGGCCGCGGATCTTGGAGGCCCGCTTTTCGTCGGCAGTCTCGCACCAGGGGCCATCGCTCTTGGCGAGGCGTTGCTTGCGCGCCGCGACGCGCTGCGCACGTCGCGGACTGGCTGGCTCGTGGGACCGGAAGGAGACTTCTCGCCAGACGAACTCGCCGGCGCGCTGGCGCTGCCGTGCGCGGTCCCGGTGACGCTCGGCACTCGCGTCCTGCGCGTGGAAACGGCCGCCGTATGCGGCATTTCGGCGATGCTCGCGCTTTCGCTCCGGTAACCGCCCACGCAGCGCGCAACCGCGTTGAAGCGGGAACCACTCCCCACCATCTCATCCATCATCTTGAACTCCTGCAACCAAGCATGCGGACAAACTAAAATGAACGACAAAGACTGCATCTTCTGCGCGATCGCGCGCGGCGACATCCCTTCCGTGAAAATCTGGGAAAGCGACCGCACTCTGGCCTTCCTCGACATCTCGCCAATGACGAAGGGCCACGCTCTCGTCATCCCCAAGGCGCATTTCGCGACTCTTGCCGACGTGCCTTCGGGCGACGCCGAGGCCGATGCCGCCTGCCGCGAATGGTTCCTCGTGACGCGTCTGCTCGCCCGCGCCGCAATCGAGCGTTTCGGAGGCGCCAATCTGCTGCAATGCAACGGCCCGGCCGCCGGACAGACCGTCGGACACCTCCATCTGCACGTGATTCCGCGCCAGGGCGCGGACGCTGTTGCGCAACCGGAATTCGTCTCCGGTGCGGGAAAATACGCTTCGGACTCCGAGCGCGACGAAATCGCGGCGCAGCTGCGCGAGGCGCTGGCGAATCTTGCCGCCGCCGAAGGTCTGCGCGCCAGCGCGACGTCGGCGCGGTGAGCGGCTCCCCGCTCCCCGCCGAGCCGAACCTGTACGTCCACGTCCCGTTCTGCGCCGGCAAATGCGCGTATTGCGCGTTTTACTCGGAAGGCGCGTTCGCCCCTGGTGACGTGCGCGACTATCTCGCGCTGCTGCCGCGCGAACTCGCGCTGCGCGGTCTTTCCGGGATGCGACCGCAAACGGTTTACGTCGGCGGCGGAACTCCGTCTCAGCTGGGTGCGGACGGAATCCGGGCCCTGTTCGCGGCGCTGCCGCCCCCGGCCCCCGACGCCGAAGTCACAGTCGAGGCAAACCCGGCCGACATGACTCCAGCCCTCGCCGGCGCACTGCGCGAATGCGGCGTGACGCGCGTTTCGCTCGGAGCGCAGAGTTTCTCGGCCGCGACTCTCGCACGACTCGGACGCCGACACGGGCCTGACGCAATCCGCCAGGCGGCGGCGCTTGTGCGCGCGGCCGGGATCGGGCGTCTGTCCCTGGATCTCATTGCCGCGACACCCGGAGAACTAGACGGCGAATTCCAGAACTCGCTCCAGTCTGCCATCGCGCTGGAACCAGACCACGTCAGCGTATATCCGCTGTCCGTCGAGCCGGGCACGCCATTCGCGAACGCAGGCGTACGACCTCCATCCGACGAAGACGCGCTCGCCGCAGTCGCCCTTGCGGAGGAGACACTTGGCGCCGCCGGATTCTCCCGGTACGAACTTTCCAATTACGCGCGGCCGGGGGCGGAGTGCCGCCACAATCTTGCTGTCTGGCTTGGCGAGGACTACGTCGGCGCGGGACCGGCAGCTTGTTCGCGCATGCAAAGACTCAGGCGCGCCAACGCCCCCGGATTCCACGCCTGGCGCGACGCGCTGCGCGGCGACGAGCTTCCCCCGGCGCAGACGGAGACACTTTCCGTGTGCGACGACGAGGCCGAACGTTTTTCGACGCGCGTCAGGCTCCGGGAATGGGCGCTGCCCGCACCTGATTCCGACATCGGGCGCCGCCGCGCCGCCACGCTCGCGCGACTGGCCGAGCTCGGACTTGCGCACTCGCCCAAGCCCGGAATCTGGAGCCTGACCGCGCGCGGACGCGAAGTCGCGGACTCAGTTGCGGCAGAGCTGCTGTAGCCGCGGTCCGCGCCGAAACGGCGAGGTGCGGCCGGAGTGCTACCTCAGGCCATGCGCCTGATCGCGCCGCGCGGACACGCCGCGACGCAGGCACCACACTGAAGGCAGTTTTCCTGCACGATGTAGAACGGGTCGCCACTTTTGATGCAGCTCTGCGGACAGGCGCTCTGGCACGAGCCGCAGCGCCCGCAGTCCGGCGTGATTTCAAATCCGGACGCGCTCACCTTCCCGTCCCCGAACGGCACGTACACGCGGAGTATCGGCACCGAGACGAGGTCAAGGTACTCGAAATAGCCGTTGCGCACCGCAAACACGAGGGAATCGTCGTACTTCAGCGGCGGATACAGCTCCCGGTAGTCAGGGCGTTCGCGGAAAATGCAGAGCCGCCACCGCATCCGCTCCTCCTCCGGCAGCAACTCCGCCGTACCTGTCAGCCGGACGGACACGCCGTGCCTGACTTCGCCGAGAAGCTGTATCCGGTTGTCGCTCAGCAACTGTCGCGAAAATGGCATTCCGTTGGACGCCAGAATGTACACGGCGTCCAATTCGAAGTGCAGACCCGACAGAAACCTGACGCGTGGCGATCCGTCCGACGAGCGCGTGGCGCACGCCAGAGTACCCGCCGCCTGAAGGCCGCGCAGACACGCGATCGCGTCGATTTCCGATGTGGTTGGCATTGCGGTCGTTACCGATTGCGGGCGTTCGCCCGATTCGTCTCCGTTTTCCACGTTCGCCGCCTGCTGGATCAGCGGATGACATCCGTCGGAGGCAGCTGCCCGACGAGCGGGCGCGCCCACGCAAGAAACGCCGGCGTCACGTCGTTGCCGGATCTGGCGATGAACTCCTTTGGCACGGAACGCGTCCGCTTGGCCGCAGTCCGAATCGGCGCCGGGACGAAATCCACCCCGTACCGGCGCCCCGGTCTGCGCACGATGGAAATCGTGGCAGCCTCCGGCTTCGCGCCGGATGCTGCGCGCCCGAGCGCATACCTCACGGCCGCCTCCCCCACCGCGCGCGCTTCCGCAGAATCGCTTTCGCTCGCAATTCCGGGGAACGAACGCTGAAGGTAGCCGAACGTGTCGGCGCGGACGCGCCGTATGCCCGTCTTTTCCTTGAGAGCGCGCGCAAGATGGTCGCCAAGCGCCCCCGTTCCCGAAAGCTGGAGGTTGCCGTGCGAGTCGCGCTCCTCGGAGAATTTGGCCGCGATCAGTGTTCCCGACGCGTCGCGGATGCCCTCGGACACGGCAACGACGCAGCGCCCGAACTTCGCGACAGTCCTCTTCACGTCGGCCGCGAACTTGTCGATCGAAAACGCGCGCTCCGGCAGATAGACCAGGTGCGGACCGTCGTCATCGCGTTCACGCGCGAGCGCCGAGGCTGCGGTAAGAAAACCGGCGTCGCGCCCCATCACAACGTTGATTTTGACGCCGCCGAGAGACCTGCTGTCGAAGTCGTCGCCGCGAAACGCTGACGCCACGAAGCGCGCCGCGGAACCGTACCCCGGCGTGTGGTCGCTTCCCACTAGGTCGCAGTCGATTGTCTTGGGCACGTGCACCACCTGAATCGGCGCCTTGGCGGCGGCGGCGCGTTCGGCTACGATCCGGGCCGCGTCAGCCGAATCGTTTCCGCCGATGTAGAAGAAGAAACCAACTTCGCGTTCGACAAGCGCCGCGAGAATCCGGTCGCAGTCCTCCGCCGTGGGCTTGTGCCGGCACGAGCCGAGCGCGGCGCCAGGCGTGGCCGCCAGCCTTTCCCAGCGCGCCGGTGCAATGCGCCGCAAGTCCGCCCAGTCTCCGCCGAGAACCCCGTCGATGCCATGGCGCGCGCCAAGGATGCGGCCCACGGCCGCGCCGGCCGCGCGCGCTTCCAGCACTACGCCCGCAAGGGACTGGTTGATGACCATTGTCGGTCCGCCCGACTGGGCGACGGCAAGATTCCTGAATTTTTTCATCGATTTGCGTCAATTCCACGCCCGCGTTCCCGGTGCGCGGCCAGACTGCCGCCCCGGACGCTGTCGTGTTTCGCGAATCCTAGCACGAATCGCCCCCGTGCCGCAACGCAAATCCTCAGCCTGTGGATTGCGCTGTCATCCACCGGGCCGTGTCGGTTTCAGTTCCCGAGCCGGAGGCCGCGAGAACGGAGCGCAGCGCCTCGGGATCGACGCGAAAGGCCGCGACGCCGATTTCCGGGGCTTCGGAGCCGGCGAAGGCCGTCGCCTCGGCGCGCAGCGCGGCGGCGTCCGGAACGGCGCCGTCCGCGAAGACCCGTATCCGCCGCACCCCAACGGACCGGCCGCGCGCGATCTCGCGCGCGCCGCAAAGCAGCCGCCAGCCGTCGACGCGCTCGCCGCGCGCGATGTCCTCGCGCATCTCCACGAGGTTCGCGGGGCCCGACTCGACCGGACGGGCGAAGAGCGCCCGGCGGAGCTCCCCGAAGCGCGCGAGCGCGCGGACGTCCTCCTCGTCGAGACGGCCGTCCTTGTTCGGCGCAATGCCGATGTTCATCGTGCCGGCGTTGCCGACTGTCCCGAGGTAGAGCCGCGCCAGAGTTTCGCCGCTCTTCGTCGTGCCGCGCTCGCTCTCGCGCCAGAACCACCCCTTGCGGAGCGGGAAGTCGCACTCGCAGGCGCGGAAGAACGCGCCGTCGGGCGATCCCGCGTTCATTTGCCCCTGGTAGCGGGGGTTGCCGTAGCGGCCGTCGGCGAAGCCGCCGACCGTCTCGGTCGTCGCGCGCGAATCGGGGCCGAGTTCGCCCATCTCGTTGCCGGGCCAGCGGAAGTCTGATTCGTCGCTCTCTCCCGCGAAGATCGTCGCATTCGGCTGGAGAGAGCGCACCATGCGGAAGACCTCGCCGAAGCGGTAGTAGGCGGACGCGTCTCCGATGCGGCGCGTTTCCCGGGCGCCGCCGTAGAAGCCGTCGCCGCCGTTCGCGCCGTCGAACCAGACCTCGAACACCTCGCCGTAGGCGCCGCCAAGCAGTTCCCGCAGCTGCGCGTGGTAGGTCTCGACGTAGGCCGGAGTGCCGTAGCCGGCGCTGTTGCGGTCCCACGGGGAGCAATAGACTCCGAACGCCAGCCCCGCGCGCCGGCAGGCGTCCGCCATCTCGCGCACGTAGTCGCCCCGGCCGCCGCGGAACGGCGAACGGGAAATGTTGTAGTCGGTGGTCTTTGTGGGCCAGAGGCAGAAGCCGTCGTGGTGCTTCGCGACGACGACGAGCCCGCCGAGCCCGCCCGCCTTGCATGCGCCGACGATCTGGTCGGCGTCGAACGCCGACGG
>CAMOSH010000009.1 GCA_946624575.1 uncultured Verrucomicrobiota bacterium
CCCCGGGGGAAAGAAAAGAGGGGGGGGGGAGAAGGGGGGGGGGGGGGGGGGGGGGGGGGGCGCCCCGGGGGGGGGGCGCGGGGCCGGTCGCCAGCTGCTCTCTTGTCCCTCCCCCCCCCCCCCCGCGCGCCCCACCCCGCCCCGCCGCGCACCACCCCGCCCCACCCCATTCCGCATCGAAAAAACTGGGAGAAAACGAACCATGCACTTTCGAATGAAAAGACTTTTCTGGCTGCTGGTCCTGCTGCTGCTCGCGCTCTACGCAGGAGCGCATTTCGCGATCCGCCATGCACGCGTCAGAGACATGGCGCTGCGCCGCCTTTCCGAGGCCACGGGCTACCGCGCCGAGGCGTCAGCGCTGCGCTTCACGCCGTGTCTCGCCCTGTCGGCCGAGAATTTCCGGCTGTCCGACGCCTCCGGCGCGGTCTTTTCGGCGCCGTGGATACGCATCGGCCGCTCCTGCCGCGGCTGGCGCGTCCGCGCGGTCCGCTCGACTTTCCGCGCGGTGCGGGGCGCCGGCGACGGGCTTTGGATCCCGTCACAGGCGACCGGAGCCGAAACCTGCCCCGGAGCTTGCGTCTTTCCGCGGATTTCAACGGCTTTCGGCAAATTGCATTTCGACGTTTCAGACGCGGTTTTCACGTTTGACTCCGGCGATTGCACCAGGACTTTCGCCGGTGTCGCCTGGACGCGCCTGCCAGTGCGAATCCCCGGGCATGGCGACGTGGTGCAAAACCGCCTGACATGGGCCAAAGGACCCATGACTTCGTCAGAAGACGCCGAAATCGCCGTTGGCGGCTCCGACGAATGGTACGAACTGGACGGCTCCGTCGCTCGCTTCGAGAAGACCCTTCAAAAGACCCCAGCGGAACAAGCCGCGCACGCTTCGCCCGCAGAGCCGGATGCCGCGCCCGCAGCACCTGCCGCGCCCGCTACTCAGGAAGTAGCGCCGGAAGTAGCGCCGGAAGTAGCGCCGGAAGTAGCGCCGGAAGCAGCGCCTGAAGCACCCGTTCCACCTGCCGCGCCCGCTACGCCTGAAGCAGTTCCTGAAGCACCCGTCCTGCCAGCCGCGACGGAAATCGCGCCTGAAGCAACGCCCGCCGCACCCGCCCCACCTGCCGCGCCTGCTACCACGGAAGTAGCGCCCGCTACGCCTGAAGCACCAGTCCCACCCGCCACACCCGCAGCGCCAGCCGCCCAGGAGGAATCCGCGCAATGAGAACAATTGGCGTAATTCCTTCGCGCTACGGCTCGTCTCGTTTTCCCGGCAAGAGCCTGGCGCCGATTTGCGGCAAGCCGCTCGTGAGCTGGGTGGCCCGGGCCTGCCTGAAGGCGCGCGCCCTGGACGACGTTATCGTCGCCACTGACGACGAGCGCATAGCGGCCGCGGCGTCCGCCGCCGGCGTCCGCGCGGTCATGACCGACCCTGACCTGCCCAGCGGAACCGATCGCGTCGCGGCGGCGGCCGCCGCCGCTCCCGACGACATCGTCGTCAACATCCAGGGCGACGAGCCTCTGATCGACCCGGCTCTCATCGACTCCGTGGCGCTGAAGCTTCGCGACGACGCTTCCGGACGCTTTCAAATGGCCACCGCCTGCGCCCCGGTGCGCACTGTCGAGGAACTGGCCGCTCCAAGCGTCGTGAAGGTGGTGCTCGACCGCGACGACGCAGCACTGTATTTTTCGCGCCACCCCATTCCCTTCAGCCGCGACGCGGCGCCCGACCCTTCGTCCGGCCTGTGGCTTCGCCATGTCGGGATCTACGCTTACCGCGGAGATTTTCTCGCGCGGTTCGTGGCCGAGCCTCCATGCGTCCTGGAACAGACCGAAAAGCTCGAACAGCTGCGGGCCATGTGGCTTGGCGGGCGCATCGCCGTGGTGCGCGCCGCCGAACTCGGCGTCGGTGTCGACAGACCGGAGGACGTGCCGGTCGTGGAGGCGATCATGCGCGAAAGGGGGCTCGCATGAGCAAGGACGCCGCGCCCGGCGCAGCCCAGGGCGGAAACGGCGGCCGCGAACCGTCCGCCGCGGCGGCGCGGCGGGTTCGCGTCGTCACCGCCTGCGGTCCACGCCATTCGGTCTCCTGGGGTCCGGGCCGCCCTCTTGCATTCATGGCCGGACCTTGCGTGATAGAATCGCGCGAACACTGCCTCAAGCTCGCGCGCGCCCTCGCCGCCCTCGCGGAACGGTCCGGTCTGCAAATCGCGTTCAAGGCGTCGTTCGACAAGGCGAACCGCTCCTCGCTGCGCTCGTATCGCGGACCAGGGCTTGAACGAGGTCTAGAAATCCTGTCCGAGGTGCGCGGCGAGACTGGACTGCCAGTCGTCACGGACATCCACGAGCCGAACCAGGCCGGAATCGCCGCCGCCGCCGGAATCGACATCTTGCAGATTCCGGCCTTCCTGTGCCGGCAGACCGACCTGCTACTCGCGGCCGGCGAGACGGGGCGCGTCGTCAACGTGAAGAAAATGCAATGCCTTTCCCCGGAGGCCATGGGCGAAGTCGTCCGGAAGCTCGAAAGCACGGGCAACCGGAACATTCTCCTCACGGAACGCGGCGAGAGTTTCGGATACGGGAACCTCGTGGCCGACATGCGCAACCTGATGGTCATGCGATCGTTCGGGTACCCTGTCGTCTTCGACGCCACGCACAGCGTCCAGCGCCCCGGGGCGCTCGGAGCTTCCTCCGGCGGCGACTCCAAGTGGGCTCCGGCGCTCGCGCGCGCCGCCGTTGCCACCGGAGCGTGCGACGGCGTTTTCCTCGAAACTCACGAACGACCAGAAAGAGCGCTCTCCGACGGACCGAACTGCATCCGGTTCAACAAGGTGGGTTCGCTACTCGGGCAGCTCGTCTCGATCGACGAACTAGTGGGACGCAGGCCATGAGCATCGATCTTGCGGTGAATGTCGGCGGCCTGAAAATGGCCAATCCGGTCACAGTCGCGTCCGGAACGTACGGATACGGGCGCGAATACGCGGAGGAAATCGACCTGCGACTCCTTGGCGCCGTCACGTGCAAGGGAATATGCCTGGAAGCGGCGCCCGGCAACGAGCAGCCGCGCATCGCCGAGGTGAGGGCCGGGCTGCTCAACGCGATCGGGCTTCAGGGACCGGGAGTCAGGGCTTTCGTCCGCGACGCGCTTCCGTTTCTGGCCAAGCTTGGAGTTCCGGCAATCTGCAATGTATGGGGCAAGTCCGTCGGGGAATACGCCGAAGTCTCGCGCATCCTCTCTGACGCTGAAGGATGCTCCGCCATCGAGCTGAACGTTTCCTGCCCCAACGTCCACGGCGGCGGCGCGGCGTTCGGCACCGATCCCGCGACTCTCGCCGACGTCGTGCGCGCCGCGCGCGCCGCCACGCGCCTTCCGCTTTTCGTCAAGCTCGCCCCGAACGTGCCCGACATCGCGGTGTTCGCCCGGACGGCCGAGGCCGAGGGTGCGGATGCGCTTTGCGTGTCAAACACTATGCCAGCGATGCTGCTGGACATAGAGCGGCGCCGCCCGTTTCTCGCCAATGTGCAGGGTGGACTCTCCGGCCCGGCGCTTCACCCGATCGCCGTCCGTCTCGTGTGGCTGGTTTCGGCGGCGGTCTCGATTCCGGTCATCGGCATGGGTGGCATCGTCACGCCTGACGACGCGATCGAATTCCTTTGCGCCGGCGCATCCGCCGTTGCGGTGGGCACCGCCAATTTCGTCGATCCCAGGACGCCGCTGCGCGTGATCGACGGCATTCGCGACTACATGGCTCGCCACGGCTTCACTGCGGTCTCGCAAATCGCGATTCCGCATTGAAGCGAGCTTGAAGCGCAGTCGAGCGCGGCGTCCGAAGTCGGCAAATCGCGCGGGCCGGGGCCTGAATCCGCCGGCCAGCGCTACATCCGGTCGGGGGCGTCGATTCCAAGCAACGCGAGGCCGCGCTTGAGCGTGGCGGCCACGGCCGCGCACAACCGCGCCCTGCCGTTGCGAATGCCGGGATCTTCCGCCTTCAGCACGGGAAGCCTCTGGTAGAAGGCGCTGTAGTCCTGCGCCAGCCCGTAGAGGAAATCCGCCAGCAGCGAAGGCTTGCACTTGGCGGCGGCGGCCCCGACGGCGTCGGGGTACGCGACAAGCCTGCGCAGGAGCCGCCGCTCAACGTCGTCGGTCGGAAGAAACTCGGCGTTGGCACGGTCTTCGCCGGGAAAAGCGGCGTCGAACTTCGCCAGGAGCGAGCGGATGCGCGCGTGGGCATACTGCAGATACGGTCCGGAATTGCCCTGAAGCGCGAAAACGGCCTCCCAGGAAAAACGTATCGTCGTGGCGGGATCCGTCGCCAGGTCCGAATACTTCACGGCCCCGACGCCAATCTTCTCGGCAAGCGCGCCGGCGGCTGCGGCGTCCAGCTCCGGGTTCTTCTCCCGGACTATCTCCAGGGCGCGCGCGTGGGCCTCGTCGAGCAGCTCCTTGAGCTTCGGCATGCCGCCCTGGCGCGTGGAGAACGGATGCCCGTCCTTGTCGGTGATGGTGCCGAAAGCGACGTGGACGAGTTCCGTCCCGGAAGGAACGAGCCCGAGCTTTTCGCTCACCAGGTACAGCTGCTTGAAATGCGGAATCTGGCGGTCGTCGGTCACGATCACGATTTTTTCCGGCGCGTACTCGCGGACGCGCGTGTCCATCGTCGCCAGGTCGGTCGTGTTGTAGTTGTAGCCGCCGTCCTCCTTGCGGACGATGAAAATCCATTTGCCGTCCTCGCGCGCCGCGCTTTCGGCGTCCCCGCCGGCGAGGGCGGCGTCCACGGCAGCGCGGGACTGCTCGGCGAGCGCGGGATCGAGTTCGCGGACGTCCACGACGATTGCGCCGCGGCTTTCCTTGGCGAGCCCCGCCTTTTCGAGGCGTTCCACGATGCCGGGAAGCTGCGGCTGGTACCAGCTTTCGCCGCGTGTTGTGTCGAAGGAGATTCCAAGCCGTTGGTAGATTTCGTCGAACGTATGCTGCGACATCCGGATGAAATCCTGCCACAGCGCGCGGTTTTCGGGGTCGCCCTGCTGGAGCTTGACGGTTTCCAGGCGGCACGCCTCCATCCAGGCGGGGTCGGCCTTGGCGCGCGCGTAGCTTTCCTTGTAGATACGTTCGAGTTCGGGCACGGGATCGCGCGCGATTGCGTCCTTGTCTGCAAATTCGCGCCAGCCCTTGATGATAATGCCGAACTGGGTGCCCCAGTCGCCGATGTGGTTGTCGCCGACAACGCGATAGCCCTGCGCCTTGAAAATCCCGACGAGCGCCCCGCCAATCACGGTGGAGCGGATGTGGCCGATGTGCATCGACTTGGCCACGTTCGGACTCGAATAGTCGAGTACCACTGTTTTCCCGGCGCCGGTCTGCGGGACGCCGCCGTTCACGGCGTCCTCGGCCGTCGCGAACGCGCGTTCCGCGAGAGCTTCCGGCTTGAGCGTGAGATTGAGGTATCCGGGACCAGCGACTTCGATTTTCTCCAGAATCCCGGGCAGCGGCAGCGCCGTGGCGGCCTTTTCGGCCACGGCGCGCGGCGGCATGTGCAGGCTGCGCGCGAGCTGAAGCGCGTCGGAACACTGCCAGTCGCCAAAGCCGGGCTTTGCGCTGGGAGTCACGCGGCCGGCGGCCGCCGCTTCCGGCGAGTCGGGAAACGCCGCGCAAAAGCGCTCGCGGAGAAGAGCCGAAAGTTCGGTGGAAAGTGTCGTGATTGTCGATGTCATCGAAAACATGCTGAAAACTTAACCTGAAAAAATTGTCTTACGTAAGCCGCCGGTACAAAACCATTCCTACCGCCAGGAACGCCGCGTTCGGAAGAAACGCGGCGGTGGCCGGCGGCACCCAGGAATGCTGCCCGCAATATGTCAACGCCAGTGTCACGGCGTAAAAACCGAAGAAAGTCCCAATCGCGGTCGCGACCCCCTTGAATACGCTTTGCCGCCCGGTGGAAATCCCAGTGGGTATTGAAAAGAGCGTGATAACGAGACAAGTCCACGGCGAAGCGAGCCGGAACCAGAAGTCGAACCAGCGTTCCGATTCCGTCGAGGGCGAGCCGCCGCTCGGACGCAACACCCGCCACATGTCGGCTGCGGAAAGAAAGTCCCATTTGCGCGCGGCGGCGAGCATCTCCGCCGGCGTTTCCGGGAATTCTGGAAAGGGCATCGATTTCGGCAGCGGCGCCGTCTGGATCGCGGTGGCAGGAAGCTCCTCGCCGTCTATGTCGTACGGTATGAGCGACGGATCGGTCAGCCACCACATGCCGTCAAGCCAGTCCGCGCGGGAGGCGCGCACGCCCCACACGTGCGCGCCGTTTTCGTCGCGCTTGATTTCCACCCCTTCCGTGAAATGCGACGCTCCTTCCAGCCCGGACATGTCCGCCTCGGCGATCGTCCAGGTGCGGTTGGCCCCGGCAGCCAGAAACACGTGGTTGCGGCGCGGAACGCTCCGCGCATCGGAAAATCCGCTTTCCTTGAGCCGCTCGGACCAGGCGCTCAATTCAGGAGTCACCCATTCCGAAAGCCCGAGCAGGGCGAGACTGATGGCGAACGCCGTCCCGAAGAACGGCAACGTCAGGCGATGAAAGGAAATGCCGCTGGCGCGCATCGCGGTCAGTTCGCTGTGCCGCGAAAGCTGCCACATCGAGTACAGCGTCGCCAGCATGCACGATGCCGGCACGAACCACGGCGAAAACTGGCATATCAGGCCGGCGTAGTACCGCAACACGTACGACCATCCGAGATCCGCGTCGAGAAAACGCGACAGGTGCCCGAAAAGGTCGAACAGGACGAATATCCCGTTGAACGCGACCAGGCACGCAATGAGCGGTCCGAAGAACTGGCGCAGCAGATAGCGGGTGACTAGCAGCATTTTTCCGCGTGTTCGCATTTCCGGCACCACGTCCGCCGAGGCGACGGCCTGCGGCGGACGCGTGGCGCGAAATGCGCTTCGATGGATTGCACGAGCGTCACGCTAGTGTATCGTCCGAAAAAAACATGGCAATAGCCGCTGGACAGGTTTCGCCAGGCGAGGCGCTGCCAAAATGCGTAGCGGCCCTACGGTGCTTGGCAGCAACGAAGCATGGCGGAAGTTGGGCAAGGATGGTGCCATGGAGTTTGAGGACGCGACACTAGAGTCCGAGCGTGCCCAGGTACTTGCGGCTGATGCCGTATTCGAGGAAGGGATCGCCAGTGGCGATCTGAGAATCCTGCTCGACGATGAAGTCCTTCACCCCGGCCTTACGGCAGGCCTTGACGAGCGTCGGCCAGTCGAGCGCACCTTCGCCGAGGGCGCGGAACTCCGGCCTGCGGCCGCCTTCCTCCGGCTGCCAGATGCCCCAGTCCTTGAGGTGAACCTGGTCCATGCGGCCGGCGACTTTCCGGATCCAGAGTTCGGGGTTGTAGCCGCCGCGCGCCACCCAGCCAAGGTCCAGTTCCGCCTGGATCGCCTTGGTACCGTCGTAGAGCATGTCCAGGAGCGTCTTTCCGCCCTTGCCGTTCTTCACGCCGAATTTCTGGAACTCGAAGTCGTGGTTGTGGTACTGGACGATGATGCCCTCCTTGGCGAAACGCTTCGCATAGCCCTCGAATTCGCGGAAGAGCTTCTTCCAGTCGGCGAGCGTCTTCTGCTGGCTGGCGTCAAGCCAGGGAATCGCGACATAAGAAATCCCAAGGGCGCGGCAGTCGGCAACCACCTTCTTTTCATTCTCGCGAAACTGCGGCAGTCCGATGTGCGCACCGATCGGCTGGAGTCCGGCGTCGTCGCACATCTTCTTGATGTCGGACATGGGAATGTCGCCGCCAAAACCGGAAATCTGCACGTAGTCGTATCCGATTTTCTTTACGCGCTTCAGCGTCTTCGCCGCGTCTTCAGGGGTTTTCGTGAAGTTGTGGAAGCCGTACATCTGCGCGGCTACGCGAATCTTATTGGCCATGACTATGGTTTTTCGTGGATTTTATTGCGCGGCGCACCACGCGCGGCGCGCGTCGATTCTCCCAGAACGCGCCACGAAATGCAACCCCGCGCGCGCGATGCCGCGCTGCCAAGGTCACCGCGCGACGGCCGCCAGTATCTCGGATGGCGAATCTACAATGCGGGCCCCGAACGTTTCCAGTTCCGTTCGCGGGCGGAAACCCCAGGAGCAGAGCAGCAGCGGGAGTCCCGCGGCGCGCGCGGTGTCGGCGTCCACGCCCGAGTCCCCGACGTAGAGCGCGTCCCCCGGCTCGACGCCAAGCGCCGCAAGCGCCGCAGCCGGCAATGCCGGATCGGGCTTGGGCGGCAGTCCGGCGTTGCCGCCGCGAACGACTTCGAACGCGCCCGGAAAGAAACGTTCCACCAGCGCGCGGGCCGCGTTTTCGTCCTTGTTGGTGACGACGCCGAGCTTCACTCCGCGCGCTCGAAGCGCCGCCAGCAGTTCCGCGATTCCCGGATACGGCGCGGACCCCGCGGCAGCGTGAGCGGCGTAATGTTCGCGGAATTCAGCTAGAATGGACTCAAAGTCCGGACGCGCCGCGCCGCCGGCGACAGCGCGGGCGACAAGAAGACGCATCCCGTTGCCCACGAACGAGCGAACCTCTTCGGACGTGCGTTCGGGCTCGCCGTGCGCGCGCAGCACGGCGTTCACCGACGACGCCAGTCCCTGCAGCGTGTCAAGCAGGGTGCCGTCAAGATCGAACAGGACCGCGGCAGGAGCGCCTGCGGCGCGGACTTCGTTCGAGAAAAAAACGTTTTCCGTATTCATCTTTGAATCGCCGGACTCGCATTATGAAAGGCGTGACCACCACGCGCGCCGCGTCAGACGACTGCGTTGCCACGCAGCAACGAGCGGTAGACGCCGAGGGTTTCCGCGGCGCAACGTGCCCAGGTGTACGTCGCCGCGCGGGCGCGCCCCGCCGCGACTCGACGGGCACGTTCGGCGCTCCCCTCGCGCATGACGCGAAGCGCGGCGTCCGCCCATTCGTCGGCGTCGAACCCGGACAGCGTCACGGCGGCGTCTCCGAGAACTTCCGGCAGGGAGCCGCCCGTCGATGAAAGCACCGGACAGCCGCAGGCCATCGCCTCAAGCGGCGGGAAGCCGAACCCCTCGTACCAGGACGGTATCGCGAAAAGCGACGCCGCCGTGTACAGCGCGCGAAGCATGCCGTCGGGCACGAAACGGACGTAATGGAAGCGTCCCGGCCGGCGGCGGGCGGCCTCCTCGAAGCGCGCCATGATCGGCTCGCAACGCCAGCCCGGCGCCCCGGCGACCACCAGGTCGACGCCGCCTTCCGCATCGGCGAGTCTTTCCCAGAAATCAACGAGAAAGGGCAGGTTCTTGCGCGGCTCCACGGTGCCAAGGTCGAGAATGAACGGACGCTCCAGGCCGAGCCGGGCGCGCACCGCCGCGCATTCTTCGGGGGAAGCCGGAAAGAAATCGCCGGATATTCCAAGCGGGATCGCCACGGTCTTGCCGCGCGCCGCGGGCACCAGCTCCTCGATTTCGCGTCTGGAGAACTCCGAATCGGCTATGACCGCATCTGCCGCCGCCGCGCTGCGCCCCGCGTATGCGTGCAGAAACGCACGGTTTCTGGCCTCGGCGAAGTCGGGATGCCGCTCGAAGCTCATGTCGTGGATCGTCACGACGGTCTTGCCGGAACGCACGGGGCGCGACACGAAGTTCGTGAAGTGAAACACGTCGGCGCGCCCGGAAAACCAGTCCATCGGAGGAAACCGCAACCGAGTCCACGCCTTTTGCATGAGGGCGCCGGGCAGCAGCCTGAACGATCTAGCCATTGCGCCGGGCACGGGATCGCGCGGCGCCCGGTGCCTGAAATCGCAGTAGAAGACCCGGAGCGCCTCGTCCGGCCGGAGCGAACCTGCGACGCCGCGCGCAATTTCGCGCGTGTAGCGTCCTATCCCGGCGCCTTGCGCCACGGCGGGTTGGTAGTCAAGGCAGTATGTCGGCATGAGAAATGGAAATGCGGCGCACCGGCGGCGCGGCGGCGCGGCGGTGCGACTATTCGGCGGGTTGGAGTTCCTGCGGTTCGACAACCGTTCCGTAGAGAGTCTGAGGCCGCGCGAGTTCGACTTTCACGCGAACAGACGTCCCAGCGGCAACGCCTGCCGGAGGCTCGAAGACTACGATCTTGTTCTGGCCGGTGCGCCCGGACCAGCGCTCCGCGTTGCGCAGCGACGGTCCTTCGACGAGCACCTCCACGACGCGTCCCACCCAGCGCTCGTTAATGCGCTGGCCGCGAGCGTCCTGGTCGGCCAGAAGCACGGCGTCGCGCCGCCGCTTTTCCTCGTCCGCGACGTCGTCGGGCAACTGCGCCGACGCGGTTCCCGGACGCGGCGAATACTTGAAGACGAACGCATTGTCGAAGCCGGCCTCCTCCATGGCGGAGCGCGTAAGTTCGAAGTCCTCGTCAGTTTCGCCGGGATAGCCGACTATGACGTCGGTCGTGATGGCGATGTCGGGGACGCCCTCGCGCAGGGCGCGCACTGCGGCCATGTAGCGCCCGCGGTCGTAGCCTCGGCGCATCGCGCGCAGGATTCGGTCCGACCCGCTCTGCATCGGCAGATGAAGGTGCGGGCAGACCTGCGGAATTTCGCGCATGGCCCGCACTAGCTCGGGCGTGACTCCAAGCGGATGCCCGGACGTGAACCTGATGCGCGTCAGCCCGGGTTCTTCGCGCGCGAGAAATTCCAGAAGACGCGGCAACGGCTCGGTGAATCCCATCGGGGAAGGAATGTCCTCCGGCCAGGAAAAGCCACCCGCCCTGCCGTAGCGCATCACGCTCTGGCCAAGCAGGCAGACGTCGCGTGCGCCGCGACGCACTTCCTCGCGCACCTCGGCCAGAATGTCGCGGGGATTGCGGCTTTCCTCGCTCCCGCGCACATGCGGCACGATGCAGTACGAGCATCGCTGATTGCAGCCGTAGAGAATTGTGACATAGGAACACGGCGGTCTGGAAACGGGATCGCCGACGGCGCACCGCGCCGCCGCGTTTTCACTTCTGGCGGCGGCGCGGTGCGCCGTCGCGCCCTCAGGATCGGGGCACCACAGCCCGGATTCCCCGGCGAGACAACGGTCAACCAGTTCCGGTATCCGATCGCCGGAGCGCGGCCCGACGGAAAACGAAAGCCCCGGAACGAGACCGAACACATTCTCGGCAAGTCTGTTGGCCATGCAGCCGGTGAGACCGACCACAAGCCCCGGACGCCGCCCGCTGCGCCTCGCGGCGCAAAGCAGCCCCAATTTTCCGAGAGCCTTGTCCTCCGCCTTCTCGCGCACGGAGCACGAATTCACAATCACGACGTCGGCGACGTCCTCGTCCGGCGCGTCGGCGAACCCGGCCGCACGCATGCGGCGCGCGGTCAGGTCCGAATCGCGGACGTTCATCTGGCACCCGTAGGTGTGAATCGAAAACGTCTTCACCTGACGATCGCCGTATCCGTGCGCGCGCTAGAACACGCGCACGGAGCGGATGTACCAGTTGTGGAACAGATACGTGTTCTGGCCCACGGCGGGGAAGGTGCCGTCCGCGCGTCGCGCGGGCTCCGGATCGCGCCACAGTTCAACCAGCGCGTGCGTGGTCGCGAGCGAATTGCCATCCGACGTGCTTTCCTCCTCGCCGAACTTCGGGGTGTACGCATCGGCGCGCACAAGGACCAGGAACGACTGCCCGCGTCCGGAAAACGCACCGGCGACGTTGGCGATCAGCGCCTCGCGATCGCCGTCGGAAACGATGCCCTGGAGGGAGGAATTCCCGTTCATGATTTCCTCGAGAACGGGATTCGCTAACGACTCCTCGCCATCGGGCTCGGAGAGCAGATCGGAAAGGCTTCTGACCATGGGCCACCCGTTGTTCGAGTACGGGCCGGAATCCATTTCCGTCGGCAAGGCGAACCTGTGCGAACCGTACCGTTGCGCCGCTTCGACGGATGCGGTCTCAAACGCGTCGGCAATCGCGGCGGCCTGGCTTTCGTCGAGGCACCTGGGCTTTTGCGACGAAGACTGGGTGCGCGCCTGGTACTCGGCACCGAGAAGCGCCGTGAAAATGGGATAGAGATTCGGAACGTAGCGGCTCATTGCGTCAAACGTCCGCCCGCTGCCGTGCGTCCAGGACACGGCGCGCGGCGCCTGGCTGTTGTTCCTGCCCTCCAGGTGGACGAGTGCCGGAGCGTTGAGGTTCACGGTGCCGTTGGTGACCGCCGGGTACGCCATTTTCACGCTTGAGCCGAACCCGCCGGACTTTTCAAGTGAATCGGCATTGATGTCTCCGGTCGAAGCGTTGATTTTCCCGGCATAGTCGATTTCCTGGGGCCAGCGCGCATCGTTCCAACCCGAAAAATAGTCGAAAACCGGATGGAAGTCAGAACGATACGTCGGATTCTGACCTCTGGAGTTCGCCGGACGGTAAGTGCGGAAAATCGACAGCGTTTCCATCGGGCCGCACATGACGGATCCCAGATCGGCGGGCGTCCGGAACACCGCATTTTCGCGCGACTCGTCGTCAAGATCCGAACTGCGTCGGCCGTTGTAGATCCGCGTCTTCACGAGTTCCGTCACGTCGGAATTGCTGTACGCCCAGAAGGACCCATCGGAGGAGTCCTTTATGTCGCCTCCGGGACTCTTCCAGCGGTGGGCGAAATCGGGGCGGCACGCATAAGTGTACGTCTTGTTGCCCGTGAGCCAGGACTTGGCGAGGGAAAGCGTTGGCGTCCCGCTGCCGCCGACTATGTTGCCGATCAGGAACCGCTTCTGAAGCATGTTTCCAAGAGTCGCCACCGACAGGCCCGAATCGCTGTAGTTGTTTTTGGCGGCCTGCGGCCCCATAAGGTACTCGAACACGCCGGAATCGCGGTCGATCGAGCGAAGCAACGCCATGGGCACGTATTGGTCGTCTCCGGACTTTCCGGTCTCTTCGTCGTAGATGCGGCTGCCGTCGCTCAGGCAGATTCGGTTGTTGATCCACACCTGGGGCGAACCAGGCTCGTCGGGCCTGCCGCAAGGATAGTCGGATTGAATTCCGCCCTCGCTTTCATCGTTCGTCATGAGTGACGTCGTGTCAAACCCGAATTGCGGAACCGCGCAAATCGCCCAGCCCCAAGCCAGTTTTTCGACGGCTTCCGCCCTGTCGGCATTCCATGCGCGGATGTAGTCAAGGACGGACGACGTCGAGTCCCCCTGAAACTTGGAGTTGGAGCCATTTCCATTGCGATGCCAGGCACCGGCATCGAGGCGAAGCCACCACTTGCCGCGACCTGCGGAATCCAACGCCGGCGCGGGAACCTGCTGGATCGTCCTGCTGCCTTCCTTGATCGTCACTTTCATGCGGACGGGAATGAACACGTCGTCCTCGTCGCTGCCCATCTCGGCGGCTGTCGGCGGATAGAATTCCAAATGCTGCAACGCCGAGGAAGACCAGGACACGGGATTGTTATTCGCATCGCGCACGACGTCGTTCGCCGAAGGCACGGAACTCGGCTGGCAGACGACGTAAAACTCTAAAGACCCGCCATTCATGTCGGAATCGACTTCAATGAAGCGATTGACCGGATTGCCGCTGCCGACCGACAGACCGCTCGCGGAGGCCGTCTTGGAATGGTATTGACCGGCACCCGTGCTGAACTGACTGGAGGGATTGACTACCGCAACGCCTCCCGGGCCAATTTGCACGGCATTTCCAACACCCCACTCCTGCTCGCCGTTGTCACCGTTGAGAAACGCGTCAAGAGTGTCGGCGGAGCCATCGCCGGCAACGGTGTTGCGCCTTGGGAAATCCGTCATGACATCCCAGTCCATTTGCATGGAATAGGACTTGCCTGCGAGCGCATTCTGCCAGCCGGGCACGTCGTTCTGGACGTTCGCCACCGCGCCGCAATGGATTTTGCCGTAATAGACCACGCGCCAATTCCTGAAATCTGTACCGTCAGGCCTAAGTCCCTGCACTGTCCCGCCTCCGGCACCGGCCGAGCGCTGAATGCTGTTCTGCCAGCCGTCGCTGCCCGAAAACGCCCAGTTTTTAGTTCCGGCGGCGCCATTCACGACAGTGTTGGTCTCGACCCTTTCCCACGTCACGTACGCATAGGCGTGGCTCAGAAGCGGAACTGGCTCCGTGACCGGATAGTTCAAATAGGCGGTGGACCCGGATGGCTCGGAGCCGGAAAGCGGCTTCGAGTCGGAGACCTCGAACGGATTTTCGTCGGGATCGGAGTTGGAAACGAGAACTCCGTCGGAGATGTTGTTCAGGGACGTCCACCAGGAGGTGCCGGAGGCCGCTCCGGACTGGAACGTGCCGGGAACGTTGTCGTCGTCGAGCGCGTCGAGCATGGCGACGGTCGCGAGACGCGCCCTGGAAATCGAAAATTTTGCACTGGACTCCTTTTCAAAGAAGGTGAAGGCGTCCTTCTTGGAATCCTCGACGTCACCCCTGGCAAGGCCGGCGCTGATGCGCGAACGCGCGAAGACCTTGACCATCGCGGTCAGACAACGATTCGCGAACGCGCGCAACTCGGTGGCCGAATAATTGGAAAACTCCGCCGGAGTGGGAAGATGGACCTTTGGGCGGCCGTCGGGGTCGGAGCCTTCGAGCGCCGTCGAGAAGCCAGCGAAGGCGTCGGCCGGGAAGAAGGAGTTTTTGGTCGGGGAACCGGAATTCCAGCGCGTCGCCTTGCCGAACGAGGTCTTGGATCCCGGATAGAGCAGGTCGAGCACGGTGCCTCCGGAGGACGTGGCGCCGCCGAGCCAGAGAGAACTCTTGTTCTTGGTTTCGAGTTTGTTGCGGGCGTCGGCGAACGAAACGAATCCGCCACCATCGCGGCGGCCCTTCAGGAAATTGTTGGCCTGGCCCGGCTGTATCTGGAATGGGACTTCCACGGTGTCGCCGGAGCCGTTCCAAGCGAACGACGCATTGCTGTTCGGGAGGACAAAGGAATGAGGATCGGAACCGTTGTTGTCGGCGCGCGGAGAGCCGTTGTTTCCGGCGGCGGCCTGGGAGTTCGCGTTGGTGCCGGCGAGGTTGATGTCGAGCAGGCCGGTCGTCGGCAGCGCGATGAACGCGTAGCGTCCGATGATCGAGTCGCCGCCCGGACGCCCGAAGTTGCCGTACATATTAATGCCGGTCGGGCGCTTGGACTTCGGGACGCTGGCCTTGACGGAGCCGTAAATCGGCGCCCAGTCGATCTTCGCGCTGCGGACAAGCGCGATCTGCGCGGGCGTGAGATAGCGCGAGAGTTCGTAAGTGAGGAGCTGCGCGCTTGGCTTTTCTCCGGCATCCAGCCTCTCCGACTGCATGAAGTCGTTGGTCTCGGTACTGGACGAAGTCAGATACGGCTCCTGCCAGAGAGGGACGGGCTGCGCGACGCTGGGATCGTCGAAGGACAGGTCGATGGCGTCGGTCACGCGCGCGATCGCGGTCGACAGCGCCTGGCGCGCAACCATGCCGTTCTTGAGATTCGTCGTGCCGGCGTGTTCGGTTCGCATGAACGTGGTGAACGCGATGGACATCAGAGTCAGCACCGCGAGCATTCCCAGGACGATGACAAGGGAGGAGCCGCCAACGCGCTCCGCGCCACGTCCGCTGCGTTCGGTCGAAATCTTGTTCATTTGCAGTTCATCCCCCGCCCGCTCACCAGGAACGGATTGTCTTGGTGCCGTCTTCGGTGAAGACAAAAGCCACGGCGCTGGCGTAGATCGTCTCGTCGGCGCCGGTTTCGGTGTAGTCGCCGGGAACCTTGATCTTGCCGTCGCCGTCGAAGTCAAGCATCACCTTCACGAGGCCGTGGTCCTTGCACTTTTCATTGTCCTGGAACGCCTTGCGCATGGCGTTGACGTGTTCGTCCCCGACGAGCTGCTTGCCCTCCTCCTCCTCAAGTTCGTTCGAGGACAGCGCGAGCTTCATGATGCGGTCGGCCCAGGGCGCGTAAAGCCCGATCGCCTTCTGCTCCGGAGTGCGCTCCAGCCGGATGTCCGGCGGATAGAAAAGCGAATTGGCCCCGCCCCTGATGTCATTGCGGGAAATCGTAGTGCCCTTCGTCACGCCATTTCCGCTGGATGCGTATTTGACGCTGTACTTGGTGTCGGTGAAGAACGCGTTTTCGTCACCCTTCGGGCTTGGACGCACCGCGTTCCACCAGTTCAGGACGCAGCAGACGCCGGGCTGCATGTCGAACGGGGCGTCCTCTGTGACGGTGCCACCGCCGGTCAAAGCCGCGGACAGCAGGTCCTTCGACGGGAAGCGCTTGTTTTCCTGGGCGAGGATCTGCCACGCCTGGGCCGTCTGCACAACCAAATCCTTGGCCGCGGTGTCCATGGCCCGGGCGCGGGCGCGGAATACCGCGGGGAAAAGCAACCCCATCAGCAGCGCCAGGATGCCGATGACGGAGAGCATCTCCACAAGCGTGAAACCGGAGGAACGTTGCTTCTGAAAATCCATTTTCATGTTTTGGTAAAAAGGAGAATTTTACTGCCTGTGCGACGATTGGACAATCCGACGATTACTTGATTTCGACGGATCCGTCCTGATTGACCTTGACCGTCGTCATGTTGGAATTGTCGGTGCCGTCGGCGATGCGGAACGTGCGCTGTTCGTCGACGCGACCGTCTGCAAGCACGTGGACCGCGCTCGCGCGGGCCTTCTTGGGATCGAAGTCGCCGTTGGAATCGTCCAAACCGTCGAAATAGTATCCTTTCGGGAGGGACTGCTCCGCCTGCACGACGACGCCATACTCATGACCGGCATCGAAATAACCGCTGCCAGAACCGAACGGCGGGTCCTTCGGGATGCCGAACACCCAGGCGCAGTCCTCGCTCGAATACCACGGCGGCCAGACGTAGTTCGACAGGACCTCGCCGTCCAGGTCGAACAGGTACATCCCCGAAAAGCCCTTGACGAACTCATCCGCGATTACCTTCTTCTCGGCGGCGGAAAGCCCGGAGTCGGTCGTCATGGCGGCGCCGGAGTCCTCCATGTCGGCGTAGGGATCGAGGATCCACAGGACGTTGTTCACCGGCTGCGTGTAGTACGACGGAGTTCTGCTGCCGGTGTCGGTTTCCAGCACAGTGCCTACCTTGCGGACGATGATGAACTTGTTCACGTCGGTGGGCCAGACCCAGAGATCCGTGCCGTCAACGCACGCCTGCTGGCGTGCAAGCTGCACGGCTCGCGAAAGCGTGTCCCCGGCGCTGGTTTCGGAAAGCGCCCGGAGGATGCCGGTGTAGCCGCCCACCGCCATGACGGAGATGACGGCGATGACGCCGATCACGGCCAGCAGCTCGATGAGCGTAAAGCCGCGTTCGCCCTGACGCCCGCCGGGGCGCCGGGACTGCGGAAGCGGCGATTCCGTTTTCGTTTTGCGGAAGATTTGCATTGGCGGAAAAGTGTTCTGGATTGCCCTGACGGCCCCGGCGCCGTCGCCGGAAGCGAAAAAGCCGCCCCCTAGTTCGTCTCGACTGAAACCGTGTTGTCGTTGAAATCGAACTTGATCGTGTACGGCTTGGCGCCCTCGACGCGGTCGCGGCGCCGGAACACGTACGGATACTCGTTGGATTCGTAGAAGCTGCACGCGCTGCCCAAGTCGTGGGACTTGGCGTAATCGTCAGTCTTGTTGGGACATGTCTTCCCCGCGGCGAGCGCACCGCAATGCGGGCACTTGTTGATGGAGGTCAGGAAAAGCAGGACTGGCTCGGTGCGCTTCGTAACCTGCCTCTCGGAGGCGTTGATGTCGTCGGAAAGCGCGGTTCCGGAATACGCCTGGTATGCGTCGACGGTATCGGTCGTCGGGTAGTCCTTTGCGGAAAGCCCGGTTTCGGTCGGCGTCACGAAGCCCTTTAGATCGAGATAGGTCTTCCTGGCGCCACCCGGAGCCTTGACGTCGAGGAGATTCTTCACGACTTCGTTGTTGTCTTCGTAAAACGAGACGGAGTAGTTGCGGCGACCGGAAGCCTTGTCACTGCCGGCGACGGTCGCGCCGGAACCCTGCTGTTTCTCGATCTTGGAGATTTTCTCCTTGAGTATCTTCGCATCCACGGGCCACTTGTTGAAGTCGTGCCAATACTCGACGATAGCGGAGCGCAGGACTTCGGCGTTGTTCTCCGAACGCACTTTGGTGGCGGTCTTGTTGGCCTGGAGAATCGCGGTTCCAAGCAGTCCGGCCAGGACGCCTATGATCGCGATGACGAAGAGAAGTTCCACTAGCGTGAAGCCGGAGGAGACGAGAACTGCAACAGAATGGCGCTTTCGGAAAATATTGTACATTTTCACACCTTTCAACCTTTCAGCTTTTCAACTTTTCAACTTTTCAACTGGCTCTCAGTACGTCTGCCAAGAGGCACCGGCGAGCGTCGGGAAAGAAATCACGGTCTCGTAGCAATCGGAGTCCTCCGCCTCCTCGACGCGGCTGACGTCGGCGACGTAAGGATGCCCCCATGGATCGAGGAACTGGCGGGTGCTCTCGTCGATGCGGTCCGGAGGCAGCTGCAGGAACGAAATCTTGCGGGAATTGTCGCCAAGAAGCGCCCCGATGTTGTTCTCGTCAAGCGCGGTTTCGCCATTGATGCCGTTGGGCCAGTCGTGATACGCGAGGAAATACGCGCGGAGCGCGGCGGCGATCTGCTGCGTCTCCGCCGTGGCGGTAGCGACGTATGCGCGCTGGCGAGCGGAAAACGCGGCCGACCCGACAAGCCCCATCAAAGTGGCGATTATGCCAACGACCGCCAGGATCTCAAGCAGCGTGAAGCCCCGGCGCGACGCAGCCGGAAATCCTCCGGACGCGCGTCCAGACTTTTTTTCAAAGTGCGACGATGTCATCTTTCGTTTTTGACTCGGAGTCCTTGATTCCGTCGCGCCCGGTGGAATAGACGCGAAGGGAGGAAAATGCGCCGGACGGCCTGAGCGTCATGCGGAGCTTGACGCCGACGGGGGCGTCGCCGCCGTCGCTCCAGGCGACCTCGCCGACATCCACGGCGTTATACGGGCGACCGTCGAACGAGGAGCCCTTCGCCTCCACCGGCTCGATGGAGAACGATGCGTCAAAGCCGGTGCCGTTCGAGGAATCGCCATTGCCATTCCTGTAAAGGAACGACCTGCTGGAGGAACCTTTGGTCCATCTGCCGCTGGAATTGCGCTGAAGGGACGCCTCCTCGCGCTGCACCGAGGTGCCGAAGGAATAACGGATCCAGACGAACTCCCGGTCGGCGTTCGCCTCGTCGCGATGGCCGTCGTTCGGCTTGATGGCGACAAATTCAAGCGAAGACCCCGAGATTTTGACGGGATCACTCTCGTTCGGGAAAAGCGCACGCATGTCGACGACCGAAGACAGATCGCGCGACAGTGCGCCGGCGACGCTGCGCAGCGCGGCCCCGCCGCTGGCACGACCGTAGCCGGCGTCCCAGGCGGACGACGCCTGAGTGAAAATCGAGCCAATCATCAGGACGACTATCATCAGAATCGCGGTCGCGACCATGACTTCAAGAAGCGAGAATGCGGCACGCGCGGAGGACCTGGGTGGTGCGGCTTCCAGCCGCGCCACATCGCGCAACGGCGAGGGCGCCGTCGCCACATCGCAAGACCGCCGCCCCTTTGGGGCGACGGGATGACGATGTTTTCGCAAAAGGTGGATTTTCATTTTGAAAAGGGGCACGGTCGGCCGTTGTCAGACGCTACGGCCTGTGAAGAAACGCGTATTCCTCGCTGAACACCGGATTTTCCACGTACGGCTGGGGAAACGCCTGTTCGGAGGAGACGACGGAAACGATGTAGCGACTCGGCAGGCGCATCGTCGAATTGTTGTTGGAATCCTCGTTGTTGTCGTCGTACGACACGGAGCCGTCTCCATTGTCGAGTATGGCGCGAACCGCAACGGCGTTGTTCCCGGAGGGGACTCCGGGAACATAGCCGCGCGAATCGCCGGAGGAGTCTGTTTCCTCTTCGGCTTCCCTCCAGCTGATCTGCCGAATCGCGCGCGCCTTGCGCTCGACCTTCACGATGCGTATCAGGAACTGGGGAGGAAGGACGAAATGGGCGCCGGTTTTCGGAATGTCCGCGGCATCGCTTTCCCGACATACGAACTGTATCACTTCGTCGTTGTTGAACGCGCCCTTCACGGACGAGCGCGCTGATGCGTTGCCGCTGTCATCCCTCTCCATGGCGCATTCGCGAGCGCGAAGCGAAAAAGAGTCGTTCTTCGCGAATTCCTTGCAGTTGAACGGGCCGAGCTTGCTGTCGTAAAGATTGCTCTTCGGACTCTTGTCGCCGCCGCTGGCGACCTTCCACCACTCGTCAAAGTCCTCCCAGGTTTCCAGGTCGTCGATGGCCTTGACGTTGGCGGAAATCGATTCGAGGATGGCGGACGCGAACGCGGCCTGCGTGAGGTCGCTCCGAGAGTCCATGCTCTGGCGCAGGCCGACCGGAAAGAGCCCGAACACGGCGACGAGGCCGCCGCCGACTATGACGAGCGACATCATCACCTCGATAAGCGAGAAGCCTGACCGACGACTGATTGTGCGTAAGGAGCGCATTGTTGTTTTTGAAAAATGCCCTAGATTCAACAATTCAACCTTCAAACCTTCAACCGACCTACTCCTGGCCGGCGACGATGTCGTCGCGGGAATAGTCGATCTCCTTCTTCGCGCCGTTGATCTCCTCCTCGACGACGCCGGTCTTTCCATCAGGGCCGTACGACCAGACCTTGAAAGTCTCGTACGGGGGGATCGACTGGTAGTGAAGGGAGTTTCCCCAGGCGTCGTAGACGGTGTAGATGCGGTTCGTGATTTCGGAAGCGCCTTCTCCTGTCGAATTTGCGCGGTACCGCACGTCGCGGGAGATGATACCCCAGTCCTCCACGCCAGAGTTGTCGAACTTGAGCTTGCCGCCGAGAATGGGGAGGATCCGGCGCACGGCCGCAAGATCGCGCTCCGTGTCGCCGGAGATTGCGCCGTCGACGAACTTGTTGTAGTTGACGTACTGGGACAAGGCGTTGCCCTTCGTGCGGGAGCCATTGCCATTCGCCTGGGCGGTGACGCCGGCGAACGTGTAGGGATATCCGGAGAGGTCGTCTGAACCCGGAGCGTGCACGAACCCGTTGTAGCGCGGGAGGAAGAACGAGAGCAGGCCGAACGTGAACAGGCGCGTTTCGCGCCAGGCGACTTCCTTGCGCCTGTCCTTTGTACGTATGTTGCGCGCGAGGCCCTCGGACTCCGTATCGCCCATGCCGCCCACGGTGGCGTGTTCGAACTCGAACGGCTGGGCCCCGCCCGGATAGAAACTCACGGGCGGGTATTTGCCGTAGATCGCCTTGAACTCCTCGCAGGCCGTGGCGACGCGCTCGACCTGGGCGCGCGTCTTCGAGATGTCGTTGTTGCGGCCGATCGCGCCGACCGTGCGCAGGGTCATGGCCGAGAGAATTACGATCACTAGCACGACCACGAGCATTTCGACGAGCGTGAAGCCGCGCGCGGCGGAGACTGATCTGGGCAAATTTGGGGCGTTCATTGGAAATGAAAGTTTTTCAGACTGTTTTTACAGGATTTCACCAAGCAGAAGAGTTGAAAAACGAAAATTTGAAACTTGAAATCACTAATCCGCGATTAAACCTTTCAACTTTTCAACCTTTCAACCTTTCAACTTTTCAACCTTTCAACGTGGGACTACCCTGCCATCGAGCCGATGATCGCGGTGAGCGGCTGGAACATCGCGACGACGATCGTGCCGACGATCACGGCGAGCAAGACGATCATCATGGGCTCGATGATCGACGTCATGGCGGACACGGCGTCGTCAACTTCGCCGTCGTACGTGTTGGCCACGCGGTTGAGCATGTCGGGAAGGGCGCCGGTTTCCTCGCCGACGTCCACCATCGAAACCACCATGGGCGGGAACTGACCGCTGGCTTCCATGGACGGAGTCATGTTGTCGCCCTCCTTCACCGCGTCGTGAATGCTCTGGTAGGCCTTGGCGATGATGGCGTTGCCAGAAGTGTCGCGCACGATGTCGAGAGCCTGGAGGACCGGAACGCCGCTCTGCATGAGGGTGCCGAGGGTGCGGGTGGTGCGGCCGATCGAGGACTTGCGAATCAGTGGACCGAAGCCCGGGGAATGCAGCTTGACGCGGTCGAAGAACAGCTGCCCGGCCGCGGTCTTGTTGAGCAGGCGGCAGAGCACGACCACGCAGACCACGGCGCCGGCGACCGGCACCATGTAGTTGGTGAAGTTGTGAGCGAGGTTCACGACGAACTGCGTGATGGCCGGAAGCTTGGCGTTTTCGCCGAGCATGTCCTTGAAAAGCCCCTCGAACTTCGGAATGACCTTCACGAGAAGGACGCCGGTGAGCAGCAGGGCGACCGCGAGAACCGCGATCGGGTAGGTCATGGCGGACTTGACCTTGCCCTTGATCTTCTGCTCCTTTTCTAGGAATTCGGCCAGGCGGGAAAGCGACTGCTCCAACGCGCCCGCAGCCTCGCCCGCCTTCGCCATGTTGATGTAAAGGTGGGAGAAGACCTTGGGGTACTGGGCGAGGGAATCAGAGAACGTGGCGCCGCTCTCGACCGACTCGCACATGCCCTGCAGGATGCGCCGCAGCGCCGGCGTGGCCGCCTGCTTGGCAAGGATGCGCAGGCCGCGCAGCAGCGGAAGGCCAGACTCGACGAGCGTCGCCAGCTGGCGCGTCAGGACCATCAGCTCCTTCGGCTTCACGCGCTTGCTCTGGAGGAACGACGGGAGCTTGAGCTCCAGGTTCATGCCGCCGCCCTTCTTCTTGCCGCCCTTCGCGCCTTGCGCGACGAGCTTGACGGGAACGAGGTTGTTCTGCTTGAGGACGAGCTCCGCCTCGGCCTGGTCGTTGGCTTCGACGAAGCCCGTCTGGTCCTTGCCGGAGGCGTTCTTGGCCAGATATTTGAATTTTTGCATTGAAATCGGCCCCTGTGGGCGGGGTTTTGCTGGGTTTGTGCGCGGAATGCGGGGCAGATTGTACACAAAACCCCCTTTTCGTGCAACTTGCCCCGCCGCGCACGTTGTGCTAGCCTTGAACCCGTTCCACGCAACATCCACATTCTTGCCAAAAGATTCCAGCAAATGGCCGGCGAATACGCGATCTCCCTGGTAAACGTCACAAAGCAGCACGGCGCCAAGACGGTGCTGGAGGACGTAAATCTCTCGTTCTTCCACGGCGCCCACATCGGCGTTATCGGCGTCAACGGCTCCGGCAAGTCGTCGCTGCTCAGAATCCTCGCCCGCGAAGACCGCGAATTCATGGGGCAGTGCATCATTCCGGACTCCACCAAGATCGGCTATCTGCCCCAGGAGCCGCAGCTCGACCCGTCGAAGACTGTGGAGGAATGCGTCCGGGAGGGCGTCGCCGAGGCGCAGGCCAAACTGGAGCGCTACGACGAAATATGCGGGCTTCTCGGCGAAGTCACGGACGACGCGGAACTGGACCGGCTCAACTCGGAGCTGGGCCGCCTGCAGGACGAAATCGACGAGCGCGGACTGTGGGAGCTCGACCACCACGTGGAGCTGGCGATGGAGTCGCTGCGGCTGCCGCCGGCCGACGCGCCCGTGGCGCCGCTCTCCGGCGGCGAACGCCGCCGCGTGGCGCTGGCGCGCCTTCTGCTCTCAAATCCCGACATCCTGCTGCTGGACGAGCCCACGAACCATCTCGACGCCGAATGCGTGGCCTGGCTGGAGGCGTACCTAAAGGCATTCAAGGGAACGCTGATCGTTGTCACGCACGACCGCTACTTCCTCTCCAACGTGACGGAGTGGATACTGGAGCTGGACGGCGGCCGCACCTATCCCTGGAAGGGCAACTACGAGGCGTGGCTGGAGCAGAAACAGGCGATGCTGGCCCGCCTGAAAAAGGAGAACGACTCGCGCCGCAAGCTGCTCGAAGGAGAACTGCAGTGGGTGCGCACGAATCCGTCGGGCCGGCACGCCAAGAGCCAGGCCCGCATCAAGCGCTACGAAGAGCTCGCCGCGCAGCAGGTGGACACGCGCGAGGAGGAGCTTCGCATCCGCATTCCGGCCGGCCCGCGCCTGGGCGACCTGGTGGTGCGCGCCCGCGACCTCAGGATGGGATTCGGGGACAAGCTTCTTTTCGAAAACCTGTCCTTCGACCTGCCGCGCGGCGGCATCGTCGGGGTGATCGGCGGCAACGGCGCCGGCAAGACCACGCTCTTCAAGCTAATGACCGGCAAGGAAAAGCCACTGGGCGGCACGCTCGAAATCGGCCCCACCGTGGAAATATCATACGTCGACCAGCTCCGCGACGCTCTCGATCCCGAACACACCGTCTACGAGGAAATCACCGGCGGCAACGAATACGTGGCCCTCGCCAAGAGCCTCATGAACGGCCGCGCGTACTGCTCGCGCTTCAACTTCAAGGGCTCCGACCAGCAGAAAAAGGTCGGCACGCTCTCCGGCGGCGAACGCAACAGGGTGCACCTGGCGAAGCTGCTGCGCAGCGGCGGCAACCTGCTCCTGCTCGACGAGCCGACGAACGACCTGGACGTCGCGACGCTGCGCTCGCTCGAAGAGGGCCTGCAGGACTTCGGCGGCTGCGTGATGGTAGTGTCGCACGACCGCTACTTCCTGGACCGCGTCGCAACGCACATCCTCGCGTTCGAGGGAGACTCGAAGGTGACGTGGTTCGAAGGCTCCTGGAGCGAATACCACGAGGACCGCCGCAAGCGCTTCGGCGAAGCGGCGGACAAGCCGGCGCGCGTCCGCTTCAAGCCCGTTGGATAGGATCGCGGAGACCATGGCGGAACACGTGGCGAAAACGACGGCTTCGGAAAATCCGGGACCGTCAAGGATCGCGGAGGCCGCGCTTCTCTACGCGGGGCTGCCCGCGGTCCTGGCGTTCCTGCCAGGCTGGCTGGAGCGCAGGTGGGGAGTCGCCCGCATACCCTGGGTCGTGCCGACGCTTCTTGTGGCCGCCGGCGTGGCTTTCGCGGCGATGCGCCGCGCCGGGACGATGCGGCGCGGCGAGCTCTGGCAAGTTTCGGGCGTTTCGCGGCGCGACTGGGCCGCGATGCTCGCGCGCTTCGGCGCGGGGGCTTCGCTTCTCGCGGCGCTTCTGGCCGCGCTGAAGCCGGAGGCCCTGCTTTCCTTCCCGCGCGCCGCGCCGCGTTTCTGGCTTTTCGTCTGCGCGGCGTATCCCGCCCTGTCCGTGATTCCCCAGGGAATCCTCTACCGGGCGCTCTGGGAGAAGCGCTACGCGAAGGCGTTTCCGCCGCGCGCGTCGCTCGTGATCGGCGCGGCGCTCTTCGCCTGGGCGCACGTGGTTTTCCGCAACGTGCCCGCGTGCGCGTTCACGTTCGTCGGCGGACTCTTCTTCCTTTCGTCGTATCGCCGCACCGGCTCACTGCTCTTTTCCGCCGTCGAACACGCGCTCTACGGCGACTTCATCTTCACGATCGGCTGGGGGACGTTCTTCTACGAAGGGACCCAGGCCGCGCTCGCGACGGCGGCCGGCTGACTCGACTGCTTCTTCCGAATCCAAACGAAATGCCCGCGAAATCCAAGAGAGAACCGCCGCTGCGGACCGACTTCATCCGCATACGAGGCGCCCGCCAGAACAACTTGCGCTCCGTGGACCTGGACATCCCCGTCGGCGGCTTCACCGTGGTCACGGGACTATCCGGTTCGGGAAAGAGTTCGCTCGTGTTCGACACCGTCTACGCCGAGGGGCAGCGCCGCTACGTGGAGACGTTCTCGCCGTACGCGCGCCAGTTTCTCGAACGGCTCCCGCCACCCGTCGTGGACTCCGTGGACGGCATCCCGCCGGCGATCGCGATCCGCCAGAGCAACCCCGTGCGCAATTCCCGCTCCACCGTGGCAACGATGACGGAATTCCACGACCACGCAAAGCAGCTCTTCGCGTCGTGCGCGCTCCCGTTCTGCCCAAAATGCGGCAGGGAAATACGTCCGGCCACGCCGGACGGCGCCGCGCTCGAAACGCTGGCGCGCTTCCCCGAAGGCTCGCGGGTCGTGGTGCGCTTCGAGGTGCCGCTTCCGGAATCGGTCGCGGAAGCGGACGCCGGGGCGCTGCTCTCGTCGCAGGGATGGTCGCACTACAGGCTGACGGGCGACGGCCGCGTCATGATCGACGCCGACGCCGTGGTTCTCTCGGCAGCCAGGCGCGCCCGCCTGGCGGAGGCCTTCGAAAACGCATTTTCACGCGGCGGCGGCAGCGCCGCCGTGACGCTTCTTGGCCCCGGGAGGGAGGAGCTGGAATCCGTGGCGTTCGATTCGAGGCTGCGGTGCCCGGACTGCGGCATCCCGGTTGAAAAGCCGTCGCCGAACCTCTTTTCGTTCAACTCCCCGATCGGGGCGTGTCCGAAATGCCGCGGCTTCGGCCGCGTAATCGGCGTCTCCGAGGCGCTCGTCATCCCGAATCCCGCGCTGTCGGTCGGACAGGGGTGCATAAAGCCGTTCCAGACTGAATCGTTCCGCGAAGTGCAGGAAATGCTCGTGCGCCGCGCGAAGCGGATCGGCTTCCCGCTCGACGTCCCTTGGGCCGACCTCGACCCGGAAAGGCGCAAATGGGTCTGGGACGGAGAGACGGACGACTGGGAATCCGGCGAATGGCCCGGAGTCGCGAACTTCTTCAAATGGCTTGAGGGCCGCGCATACAAGCTGCACGTGCGCGTCATGCTCTCGCGCTACCGCGAATACGCCCGCTGCCCGGATTGCGGCGGGGCGCGCGTTCGCCCGGCTGCGCTCGACTGGAAACTCGTCGCCGGCGGCAAGGCTCACACCATAGCATCGCTGCTGTCGCTGACCGTCTCCGACGCGCGGCGATTCCTCGAAGCCTTTCTCTCCGAAACCAAGGCCGGGACGCCGCGCGGGGACGCCGCGCGCGCGGTCCTCGAAAGCGCAATGCCGAGGCTGGGCTTCCTCGAAGAGGCCGGCGCCGGATACCTGGAGCTCGACCGGCAGTCGCGGACGCTCTCCGGCGGCGAAGCGCAGCGCATCGCACTCGTGACCGCGCTCGGCTCGAATCTCGTGGGAACGCTTTTCGTACTCGACGAACCGTCAACCGGACTGCATCCGCGCGACATCGACAGGCTGGTGTCCCTGCTGCGGCGCCTGCGCGACGCCGGCAACACGGTGCTCGTGGTGGAGCACGACCCGGCAGTCATACTTGCCGCTGACCGCGTGGTGGAACTCGGCCCCGGCCCCGGCGAACGCGGCGGCAACGTGGTGTTCGAGGGAACGGTCGCGGAGCTTCTCCGCAGCCCGGCGTCCGTCTCCGCGCCGTATCTTCGGAAGGAGGCGCGCGTCGCGACGCCGGCCGCGCGAAGCCGGAAACGCGGCACGGCCGCCATCGCGGCCGCCGAAAGCCCGGAGGAAATCGCCGAGCAGTCAGGATTTCTCGCGGCCGCCGAACCGGCATCGCCCACGATCGCCGGCACCGCAACGGCGGCAAAGACCGCCGCGGCGAAGACTGCGGTTGAGGGGCGGACTCTCAGGTTGCTTGGCGCATCGGAGCACAATCTTGCTGGAATCGACGTCGAGATTCCGCTGGGCCGCCTCGTAGTCGTCACCGGCGTCTCCGGATCCGGCAAGTCCACGCTCGTGTGCGACACTCTGCACCCAGCAGTGCGGCGCGCCCTCGGGCTGCCGGCGCCGGAATGCGGGGCATTTCGCGAACTGAAAGGCGCCGAGGCGCTCGGAGGCGTGGAACTCGTGGACCAGACTCCGATCGGCAAGAGCGCCAGGTCCACGCCCGCAAGCTTCACGGGCGCGTTCGACGAAATCCGCAAGGCGTTCGCCTCGCTGCCGGAGGCCAAGGCTCGCGGCATAGGCATCGGCGACTTCAGCTTCAACTCCGGGCTCGGCCGCTGCCCGGTCTGCGAAGGCTCGGGGTTCGAACACGTCGAAATGCAGTTCCTCTCCGACGTCTACCTGCCGTGCGAGGCTTGCGGAGGCTCGCGGTACCGTCCGGAAACGCTCACGGTCAGGATTCCATGTCCCGACACCGGACGCGAACTTTCCATAGCGGACGCGCTGAACCTGACTGTCACGGAGGCGCTTGCGGCATTCAGGGGCTACCCCGGAATCATCGCCGGTCTGGCGCCGCTGGCCGATTCGGGCCTTGGCTACCTACGGCTCGGCCAACCCGTGCCGACGCTTTCGGGCGGCGAGACCCAGCGTCTAAAACTGGCTGGATTCCTAGCGTCGCTGGACGCTAAGCAGGCCGCAGCCAACGAACTTCTAATGTTCGACGAACCCACGACGGGACTGCATTTCCGTGACGTCGAAGTGCTGCTTGGAGTGTTGCGACGGCTTGTAGGACGCGGCCATTCAATCGTCGTTGTCGAACACAATCTACAGGTCATGCGCGCCGCCGACTGGATCATCGACCTCGGCCCCGAAGGCGGCGCCGGCGGCGGCAGGCTGGTCGCCGCCGGACCGCCGGCGCTCTTCGAAAGCGGCGCCGTCGCGGGGGCGACGGCCGACGCACTGTGCGGCCGGCGCCAGCATCCCGCCTAAGCTGGCCCTGCGGACATTGCCATGGATTTTTCGGACGAGGTTCTAGAATTCCCAGTCCGAACGCCCGGAAAATGGATCTGACTGCGGTTCGGGACTCGCGTAGCGGCGCGACTCGCGATCCAGTTCGGCGACCGGCTCCATTCGGGAAGAAGGCGCCGGCTCGGGCACGGATTCAATCGCCGCCGGCGCGGGCTCCGGCACGGGCACGGATTCCGCCGCCGGCGCGGGCTCCGGCGCGGGCGCTGACTTGGCGACGAGAGCCCATTCCACCACCTCGAATCGGTCAGCCACCAAAAGCACGGCCCGGACTCCGGCCGAATCAAGCCCGTTCAGGAACGCGCGCAAAAACGAGCGCATGGCGGCGGACGGCTCCTCCTTCGGAACTATCGCCGGGCGGCCGCCGACCGTGAAGAAAAGTCCTAGCGCACCGTCTTCCACCGGCCGCGCGTCAAGGACGGTCTTGAGTTCAGCCCACGACGTCGCAACGCTCCGCTCGCCGCATGGCGCAAAGCGCACGACTCCGTCCGCGGCAGCCTGGAACGCACCCGGAACGACGGAAAAGGCAACGTTCCGGGACGAAACGTCGGCGTCCACCCAGGCGGCCACTATGGTCTGGCCCTCCTGTATGGCGGCGGCGGGAATAGCGCGCGCCGAGGTGTCGATCGGCGACCAAGGCGCGGAGGCAAACGGATTGCCGGCGAACCGGGCCTTGGGTCCGGCGCATCCGGCGACCAGCAGCGCCTGCGCCGCACACACCGCGGCCAGCGCCGCGCAAAGTCCACGCTTTTTCCCTGTCATGTCGTCGGTTTTCATTTTGAAGTTGTCGGTTAGTGGGTCATTGAAAGTCCAGGCAGCAGCACGGACGATTGCAGATTCCGACGGCGGTGTCGCGGGAACGGGCCTTGGCCAAAAGGCTGTCCTCGGGATGGGCGATTCCAAGCGCGCAGCACAGGGGCCTGCCGCAGGAACCGACGCCGCCGGTCTCCGCCGCGATCTGGCGCGTCGGTTCCAGCCGTATGTCGAGAGCGCAGCGCAAATCGTCCGCCAGCATCTGGCGAAGCTCGCGCACGTCGGTCCGGGACTGGGGCGAAACGCGCAACACGAGCCGCTCGCGCCGCATCGACCAGCGCAGGCGCAGCACCGCGGGATCGCGCGTGTTCGCGACGAACCAGTCTAGGACCTTTTGCCTCACCGCGACCAGAGCCTCCGCGTTGCCGATCGCGCGTGCAGCCTCGGCGCGCGTCGCGAACGACACGAATTCGCACGGTTCGGAAGCAGGCGGCGGCACTTCGCGCTCCTCGACCCGGACAAAGCGCGCCGGATCGAGGAACCCGTCCTGCGAGCGAACAATGCACAGCAGTCCTGGGGCAGGAGGATTCTTGAACGGAACCTGCGCGGCATGGGCCCGCGATCCGTCGTCAAGATTGAGTATCACGTAAAGCGACATCGCCCCGAATTTCCGCAAAACACCGTCAGCCAACGATTTTCACGCGCCTGCCGCAAATGCGGAGACGCCCCGCCGCCAGCAACCTCAACGCCTCGGGATACGCAAGGTGCTCCTGCTCCTGGATCCGGGCGTGCAGGGTCTCCGGGGTGTCGCCGTCGAGCACCGGCACGGCACGCTGCACGATGATCGGACCGGTGTCGGTGCCGGCGTCGACGAAATGCACGGTGACTCCGGCAACCTTGGCTCCATAGTCGAGGGCCTGCTTCCAGGCTGCCACGCCGGGAAACGCTGGCAGCAGCGCCGGGTGGATGTTGAGAACGCGCCAGGGAAAAGCCGAAAGCAGCCCGCGCTTGACGATGCGCATGAAGCCGGCGAGAACGACCACCTGCGCCCCGCTTTCGCGCAACCGCGCGACATACCTGTCCTCCGCGGCACCCTCTAGCTTCGTCTTCCAGGGCGCCGGATCTATCCATTCGGCGGGAACGCCGGCCGCGCGCGCCCTGTCGAGGATTTTCGCGCCGGGCACGTCGGATATGCAACACGTCACGCGGGCGTCGAGGAATCCAGACGCAATGGCGTCGAGGATGGACTGCATGTTGGTGCCGGAACCGGATCCGAGCACTCCTATGCGCAGGGGTTGGGACTGCGGGGCGAAAGGGACTATCTCTTCTTCTTGCATTGCGAACGACGCGGCGCGCACCGCGGCGCGTCGGGGAGAATTCTACCACAATCCCCCGTTCCCGAAAAGGTGGCGCGAATTGGCCCGGCGCCACTCGCCTGGCACGAGGCCGATGCGACGTCGAAGGACGAGCGACAGACATCCTTGACAAGAAGGAACGGCAGTCCTCCGACGTTGATCAACCATTGCAGAAAGGCGTTAAACGCCTCGGTCATCGTGAGTCCGCAGTCCGCGAACACCCGCTCGGCTTCATCCCGGATTCCGGGACTTACGCGAAATTGCACCGTGGCGGTTTTTGTGGGGCGTCTTTCCTTTGTGACCTTGTCTTGCTACTGCGGGCCGGAATGACATGACAATGAATGTATGTGAGATGTCAATCAATCATTCGCCGCGGACGACCTCGAAGTAGATCGTGCGCGCGGATTTCGGGATTGTAAAGCTGCCGTCGGGGTTCACGGGAAGTTCATCCCGGCGCTCGCCCGTTCGGGTCGATAGCGCATAGACCTTCATCGGTCCCGGCGAGGACGGAAACGACAGCGTCGCCTCCAGCGGTTCGGCCAGCACGGCGCGGCTCTTCTCCCAGCCGGGATCGACGATGGTGCGCCCCTGGATCACCGCCGCCTCGTTGCGCGAGTTGCCGACGAGGCAGACGAGGACGCGCCTCGCCCGCTCGACGGGCGTCGGCTCGGCGTCGAGGCTGGTGAGGGTGAGCGCGGCGAAGGTCTCCGGCGAGCGGACTTCGACGCCGGAGAGCGCTCGCCCGCCCCGCCCCATCGACGAGAGGTCGCCGACGGCGAACTTGCTGCGCGGCGTGTCCAGCAGGAACAGTCCGTCGCCAACGAACTTCCTCAGTTCGCCCGTGTCGCTTGCGAGGACGCCGTCCTCGACGCCTCCGACGCCAAGGCTCTTCGCGACGGCCTTGATTTCGTCCCACTCGCCGAGTCCCGGCTCGCGCTTCATCGGCCAGCGGGTTTCGTCCGGCTCGTCCGCGATTTCCGTGTAAACCCGGCCGAACAGGAACATCCACGAGAGCTGCATCTGCCGCATCCGGAACGGATTGCCCATCTTCAGCAGCTCGTCCCGCGTGTGGCGCACGGTGATGACGTTCCCGGACGGGCGGATGTCGCCGCGGCGGAAGGCGATCGCGCAGGGGACGGCAAGCCCCCACGTGCTCGGGTCCATCCCCGCGCCGCACGCGAAAATGCCCTCCAGCCCCCAGGTCCGGAAATGCTCCCAGTCGCCCCAGGTCATGGGCCCCTCGAAGGCGTAGAAGAGCGACATGTCCCATCCCTGGAGCGCCATCATCGCCGTGGTGAACGGCAGCCCCTCCGAGCGGTAGTCGTTCGGGTAGCAGAAGTTCCACTCTCCGAAGCAGTAGGGCTTGCCGGCGGGACGCGTCCAGGTCTGACCGAGGAACGGGATGCCAGGCGAGGAGGTCCGCACGGCCGAGGCGTTGTCGTAGGGCGCGTTGAAGTAGGCGGGCACGTGCCCGACGTAGCCGTGGAGCCCGGCGAAGTCCATGCCGTCGTCGATGGCGGTCGCCGCGTAGGCGTGCTGGACGATGTTGTTGCCGGTGACAAGCCCGCGGTAGCCGAGTTCGTCCCGCAGGAACGCGCGCTGCGCCTGCTGGTATTCGCGCTGGACGTCGGTCGCGAACCGGAGCCGGTCGGGATTGCCGACGTCGTCCGCGAGGGACTTGACCTCCGGGCGGCCCCGCGCCGCGTTCCACGCCCGCCACTGCCGGTCGAGCTCGTCGTAGAACTCCGGGTCGAGCATCTGGCACGGATTGCCGTTCATGACGGTGCAGAGGTCGGCCTCGTTCAGGATCTCGATGCAGGCGACCGTCGGGTCCTCGGCGTAGGAAAGCCCGGTATAGGGGTTTACGTGCCCGAAGAGCGCCCGCGCGTAGTCGCGCTCGCGCTCCCGGAACGCCGGCATGAACACCGGCGCCCAGTGGAGCCCCCTCCTGTAGGGCCACCGCCCGGCAAGCTCCGGAAAGGCAAGCTCGTCCTCCCAGTCGATGTAAACGTAGATGCCGGACTTCTTCAGAACGGACACGAACCAGTCCATCCGGTCCTGGAGCTCGGGCAGGAACAGGCCGTCCCTGCCCATCTGGCGCCCCGGGTGGCAGCCGAACTTGTGGAACCGCACCATGTTGACGCCCTGCCGCTTGAGGTTGTCGGCGATTCCCTGCGCCAGGTCCTTCGGCGGCGACGAGGCGTTGGCGGCGAAGTTGACGCCCCAGACCGCCACCCGCTCACCGGGACGCCGCTCGAACTCGAGATGGTCCCCGACCGCGACGAGCCGCCCCCAGTCGCCGCAGGCGTGGCGGTCGAACGCCGCTTCCGACGCCGCCAGCGCGGCGGAGGCGTCGAGGGCCGTCCCCGCGGCGATCGTCTTTCCGGGCCCGCCCCACGAAAGCCCGCATGGATACCACGACGACGTATCGACGTCGTTGCGCGGCTTGTTCCGGAAGAGATCCTCCAACGCGCGGAACTGCCGGTCCGTGATCCGTTCCGCATCGAGCGCTGTCACGCCCAGCACCATCGGGACGGCGCCGCCCTCCGGGTTGCCGATCGCCTTCACCCACGCGACCGTCTTCTCCGGCGACGGGTTCACCCAGCGGCTGTGGTGGAGCGCGAGCGAGGACGAGCTGTTCGCGCCCTCCCACGCGACGTAGCCGCGCGTCGGCTCGACGACGCCGTGCCAGTTGTTCACGTCCTCGCCCGTAATGACGGGGATTTCCGCGATCGAGCCGTCCGCATACCCCACGCGATACCGGAACGCGACGGAGCCGGGCGCACCGGCCCAGGCGACGGCGTGGAGGAAGTCGAGGCGGCGGATTTTCGCCCCGACGGGAATCTCGCCGGACTCCGCCGGGAAATACGTGCGCTCCCCGCCGGCAAGGACGATCGCGCGCGGTGCGACCCGGAGCGGCACGAAGCGGCTCCGCAGCTCCGCGCCGCCGGCGAGCGCCGAGAGGTCGTTGCGCCCCTGGTCGGTCCATCCGCCCTTGCGGTCGCCGTCGGTTTCGTCCGTTAGCCCCGTGTTCGCCGCGGCGGCGACGTCCAAGACGCGGAAGGCGCGGTGCGCGGCCTTCGTCCCCTTGAAGTTCATCGACACCCTCCCCTTCCACGGCACAAGGCCCGTGTAGGGGACGCGGCAGCGGAATCGGAACCGGCCCGACCATTCGGCCGCGCGGAAATCCTCGAAGCACCACTCGCCGTCGCTCCCCGCCACGGACGCCTCGATGCCGCCGAACAGGCCGCTCAGGCGGAAGACGCCGTCGGCGCCGGGACGCCGTGGCGGCTGCGGCGGCAGGTCGTCGAACGACTCGGGCGGCACCTCGATGCAGAGGTCGGCGACGGCCTCCTCGCCGCACGGCTTGAGATCAAGCGCCCATGTGACGGTGGACGAGCCGTCGCCCTGCGGTTCGAGGAACTTCTCGACTTCGACGAACCGCCCCCTCCACGACGCGCGCTGCCCCATCGCGTAGAGCTCGACCGACATGGGCACGTCGGTGTTCTCGATCTGCCGCGCGTAGTCCGGCGTTGAAATGGCGAGGATGTCGTTCCCGACCGTCAGCTTCCCGCCCTGCGAGAACTCCACGCGCCCGACTGCGGAAAACGCCGTCGACGCCGGCGCGTCCGCCGCATCGGCGGCGGACATGAAACGAGTGAGGATGGCAACGGCGACTGCGGCCCAAACGGATTTGCACATGGATGACACCTTGGCGTTGACGCGTTCATGATACCACGACGCCCATGCCTGACACGAACTTTTTGAATAAAAATTGATGTCACTACCGCATCAGGGAATCGCGGCCGCCGCCCCCCCGGCTTGTCCGAAAATGACATGGGTTCGCCCCGTTCCTGACATTCCGCCCCGCCGCGCGATGCGCTAGGATGCCCGGCGTCGTTTTCCCCGCCGCCGCCGTGGCGGTTGGCTAGCGGAGGAGTTCGGCGGGATCGAGGGCAAGGAATTCGGCAAGGGGCATGCCTGCGGGGCCGACGATCAGCGAGGCGGCGGGGCGGAACCGGCGGCGGAACTCCGCGAGGCCGTCGGTCGAGGCTTCGGCGTTGGTCTTCACCTCGATCGCGGCGAGCCGTTCGCCGCGGCGCAGGACGTAGTCCACTTCGAGTTCGCCGTCGCGCCAGTAGAGGACGTCGAAGCCCTTGGCGAAGGACTGCGAGAGGAGATGGGCGCCCGCGGCGGATTCGACGCACCGCCCCCACTCCTCCGGGTCGTCCACGGCGTCGGCGAAGGTCCGGCCGGAGGCGTAGTTGCGCAGGGCGCTGTTGTGGACCTGCATCTTCGGGACGCTCGCACGGCGGCGGGCGGCATCGTTCGCGCACTTGCGGAGTCCGGCCAGGAGACCGCTCGCGTCGAGGAGTCCGAGATATCCCGAGAGCGTCGTCGTGTTGCCGGCGTCCTGCAGCGAGCCCATCATCTTGGTGAGCGAGAGTTCGCGCCCGGAATACGCGGCGCCGAGCTCGAGCGTCTGGCGCAGGAGCGCGGGCTTGGAGACCGGGGCGTCGACGAGGACGTCCTTGTTGATCGTCGCGTCGACGATCGACCCACCGACGTACTGCGCCCAGCGCTCGGGGTCGCCGACGAGGGCCGCCGCGCCCGGATACGCGCCGAACCAGACGTGCTTCTCGGGCGTCCACCCGAAGGCGTCGCGCATTTCGGGGAAGGTCCAGTGCGGCACCCGGATCTGCTCGAAGCGGCCCGCCATCGAGTCGGCGAGCCCGCGCTCGAGCAGCACGCGCGAGGAACCGCAGAGGACGACCTTGAGCGGAACGTCCGCGAACGAGTCCGCGTCCCATTCCTTCTTGACCGCCTCGCTCCAGCCGCGGATCTTCTGTATTTCGTCGATCACGAGCGTAAACGACGCGTGGCCGCCAGCGCGAAGTTGCGTCCGCGCCGATTCCCACGCGGTCCCGATCCATTCCAGGCCGCGGCCTGCGACGGCGTCCGCGCTGTGATAGGCGAACGGGACGCCCGCCGCCGCAAGGGCCTGCTTGAGCATCGTGGTCTTCCCGACCTGCCGCGGCCCCATCACGACCTGGACGAACCGGCGCGGCTCCTTCAGCCGCGCCACGATCTGCCTGACAAGCTGTCTTTCGTACATCGGAACTCCTTGACGTTGCGCAAGATGATTGTTTTACTCAATCCAGCGCGTAATTTTACTCAACGATCAACGCAAGTCAAGCGAAACGGGTCGAGCGGCTGGACATTCTTAATCGCGAAGTGTTGGTGCAGAAATGAACATTTCTCTTGACAATGGGTAGTTTTTGATGCAGAATTGACCGCGTTGTTTGCGATCAACCACTTTTCGACGCATCCCCTCCGATGTCAGGAACAGAGAAAAACGAAGAAAACGGCCTGCCTCGCGAGTCGCCACGCTCGCGGGTTCTGCGATGGCTGGATCGTTCGCTTGCGTCCGGCGAATTTCCCCCGGGGCGCGAAATACCATCCGAACGTTCCATCGCCAAGTTGCTTGGCGTGGCGCCCAACACCGCCGCCGCCGCGATGGACGAAGCCGAGAGGCTCGGCCTCGCCGTGCGGCGCGAAGGCTCGTGCAAGCGCTACGCGGGCACATCGCGCAAGGGCGGCGGCGACTCGTTGGCGGCTTCCACCGTTTTCGTCCTGGCCGCAATGCCGACTTTCTCCGACCTCGCGTCCGCCCCCGGCTGGTCCGACGAGTTTCTGGCCCTTGATGTCGTGAGGCGGCTTACGCTTGCCGGACGTCTCGCCTCGCTGGTCAACACCCTTGCCATGCCCGAAGGCGGACTCGACGCAATCTTCAATGCGCGGCCCGGCGGAATGGCCGTGACGAGCGGAGTGAACGACGACCCGGTCGCCATGGAGGCGCTGGCCCGCTGCCGGGAGGCCGGCATCCCGGCAGCGGCATACGGCAACGCGCCGGAACTGCGCGCCTTCGACCGTGCCTACTCGGATCATCGCGCCGGCTCGCGCGACATCACGCGCTGGCTCCTCGCGAACGGCCGCCGCCGCATCGTGCCATTCTTCCCCTTTCCCCCGGAGAAGTTCTGGGAACGGGAACGCCTCGCCGGCTACGAGGAGGCCATGCACGAGGCGGGTCTGGAGCCGATGCCCTGCGTCGCGTTCGGCTCCGGCGACCTTGGACTCACGCAGACCGCCGAGACCTTCCGCCTCAACACGGCCCTTGCGCTTTCGGAACTCATGGCGTTGCGCCGGGAAGGCACCTGCCCCGATGCCATCCTCTGCCGCAACGACGACTGGACCAAGCCCGTGATCGCGGCCATCCGCGACCTAGGCCTCGTCCCCAATCGCGACATCCTCGTCGCCGGCTATGACAACATGGACAGCAAGGGAGGATTCGCCATGTTTGAATCCGCACACCCCGCCGTCACGGTCGACAAGCACAACGCGAAGTCCTCCGAAGACCTCGCGGAACTCGTCGTTGCCCGCATGGAGGGGAGGCTTCCAGCCGAACCCCAGGCGCGAATCCACAAACATGAACTCGTCGTTTTGAACAACCAAGGAGAACGCAAATGAACCCAACAACCTACGAGCATCCCCAAATCGCCGAAAAGGAGCAACACAACCAATGAATCTCCAACACCGCAAAAATCGCGTCATTTTGGAGTCGCCTTTCATGGCCGTCCTCGCAGCCGCAATCGGCATGGTCTTGCAGCTTGAGGCCGGTGCCGCCGTCTCGGATCCGACGCTCATTCTCGCCAACGGCAACGAATCGCTGCTCTGGCACAGCGTCCTCACCGGCACATCGGTCGCCCGCTGGGACAAGCCCCGCACGGCGACGTCCGCCACGCTCACCATCGTCGGCGCCTACTGCCGCCAGACGTATGCCGGCCTCACGGGCGAGTCGTGCGAAATCTCCCTCCCGCCCGCCAACGGCGGCAAGGAGGACGTGTACACGCTCACGCTCGCGTTCGACGACGGCACCGTCCACACCGCCTACCTCGGCGCGGTGGACGGCCTCGCATCGGGCGGCACGTCCACGAGCCGCCGCATACGCACCGCAGGCTCGTCACACTGGGCGAACTTCAACGACTACGCGGCCATCGCGATCCCGGCCGGTGCCACCGCGCTCACGGTCAACGGCACCCCGCTGCCCGACCTTGACGGCTCCGCCGGCTGGCGTCTCGTCAAGTTCGACGGCACGCCCCAGTACAACCTCGCGATGACCGTCGCGGGCTCAGACTCCCCGCTCACCGCCACGCTCAACGGCTTCGCCGGAGGAACGGTCCTCTGCGTGCGGTAGGCGTCACTCGGAAGCCCCTCCCCAAAAACAAGCGCACAACAGCAAGAACCTCTTCCCTCTCACCTCCAACCTCTTCCTTTCCATGAAACTCTCCACTCTCATCACCCGTCTCTCGTCACTCGCCACCGCCGCGTTCGCGGCCGCCACCGCATCCGCCGACCCGACCGTCGGCCAGGTCCTCGTCCACCAGCTATGGCCGTGGTCGCAGAACGTCAAGGTCGAATACACGCTCTCCGGCACCGACGGCGGTGCCTACGACGTCGATGTCAGCTGCTACGAGGCGGGCGTCGAAATCGCGGCCTCCAAAGTCAGATCCGCTCTCTGCGGCGGCGAGGGCTTCCACGGCGTCAAGGGCGACGGCATCCACACCTTCACGCTCGATCCGTCACAGCTTGTCGCCGAGGGCGCGACAGCGCTAGGCAACTTCACGGTGAGCATCACTGTCTCCGGCCCCGGCGACCCGCTCGCCAGCCGGCTCGAATACCGCGTCTTCGACCTCGAGACCGGCGCGGTCACCGACCTTACCCGCGGGGACATCTACGACCACCCGGACCTCTACGGCTCCACGGTCTATACCAACTACGCCGACGTTTACTCCGGCTTCACGAAACCCTCCGACCTCCCCGCAGAGGACGTATTCATCGTCCCCGGCTTCAACACCGACGAGTTCAAGACGACGAAGCTCGTGATGAAGCGCATCCCCGCCGCCGAAAAGGAGTTCTGGATGGGGCCGAGCGACGGCGACCCGAATACCTTGGCCGCCGGTTCCTGGAGTGAACCCCGACTTGGCGAGAGCCGCTTCAAGGCGGTGCTTTCGCAGGACTACTTCATGTCCGTGTTCGAGCTTACGCAGCGGCAATACGAACTCGTCGTCGGGGACAATCCCTCCTTCTTCACGAATCGCCAATACTACGCGACTCGCCCGCTGGAGTTCACGTCGCGCGACACATTCACCGCCGCCGAAAGCGGTTTCCTCGCGAAGGCGACGGCTATGTTCGGCAAGACGTTCAACCTGCCGACCGAGGCGCAGTGGGAGTTCGCGGCCAAGGCAATGTACGACGGACCAGGCTATCCGAGCGGACTCGAAATCACGCAGGCGAATCTCGGCGTCATGGAGGGAGTCACCGCCAAACGCGGTCATAGCGGCTATCCCGATACTGGACGGAACGATGCGACAAACGTCGGCGGAACGTGGGACGTGGGGCGCGGCCAGCCCAATCCCTACGGCCTCTACAACATGTTCGGCAACGTGAGCGAACGGATGTTGGACGCCTCCCACAAGGATCTTGCCACCAAATACGGTTGGACGGATGGCAGCCCGGCCGTCCGGGACCCCTACAACACCCAGTATCAACTTGCCTCCGGCCATGTCGTTTACAAGGGCGGGAACTACGCTTCGAACGTAGATGGCAACCAGAGAAGAAGCGCTTGGCGTGGATCAAGCTCAAAGACCGCCAGGGTTCTCAGCAGCACACATCCGCTTTGGGGCTTCCGCGTGATCTGCCCGATGGACTAAGGTCGGCACGATAGCGGAGTCGACAATGACAATCATGCGCCATCGGTTCTTCGTCCTTCCTCCTTTGTCCTTTGTCCTTGTGCTGGCGGTCGCCGTTGCGACCGCCAGCGCCGTGACGCCGATCACGCCCGGGGGAGTCTTCCGCGCCGGGCAGACGGCGTCGCTGCCCGTCGGCGCGACGGACGACGTCTGGCAGGTCGTGGACGACGCCGACTATCCGGAGGAAGCTGTCGAACTCGCTTCCGGCACGGTGGCGCAGGGGAAAACTCTGACGCTTCCGCACAAGGCGCTGAACGGACGCCTCGGAGCATTCCTCCTGCGTTCGTGGAGCCATGGCGGAACCACGACGAACAAGACGCGCTTTGCCTTCATCCCGCCTTGCGACGTGCGGCCCGTCCGCTGGGTCGGCACCAACTCCCAATACAACGACAAGTGCTGGGGCTACGCCGACGAGGCGATCACGGACGGTCTTCTCGACCTCGCCGCCGAGGCCGGCATTGGCATTTTCCGCGACGGCGCAAAGTGGAGCGATTGCGAGGATGAGCAGGGCGTCTATTTCATGCCGGACGAGTTCGAGCATTTCGTCGATGCCCTCGTCGCGCGCGGCATGTCGCTTGACTACCTGCTCGTCTTCCGCAACCGCAGCGTCTATCCCGACAACCCGGTCGGTGCGCAGCCAGCGTCGGTTTTCGCGAACTGGGCTGCCTGGACGGCAAATCACTTCGCGGGCCGCGTCGATACCTACGACATCTACAACGAACCGTGGAACTTCTACTATTGGGACTGGTACACGAACGCGGTGGCCCATGTCACCGCCAAGACGGACCCCGGCTTTCTGCGCCACTTCGCGAACTTCACGCGCACGGTCGATGACGCGCTCCATGCAGTTGATCCGAATCTGCGAGTCGGCGTCGGGGGCGGCCCGGATTCGCGGACAATCCTCTCGGTGCTCGTCACCAACGGCGTCGCCCGGCCGCGCAACTTCGTGAGCATCCACCCCTACGGCGGCGGCTCCGTTCTGTATCCGGAGAAAGCAACGTGGCTGAAAGACGGCTTTGCCGAACTGAGGGGGCTTTTGGCGGCAAACGACGCGGAAGGAGCCGACATCGCCATCACCGAGGACGGATGGTCGAACTACAGGCCCGGCGAGGACATGGATGACGGCCGGCAGGCGAACTATTCCGAGCAAGCCGCCCGCATCGTGCGGATGTACCTCGTCGCGAATGCGGCCAATGCCGAGTTCACCTGCCAGTTCTGCTTCAAGGACGTCGACCACAACCGCTCGACCCGCACCTACAACTACGGCCTTCTCGACTACTGGGGCCACCCGAAACCCTCATACGCCGCTGTGGCGGCGATGACGCGCTTCATCGGCGATTCCGGGTTCACTGCCGAGTTGAGCGCCGACCAGGCGTCGTATCGCATCCAGCGCTTCGACCGCGCCGACGGCGTGACGAACTTCGTCGCCTGGAGCGTAGAGGGCGACCGGACGGTCACGATTTCGCAGGATGTTCGCAGCGCACTGCGCGGTGCCGTGGCCTACGACCTCTACGGGAACAAACTCGCCACGTCACCGCGCAACGGACAGAAGCTCAGCCTCACTGAAGCCCCCGTGTATTTCGTTAAGGGCTCGTCGGAATCGGGCGGCGGCGACTCCCCGTGGGGGCCGCCGTGGGCCATTGCCGCCACGTCGGAGCCGATGACGATCTACGCCAACGCGGCGGAGTCGCTACTCTGGCACACGACCCCGTTCGGCGGGACGACGGTGCGCTGGGACAAGCCCGATGGTGCGACAAGCGCCACGCTCACGGTCACGGGCGACGGCTACTCGCGCACCTACGCGAACCTTGCGGGCGAATCGCGCGAGATCGCGCTTCCCGGCGGCGCGGCGACGACGGACGGCGAGGATGTCGTGACGCTCACGCTCGCCTTCGACAACGGAACCGTCCGCACGGCCTACCTCGGCGCGGTGACGGGGTATGGCACCGGCGGCACGGCCGCATCACCTGCGCCCAAAAACTCCGCCGCGCCGTCATGGGCGAAGTTCCGCGACAGGGCCGTCGTGGCGATTCCCTTTGGGGCGACGGCGCTCACGGTCAACGGCGAACCGCTGCCCGGTCTCGACGGCTCCGCCGGATGGCGCTCGATCCACCGCATGCGCGGCGTCGCGGACTACGACCTCGCCATGACGGTGGAGGGAGAGGCGGAGCCGCTGCTCACCACCCTCTCCGCCAAGGCATACAACACCTTGCTCATTCTGCAATGACAGAAAAAAAACGCCCCCTCGCCGCCCCCCTTCTTCCCGTCGCCGCGCTTGCCGTCGCCGCGGCAATTCCCACTCTGGCCGCGCCGGAAGTCACGGTGCGCATGGGCGCGTTTCCGGAGAACGAGACGCCCGCGTTCACGCAAGGCGAAGTCGTGGAGGTCGCGGTGTCGAACGCGAGCGGGCGAGCAATCTCCGGCGCGACGCTCTGCGTCGCGCGCTGGGACGGACGTTTCATGGAAACGTCCCTACCGAACCCCGGTAGGGACGCGCCCACGGCGCGTCCGCAACCTTCCTGGTTCCCCGGCGAAGTCCGCCGCTTCTCCCTGCCCACGGCCGACCTCGCACCCGACGGCTACGTCCTCACGGTGGAGGCCGACGGCAAGGCGCTCTCCGCCCCGCGCACCTTCGGCGTCTTCGCGCCCTACCGCCCGCGTTACCTCTACGGCATCGGCAACGGGATGATCTGCGAGTTCTGGCCGGGACATTCCCTCTGCGGCCCCACCAACGCCTTCGAGGCGCGGGATCTCAACCCTGTCGCGATTGGCGCGGCCGACCCCTTCGAAGCGGCCATCGTCGGCGCGCCGCAGAACGTCCATTGCGGTGTTGACTATCCATCGCCTTCCAAAGAGCCTGACGTGAACACCCCGGACGGCAGGCACCTGCACTTCTTCACCCCGGCGGGACGCGAGGAACTCATGCGCCGTGCCCGTCTCTTTGGCGAGCGCGCCGCCCGCAACCCGCAGTGGGCGACCGCCAAGCTCATGAACGAGATGTTCTACCTCAACCGCGGCGACTTCTGCCCCGACAAGTGGGCCGACGCCGACTTTCGCGCCTGGCTGCAAAAACGCTACGGCGGCGACCTCGCGCGCCTCAACGCCGCGTGGGGGACGTCACTCGCCTCGTGGGACGAGGTTGCGCAGCCCATCTCCGTCTCGGCCGGGAGCGGGCAGGAGGCGAAGACCGGAAGCGAGGTCGTCGACTGGATGGCTGCCATGGGCAAGTTCACGCCCGAATCCAAGGCGATGATAAGGCGCAACCCGGCGCAGTCACTGGACTGGTTCCGCTGGCGCGCCGCGTCGGTGTGCAAGGTGTACGGCAACTACATCGCCGAGGCGAAGCGCGCAGCGCCGGCCGCGCACATCCTCTACGGCAACAACTACCCGTGGCCGGACTTCTTCGCCCACATTGTCTGGCCGCAGTGGCGCTCGCACGACATCATCATGCTCGACTTGCAGTATGTCTGCGGCTTCCCGAAAACCCTCGGCACGAACGAGGAGATGATCGACATCCTCGAGGCGGCGGAGTCCATCGGGCGCGGCAAGCCAATCTGGGGGCGCGAAGTCTATTACCAGCCGCGCTACCCCGGCGAAGTCGCGGCACTGCAAAACTGGGCCATGGCCGCGCACGGCATGGACGTTGCGCTCGTCTTCGCATGGAAGCCCTACGCCGACACCGGGCGCGAGATATTCAAGACTGGCCCGCACTCCTGGGAAAGGCCCGGATCGCCGCCGATGTGGTTCATGATCGACGCAGACGGCACACGGCTTCCCGGCTATCACGCGTTCAGGCGCTCCGCCGGGGAAATCGCTTCGCTTCATGGTCGCATCGACATGCGCAAACTGGAGCGAATCTCCGGCGAAACCGCCCTCTACTGGGCGACGGACACTTCAGCCTACATCATGTACCAGACCTTCGACCGGCCCTACGAAAGCGCCATTTCACAGACGCGCACGGCCCTTACGGCAGGGTTGCGCTACAGAGGCGCGCGTGTCGAGCTGTTCGACGACGAGACGATTGGCGAAATCGACCCGAAGCGATTCCCGGTATGTGTCGTGCCGCCGTCGCCGGTCGTCTCGGACGACGCGCTTGCCGCGCTTCGCGACTACGCCGCCGCCGGCGGGCGGCTCGTCCTCTTCGAGCCTTTCAACACGCTTGACGTCAACCTGCGCAAGAAAGGCGCCGCCGCAGGCGCGGCCGGGTGGAAGGGCGACGTGCGCATGGTCGGCGACTACCCCGGACGCTACGATGCGCACCCGCACGAGCCGGAGTCCTACGCGCGGTGGTTCGACGGCTTCGTGCGCGACGCGGGCATTCCGCGCAGCGCCTGGTGGGAAAACGACGCGCCGTATGCGGCGGGCGAAGAAAAGCTGGTGCCGGGCGAAGGCCGTCCCGTGGTCGAGGTGGTCGTCCGTCGCCATGCCGCGACGGGCCGCAGCTACGCCTTCGTCCTGAATAAGGGCGGGGCCGGGGAAGGCGCACTCTGCGGACCCGACTTCAGCGGCGCGAAGCTTGTCGACTCCCTCACTGGCGAAGAGGTCGAACCGCACTTCGCCCTCCCCGCCTTCGGCTACCGCGTCCTTGAAATCCTCCCCATGTGAACCCCGCGCTCCGCTTTCCTGCGCAACGGCCGATGCCGAAACGCTCTACTAAGGATGCTCAACGACCGTCCCATGCGGTGTCCGGGCTGGCGGACGCCCTGGGAAGCGTTCCTGCGGCTGCTCTCGCGCTCCCCGCCCCGGTCTGCGGCATAGAGAGCGCACGTCGGCCTGTCCGCGAGGGCTGGCTCCGCCTCGCCGCTTCGCGGCGCCCCTTCGGGGACGGCTTCGCCCGCCCTCGCGGACAGGTGCGCCCCGAACGGGGGGCCGCCGCACCCCGTCGCGCCCGCCACCGGCACCGAAAACGGCCTTGAACCCGGTCCCGGGATGTGGTAGTCTCTCCCTTGTCCGCAAGGAAGCCCCGGCGGATGCTGGCTACGCAGCGGATGTTGCGCTGGCTAGTTGATGTCGGGAGGTAATTACGAACCATGAACCTTTCGTTTTCAGGTCGTTAAGGCCCTGCGCCCGGACTGGTGACGCGCGCGGCGCTTTGCGTCGCCGGCGGCGCCCTCCTCGCCTTGGGTAATTGCGGGGTCTGTCTCCGGATGGATTGAAACCATTCCATGTATTGATATGGAATGGTTTGATCTTTTCCATATCGACGTATGGAATGGTGTTGACTTTCACGCGGCGATGCGGTAGCATTCTCGTTGCAATGAATGACATTCCACGCCTATATGAGGACATCGTCCGCCGCCATTTGAGCCGCGACAGGCAGATGATTTTCATCTCCGGCCCCCGCCAGGTTGGAAAGACCACGCTTTGCGAAGGCATATCGACTCTCCATTTGAATTGGGACAACGCATCCCATCGTGCGATTATCCTTGGCGGAGAGGAAAAGATCGCCGACTTCGCAGGACTTGACCGCGCACGCGCCGAACCGCCCGTCCTGGTTCTGGACGAGCTGCACCACTTCAACGGGTGGAAGCGGCTCCTGAAAGGCTTTTTTGACGTTTACGGGAAGCGCGTCCGCGTCATTGTGACCGGCTCGGCGCGGCTCGACGTCTTCAAAAAAAGCGGGGACAGCCTCATGGGGCGCTATTTCCCATACCGCATGCATCCGCTCTCGGTCGGCGAACTTCTTCGGCCCGTTCAGCCGGATGGCGTCATTTTGCCGCCGGCAAGGCCCGGAAGCGACATTTGGGACGCATTGCTGCGGCTTGGCGGATTTCCGGAGCCGTTCGCGAAAGGAGATGCCGCTTTTCTCGCTCGCTGGCACAGGCTGCGCTTTGAACAGCTCGTCCGCGAGGACATCCGCAGGGACACGGCCATCCGCGAACTCGATCAGATGGAGTCCATGGCCCGGATCCTTGCCACCCGCTCCGGCGAGCAGCTCGTCTGGTCTTCGCTCGGAGCCGAAGTCCAGGTCGGTGAAATCACCGCCCGCAATTGGACGTCCGTGCTGGAATCGTTTTTCTTTGGCTTCCGCGTCAGGCCTTGGGCGCGCGACATTGCCGGCGCGCTCCGCAAGACGCCGAAATGGTATCTCCGCGACTGGTCGCGCATCCGCGATCCCGGGAAACGGAACGAAACGATGCTGGCCTGCCATTTGCTCAAGGCCGCGCAGCTCTGGACGGATCTTGGGCTGGGGGAATTTGAACTGTTCTACGTCCGCGACAAACGCGGGAAGACGGAGGTCGATTTCCTCCTGTCAAAGGACGGCGAACCATGGCTAGTGGCTGAATGCAAGAGCGGCGACGCAAAGGTCTCCCCATCGCTCCGGACGGTGCAAAACGCCACGCGGGCACCGCATGCCTTCCAGGTCGTTTTCTCCCTGCCATACGAGGAACTGGACTGCTTTGCGCTCGACGGCCCCTTCGCCGTGCCTGCGCAGACGCTCCTTTCTCAATTGCCGTAAAGAGAAGGGCACAAGGCAACCGGCAGGATCAGGGTCCGGCGCCAACGGAGGCTGTTTCGGAGTCTGTCCCCGTGGGTTTCAGAGCCAGCGGCGGGGACAGACCTCGGTGGAGCCAGCGGAGCCAGGAGCCAGCGGGGACAGACCTCGGCGGGGAGCCCGGGAGCCAGCGGGGACAGAGCCAGCGGGGACAGAGCCAGCGGGGACAGACCTCGGCGGGGAGCCCGAAACAGGGCGAGGCCGAACCGGGCCGGCATGTTCCTTCTGATTCCGGGCAAACTGCCGAATATTAGCAGAATGTCCTCCTGAAAATGTCGCCTGACAGGCGACATTTTTCGGTTTCGTTTCCGGCATTCTTTACGCCGTGCGAGGGACAGCCCCCCCCCGCCGCCGCCCCCATATCCGGGGGCGGACACGGCAAACCGGCCCCCCAACGCGGGCGCAATCAGCAAACCGCCCCCCAACGCGGGGGCAGACAACCAACACGAGGGACAGACCCATGCGAACAGCAAGAACCATCGCCGACG
>CAMOSH010000010.1 GCA_946624575.1 uncultured Verrucomicrobiota bacterium
TTGCGATTCATCGTGATTGTTACCGCAGCGGCAAGGCGTCTGAAAATGGCAGGTTGGGGGGAATGTTGGCAACAGAAGAAATGCAGGGCTGTGAAATTGAAACCACGGGCGGAATGATATGTGTTTGTCGTCGGAAATGCAAGAAAAAACGGAGATAGCGGCAAAATTGGGAACCGCAAGATAAACAGGTGCTGTGGCATGTGTTGTGGAGACAATGGCTGATTCGCGGCCTGAGTTTCGAGTGGCTGTGGTTTTCGAAGATCGCGACAACCTCGATGTTGCCATCCGCCATAATCTTTGTTGTCTTACATGTAGTTTGCAGAGGAAAATGCGCCTTTGAGCAAACAAACGCATCGCTGAGTTAGAAAATGCGCCTTTGATCAAACAAACGCTCATTGAATTAGAAAATGCGCCTTTGAGCAAACAAATGCATCGTTGAGCTAGAAAATGCGCCTTTGATCAAACAAACGCATCGCTGAGTTAGAAAACACACATTTGATCAAACAAACGCGCCTTTGAGCAAACAAACGCATTGTTGAGTTAGAAAATGCGCCTTTGAGTAAACAAACGCTCATTGAATTAGAAAATGCGCCTTTGAGCAAACAAACGGATCATTGCGTAAACAAAATGCACTCCGTGCTAACAGCTCCATTACATAACTAAATTCATGCCCCTGCAAACAAACGCACTTGATCAGGTGCGGTTAGGCCAGAGACCTACGCTCGTTGCTAAAAAGGCATTTGGTTATGGATGGGTGGAAGTGCCGATTTAAGACACTTTCTCCGATTTTCATTGCCTAGAGATGTATGTGGATGTTGTGTGCTGTGTTTCATGCGCATGTGTGTTGCTAAAAGGGAATGTGGTCGAAGTCTTGGTATGCACGACGACACTCCCGCGCGGCGGACTCGCGGCGCTTGTTTGTCCGGAGCAGATTTGTTCATTTAACAGTCAATTTGGCCGATTGTCGGTAATTTCGACGATCGACGGGGCCAATTATGGAGCTCTTCCCTAGTGGTGTTTCCAAACTTTTCGGCCAGCGTTAGTTGCGGTCTCGGCTGGCGGGTTGCCTGCTTGATGCTCTGCCGCCGGGGCGCAGGACTCCACGCTCACGCTTGATCGGTCCGCCGGCTGCGTGGTTCAGGCAACGATTCTCCCAGAGGAGTTTCTTCCGTCGATTTTCGGGCGTGTCAACGTCATCCATTTCCTGCGGCCTTTGCGAGCCGCAGATCGTGGTGGCGTTTGCGAACACGCTCAAAGGGCCAAACTCCTCCGCAGTCGTAGGCATGGTCAGCGCGGACATGCCAAGACCATTCACGCGCGACAAATACCTTTGTGCCCGAAGTTATGGGCATGGACGGCTTCAGCATTCTCCTCGCAAGGTTTCAGGACATCCGCTACGGCGAGACTGGTCCGTCACCCATCGAGGTATGCGCGCCAGGCGCGGTCGCCTGTCCGCACGGTCGAACCCGCGCGTGGAACATGTGCTGTCAGCGGCAAATGAGAAAAAGTCCGACGAGACACGAAAGCACCGCAAGTGCAACCAGTTTTGTGGCCTTTTCCTTGAGGACGAACGTAGAGTAGGCGGTGAAGGCGAGGACGCAGCTGCCGACTAGGATCGGCCAACAGAGGGCGCCGGCGCCCGCACGGCCAAGGGCATCCATGCCCGGATAGAAGAGCGTGTAGGCGAAAAGAAGTCCGAAGAACTGCATCCCAAGCGCATAGAGCCAGAGGCGTCCGCGAGCGAGCGATGAGACTTTCCTGAGGAAAGCGGCCTTGTCGCGCGCCGCGCCCGCCAGAAGCATCGCGACGGCGGGACAAAGCGTTCCCGTGGAGGCGGCGATGGCGCGGAGCAAGGGCGAAACGGCCCGCGCCTGCTCAAAGTGGGAAGGGGCGGCCGCAAGATTCTGCTGGACGGCGCAAATGGCAAGGGAAAGAAACGCCCAGAACCGCCAGCCTGCGCCAGAACGCGACGCCGCGGTTTTTTCGGGCGCGGGGCCCTCGTCCTTCGCGATGGCGAAGAGCGCTATGGCGGCGACCAGAAAAGCCATGCCGACAATGCGCGGTGGCGTGAGCGGGTCTCCGAAAAACACGACGCCGCCGAGGAAGGAGAAAAGCTGCGCCGACTGCATGATTCCCCAGACGCGTCCGTTTGGCCCGCGCTGCATCCCGACAGCCATGGCCTGGAGAGCGGCGAAGTTCAGGGATCCGGCGAGGGCGTAGGTGCCGAGCGTCGCCGCCAGGACCCTTCCCCCGACGGGAGACGGCGGCAGGAGGAGCGCGCCGAGAATAATCCCGGCGACGATGGACACTACGGACGAGCCGAGTTGCACCATCCCGGTGTCGAGCCCGTCTTTAGGAGCTCGTCCGAGAATCGCGCCCGTGAGGCACCAGCTGGAACCGACAATGGCAAGCGCGATTGCCCCGAAGGCCATGGAATCGCATTGCATGAGAAAACTCTCCTTGTGGGAACATTTCCGATTGTCCGGAATTGCGTCTCGCCGACGGACGTGACGCGGGCGCGGAGAATACTACATGGGATGGCCTGGGTCAATCGTGGCCAGCGGTATTGGATGACGACGACAGAGCCATCTTTGCGAATGACTCCGATGGAGACGCGGATGTTCCTTTCGCTGGCGGCGGCATGGCGACTCGCAGGGTTTGCCGCGCAGCGGTTTTACTTTTCGGCGCCGCTGCGGCCATGAAGCGTGCGCCAGGCGCGGGGCGTGAGGCCCGTGTCGCGGCGGAAGCGGCTGACCAGATACGAGGCGTGGCAAAAGCCGCACTTCGCCGCGATCTGGTCCAGCGGGAGATCTGTGTCGCGCAGAAGGTTCCGGGCCGCGACAAGGCGCTGGCGCAGGATCTCCGCGCCCGGCGTCCGCCCGAGTTCCGCCTGGAAGTGCCGCGCGAGCCTAAGCGGCGTCACGCCGAGCGCTTCGGCCATCTGCGCGACGCCCCACGGGCGGGAGAGGTTCCCGGCGAGGAGGGCGAGGGCGCGCGCGACCAGCGGGTCGGCGGCGGCGGTGTGGTCGGTGCTGGCGCGCACCGTCACGTCGCCCGGCGGAACGAGAACCGGGCCGACCGGCGGCTTTTCGCCGTCCATCAGCCGCGCGAGCAGGGCCGCTGCCTCGTAGCCGTGGAGCTTGCCGTTCATCGGGATGCAGGAAATCGGCACGGACTGGTTTTCGCAGACGTATTGGAAATCGCCGCAGGAGAGGATCGCGATGTCGTCCGGGACGGCGATTCCGAGGGCGCGGCACTCGGCGAGGACGCGCGCGGCCCCGGCCATTTCGTTGCAGAAGACGGCAGGATGGTCGATCGCGCGTACCTTTCGGTCCACTTCGTCGATGATGTCGCGTCCGATCTCCTTCCTGCGCTTCGCTTCCACGATGCAGATGGTCCGGCGCGTCTGGATCATCAGGTCGATCTGGCATCCCGGTCGGCCGCGAGGCCCCTTCGCCGCCCGTCGCAGATAGGGACCCGCGGACGTGATCGCAAGCCCTTCGAGATGGAGGTGCGGGAGAAGATGCCGATAGTTGTTGGTCACGAGGTTCTCGAACGCAAGGCCCATCACGGCGTCCCAGCCCTCCAGTTCGCGCAGGGACGCGATGGAAAAGGCCCCGTCGTCGATGACGCCCTTGTGCGGCGCGATGCACTTGAGGCAGAAGCGCGCGTAGTTGTCGCGAAGCCGGAACCGTCTCTGGCGAAGGGCCTGTCCCGTTTCGGGATTGATTCTCCCGGCCTCGGCAAGGAATCCGGCCTCGACCAGATTCTCCAGGACGGCGGTGACTTCCCCGCCCTTTTCGATCCCCAGCGCCTCGAAACCGACCGCCTTGTCAAGAGACAATCGTGCACCTATTTTGCAATCGCAAATCAGGTGTCCATTATTTGCAAATGGCGGGCGAGGGATGCTATTGCGCCTCGAGCTCGAACGGCCCCGACGGGAGGTTGGCCTCGTTGCGGATGCAGCCGAACCAGGGGCGCGAATGGAGGTAGCGCAGTTTGACCGGGACGTCGACGCCGGCGGCGGCGGCGACAAGGCGCGGGCCGGCGATTTTCCCGCCTATTCCGTCGAGATTGCGGATTATCGCAGGCCGCCATTTGCCGTCGGCCCCGCAGATTTCCAGCCCTGCGTCGAGCGACTTGTCGGGGTTGTAGAGGTAGAGCGCCTTCGCGTGGTCGAACTCGACGACGAATGCGTCATCCTCGACCCGCCATTCGCGCGGCACGGGCGAATCGGACTCGACGGCAAGGCCGTAGTCGTGTTCGAGCGCGAGTAGGGCAAGGCGTTGTCCGACGGTCTCCTTGTCGGCGTAGTGGATGTCGTGGAGGTTCCCGACGTCGTTCACGGTGGCCATCGCGGCGTTCGGCTCCTCGGCGGCGAACTTCGCCTGCGCCATCTGGAGCGCGGGGACGCGGTCGTCGCCCCACGGCGCGAGCTGGACGAAGCGGATTCGCAAATCGGGGTTCTCGAATTCGCGTGCCCAGCCGTTGTAGAGGGCGCGCATCTTCGGCGCGTAGGCCGCGCCGTCGGCGACGTTGTTCTCGCCCTGGTACCAGATGAACCCGCGCATGGCGTAGGGGGCGAGCGGAGCCAGCATGTCGTTCCAAAGGACGCGGGGCTGGTCCTGCGCCCGTTTCCAGTTGCCGAAGCCCCCCTCCCCGGGAAAGTCCGGAGTCCCCTTCACTTCGACTTCCGCCAACGCCGCCGTTTCGGGGACGGACGCGAGTCCTTCCGCTGGCGTCCACGCCTCGATGGGGGTTCCGCCCCACCAGGCGCCGACGATCCCGATCGGCACGTCGAGCGCCGAAAACAGTTCCAGCGCGAAATAGACGCCCATCGCGGAGAAGGAGGGCTTTTGGAGGTTTTCCGGCGTGAAGGGCCTCCAGTCGGACTTCCAGCGGCACTCGCGGCGCGGCTCCGCGCTGGTCTTGTAGGTGCTGTGACAGCAGAAGCGGACGAGCGGCTTGTCCGTCATCTGAGCGCGCATGGCCCCCTTGCCGTCGCGGAAGCGCGGAGAGCCGCCGACGAGCGGCAGCTCGACGTTGCTCTGTCCGGAGCAGAACCAGACCTCGCCGACCAGGACGCCGCGCGCCTCTGCGGGCGCGCCGCCGGAGGAGCCGGTCGCCGTGAGGGTCCGTCCTTCGCGGCAGGTCTCCATTGGGGCGAGATCGGCGCGCCAGCGTCCATCGGCGCCCGCGGTGGCCTCGACTGTCTGGCCCGCGAACGACACGTGGACGCGCTCGCCGGGCTTCGCCGCGCCCCACACGGGGACGCGCATCCCGCGCTGCAGCACGGCTCCGTCCGAAAACGGGCTTGCGAGAGTGACCGAGGTCGCGGCAAACGGGACGAACTCGATGCGGATGCGCGGGTCGGCGCACTCGCCGACGACGCCTTCGACGGCGTGTTCGGCATCGTGGCCGCGGACCGAGATGACGTTGCAGGCGCCTTTGGGCGCGTCGGCCGGGAGAACGATGTCGCGGAAGGTCACGCTGCGGATGTATCCCGCCGTCTCGTCCCGTCGCCACTGGTTGCGGACGATGCCGGTCTTCACGCTGGCCAGGAGATCGTCGGCCTTCACGGAGTCGAAGCGGAAGCCCTCGAAGACGAGGTTTTCGAAGATGGTGCCGTTCGACGCTTCGACATTCACGGCGTGCTGCCATCCCCTGGGGTTGGCGACGGCCTGGTGGACGATGTCGATTCCGCTCGCGCGGATCCCGCTGAAACGGCGTTCCGGCCCGTCGCACTCGCATCCGATGCGGAAGATGTTCGCCACGTCTGCCCAGAGGGTGCAGTTCTCGACCGACAGGTTCTCGCACCAGTATTTCGCGCAGACGCAGTCGTCCTGCGTCCGTATGAAGCAGTCGCGGATGGTCACGTCTCGCGAGCGGCAGACGTCGATGCCGTCGTCGTTGAGGACGTGGCCGCCAAGGACGTTCAGTCCCTCGACGCGCGCGCCCTCGACCTTATTGAGGACAACCGTCCAGTGGAAACTGCCGATGACGGTGAAGTCGCGGAGCGTAATGTCCGCGCCCTCGAAGTGGAGCATGTGGTTCGCAGGGCCGCCGTAGTGCGGCCAGCACAGGCCGGAGAGGACTCCGTGGCCACGCACCGTGATGTTCGTGCCGGTGCCGATGACGGCGGCCTCGACGAAGGCGCCGGGGGCGAGATACAGGGTTTCGCCTGAATGGAGTTCGATGGGCTTGTCGAAGTGGTGGCGCCCGGGGCCGAGCCACTTCACGGCGGGGTCGCCGGGGTCTGGCGGATCGGGGTCCGGCGGCCGCGCCGAGACGACGAGCGCCCCGTGGCGCGGGCGCGGCTCGACCGCGAGGGTGAAGGGCGGCGTCGCCTTGAACTCCAGCGCGTGCGCTCCGTCCAGGCAGGGCGCGATGTTGCGCGAGAGCGGCAGAATGCGCGTGGCGGAGAGGTCGGACTCGCTCTCCACGCGCACCGTGACCTCGCCTTCGGCGTCGAAGAGCGCGGCCCAGTAGGGCTGCGCCGCCTCGTCCGGCAGTTGCCAGTCGTGGTGCGACGGCGCGGGGATGTCCAGCACCTCCACGGGGCGGTCGTTTACCCACACCCGGTATTCCGGGGATGCGCGGCCGGGGATGGCGCAGCCAAGCACCATCGCCGCCGCCATCGAAAACGCCGCAGCACGCATGGCCGTTCTCCTTGCCGTCCGCCTAGCGGACGATCATCACGAATGGCTTCTGGACGCGCCATTCAATCTTCACAAGCGGGGGTGTTCCGTCGGCGGTCTTGTCGTAGGTGTATGAACCGCCTGCCGTGAAACCCTGGAGTGTCCGCCACTCGCCGTTGCCGTTCGGGACGGAGAGGCGGTAGCCGAGGCCGGCGCCGCCGGCGGCCGTGAAGGTGTATTCCCCTTCGACGAAATACGCCTCGTCGGCGGTTTCCGCCGCCGTGATGCGGGAGCCGTCCTCCACGGCCACGATGACATTCGTCGTCGCCAGCGCGCCGAAGAAGCGGGCGCTGTCAACCTGCCGGTTGTGCGCCACTTCCGCGTCGCTGAGAACGCGGTCGTAGAAACGATAGCTCTTGAGCGTCCCGCTGAAAAGCTCGTCCGTCTTCGGATAATGTCCGCCGATGCTGTAGCCGTCCGCGAACGTGACGGCGGATTGGGCGGAGGGCAGCGTGGAATGTCCGTAGCGTCCGTAGGAGTCGGTGGATGCCGTCCAAGGCGCCTCGGTTCCGGCGAACACCACGCCGTCCGTCTCGTCGAGCATGGCCGTCGCGTAGGAGAAGGAGCCGGCCTGGAACGCGGGGCGATGGTCGCTGTGCACCGTGAAGCAGCACGTGTTGTCGACGCCATGTCTCCAGAAGCCGGAGGAGCGAATGCAGAGCGAGCACTTGTTCCAGTTGTTCGCGTTGTAGTCGCACAGGAGGTAGCCGATGCCGTTCTGGGCGGCGGCGGTGGCGTCGACAAGCGTCTGGATGGTGTATCGCGAGGGAACCGTGAACGAAGTCGATTCGTGGAAGACGGCATCCTTGGCGAAGACGAAGCCGTCGTCCGTCCACGAACCCGCCGCGGCGCCGGCCGCCCACGCCGAACCGTCGAACGAGTAGCGGGTCATGTTGTATGTGCCCGGATTGGCGCAGTTCACCCACGTGGTGGCGGCGGGGTCGTGGGCCGCGTCCGGTCCCGCGTTGAGGATGCCGTCGTAGTTCACGACGAGGCCGTCCTGCACGTAGTCCCCGATGCCGTAGGCTGCGGCGGTGCGGATGCCGTGCGTGGCCCTCCACTTCCAGGTGAGGCGGACGAGCCCTTCGGCGGTCGTGTAGGCGTAGGACGCGCCATCGTGCGCGACGGGCGCGCCCCATGCGGAGCCGTCCCACGTCTCGATCGTGTAGCCGTCCGGCGCATAGGTGATGCCGTTCGCCGCCGTCACGCTTTCCGGCGCGACAAAGGTGTAGGAGCCGTCAACGTCGTATACGCCGCACTTGTCGCAGCCTTCAAGGAAGGAGAAGGACGATCGCACGACGACGTTGGTCTCCGCGAGGCGTCCGAAGATGCGGAATTCATCGACCGTGCGGTTCTGCGCGACTTCGGCGTCGGTCAGGGCGCGATTGTAGAAGCGGAGGTTGTGGAGCGTCCCCTTGAAGCATTCCAGATCGGCCACGGCGGCCACAGACTTGCCGTGGAAGCCGCCCGCGCTGAACCAAGTCAGGTCCGTCGCGGCCGATGCGCCGGCGATGGACGGCGCGTCGTTGCCGCCGCCCGCGGGACGCGAGGTCCCCTCGAAAATGTAGGTGTGGCCGGTGTCGTCATGGTCCACGATCGCCGTCACGTAGGACGGCTTTGTGTCGGCCGGGTAGAAGTTGGGGCGCGCGCCACCGGCGAACAACGCATTGTTGACGTAATAGACACTGTTGGCATTGCCGTGCGCCGCGTCGTAATTCGTCTTGCGCATCCCGATGCCGCCCTTGTCCCATCCCGAACCGGGCACCCAGAGATAGGCGACGTTCCCATGCTGGTCGGCGATGGCGCCCGTCACCGACACCTGCATCGTGAAGTTGGTCGGGACGGAGAAGGGGTCTCCGTCGTCCCACTTGGCGAAATACCCCTTGCCGGTGAAGGCGAAGCCGTTGTCCGTCCAGGCGCCTTCCGTAGCGTCGTTGCGGACCGACGCATAGCCGCTGCCGCTATCGACGTAGGAGCACCGGTCCATCGGCCACCGGTTCTCGTAGCCGGGGGCGATGTTCCTCCACTGCAGGGCTTCTGGGTCGTGCGCGGCGGTTGCGCCGGCGTTGCGGATGCCGTCGTAGTGCAGGAGAAGGCCGTCCTGGACGTAATCGTCGATATCATAGACGACGAGACGCCCCTCGCCTTCGGGGCGCGCGTACCGCCAGGTGAGGCGGACCTTCGCCGTCGTGTCGGAGAGTGTGCAGGACGTTTCGCCGTCATGCGCGGCGGGCGAGCCCCAGGCGGAGCCGTCCCACGTCTCCAGCGTGTAGCCGGAAAGGACGTAGCGCCGCCCCTTGACCGTCCGGCTTGCGGGGGCGGAGAAGGTGTAGCCCTCGGCGTCGAGCGCGAAATGGCTGTCCTCGCTTCCGGGAATCGTCGTGGAGAGGACAATGTTCGTCACGGGGATCGCGGCGCGGCGATTGAAGTAGCGCGCCTCGTCGACGACGCGGTTCCACGCCACCTCCTCGTCCGAGAGAACGCGGTCGTAGAAGCGGTAGCTCTTGAGCGTCCCGCTGAAAAGCTCGTCCGTCTTCGGATAATGTCCGCCGATGCTGTAGCCGTCCGCGAACGTGACGGCGGATTGGGCGGAGGGCAGCGTGGAATGTCCGTAGCGTCCGTAGGAGTCGGTGGATGCCGTCCAAGGCGCCTCGGTTCCGGCGAACACCACGCCGTCCGTCTCGTCGAGCATGGCCGTCGCGTAGGAGAAGGAGCCGGCCTGGAACGCGGGGCGATGGTCGCTGTGCACCGTGAAGCAGCACGTGTTGTCGACGCCATGTCTCCAGAAGCCGGAGGAGCGAATGCAGAGCGAGCACTTGTTCCAGTTGTTCGCGTTGTAGTCGCACAGGAGGTAGCCGATGCCGTTCTGGGCGGCGGCGGTGGCGTCGACAAGCGTCTGGATGGTGTATCGCGAGGGAACCGTGAACGAAGTCGATTCGTGGAAGACGGCATCCTTGGCGAAGACGAAGCCGTCGTCCGTCCACGAACCCGCCGCGGCGCCGGCCGCCCACGCCGAACCGTCGAACGAGTAGCGGGTCATGTTGTATGTGCCCGGATTGGCGCAGTTCACCCACGTGGTGGCGGCGGGGTCGTGGGCCGCGTCCGGTCCCGCGTTGAGGATGCCGTCGTAGTTCACGACGAGGCCGTCCTGCACGTAGTCCCCGATGCCGTAGGCCCTGAAGGCGGGGTCATCCCAGTACTTGATGCCGGCGAGCGACGGCGCGGCGGCCATGGCGGCGGCGACGAGCGCGGCGGTCACGCGCGGCGCGGAGGAAACAGGAAGAACGAATCGCTTGTTCATGGAAGGCTCCTTGATGGCATGTCTTTCGGGTGTCGTTCCGGACTGTCCCGCGACTCACGGGACACTCCCACGGAACCAAACGCAAACGATTATGCCACGACCGCAACCCGAAATCTTCAAGTTTGAGAAAAAAATGCGGAACGCAACGCTAGTGCCGGAATTCGGCGGACTTGTTCCGCCTGCGCCATTCGCCTGCCGACATACCGCATCGCGACCGGAAAAGCCAGTCAAGGGCGCGGTAGCAGCCGAAGCCGCAGAAATCGGCCACCGCGCCGACGGGGATGTCCGTGCGCGCGAGCAGGTCGAAGGCCTTCTCCATGCGGACGTGCAGGATTTCGTCCAGGACGCTGTGGCCGACCGCCTCGCGGAAGCGCATGTCGAAGAGGCGGCGAGTTCCGGGGAAGCGCGCGGCGAGCGCGCGGGCCGTGAGTCCGTCGCACGCCTCGTTCCGGATGATGGACATGGCCTCTTCCATGCACGGTTCGTGCCGGCCGCGCCCGCTCGTCGAGTTGCGCCGCACGACAAGGAGCGGGCCGACGGTGGCGTGGCTGTTCTTTTCAGCCGCAGAGTACGCTGAGTCCGCAAAGCCCTTGCGATCCCTTGCGTTCTTTGCGGCCCATGCTTCCGCCAGCATTTTCGCGGCGAGGAATCCGGCGTGCTCGAAGTCGATCCGGATGCTGGACAGAGGGCGTCCGTCCGGGCCTTCGTTTGCGGCCTCGTCGTCGACTCCCACGAGCGCGATGTCCCTGGGAATGTGGAGGCAGGCCGCGCGGCAGGCGCGCAGGACGGCGGTGGCCGTGTTGTCGTTGACCGCGAAGACCCCGCACGGGCGCGGCAACGCGGAAATCCACCGGGCGAGCCTGCCTACGCGCGAACCGACGGATTCCCCGCGCCGCGACGCGAAGACATGGCATCGCGGACCCTCCGCGGCGGCGATCGCGCGAAAGGCCCTCGCCCTGGCGCTCGACCACGGCGACGGAATCTCGCGCTCGACCACGGCGACCGAAGCCGGGCGCCATCCAGCGAGTTCGCGCATCGCGGTACGGGCGATGGCCTCGTTGTCGATGGAAACGCAGCGACGCCCCCCCGGGCGCGGATCGGGCGGGGAGTCCAGATAGACGGCCGGCATCGGCCCGAAAAGCCGGTTCGGGAGGCGATCCCTGCGCCCGCGGCATTCGATGACGCAGCCGACGGGCCGGAATCTTCGGAAAAGCCCCGGAATCCCTCCGGGGCCCTCCTCCGGTCTGGGCGCGGACACGGCGTCCCAACCGCGCGACGCGGCATAGCGCCGGACGCCCGCGAACTTCTTCTCCTGAACGAGGCTGGCATCCGGAACGCCAAGATAGAGGATGCATGGCGAATCGCTCATGCGCCATCCTCCTCGTTGGCACTGATCGTCAAGACCAGACTTGCATTTCTCTCGGTGAACATGGCGGCCATACTAACATTTTTCTCTCGGAAAGAAAAGGAGATTTCGACATTTTTTTTCGGATGTGGCATTCATGCTAAAGAATGCCGTGGCGAGCGGCCGGTCTCCCAGTCATGCCGCCGCAAAGGAGGAGGAAGAATCATGCGTGGAGGGCGAGACGGCGGTGCCAGCGGTCAATGTCCTCGGGCGCGTAGAGCAGCAGCCCGTCCTCGTCGCCGCGAAGACGGCTCCGGCAGTCGGCGGCGATCTCCTCCGCCGTGCGCGCCTTCGTCCAGACGTCGAGCGCGACGTCGGACGAGGAGACCGGGAAGCGGTCGCCGCTCGCCACCGTCGCCTGGAAGAGCGACAGCTTGTGCTGGCGCAGGCCGAGTTCCGTTTGTGTTTCGCCGGGCCCGGCTGGCGCCGGCTTCGCCCACCCGATCAGGGTGAAGCACCGCCGATTCTATGCCATGGCGGGCGGGAATGGAATGCCGGAACGGGCGAAAAACATATCCTTTCCGACAACCCGGCCCTTCGGACGCCCGCCGAGGAGCCGGCGGCGGCATGGCCGATTCGTCGGACGGTTTCTGGCCGGATCGTCGTTGCCTGCGGAAGAAATGGCGGGTAATATGAAGCCCGTATGAGAGATTCCGTCACATTTTCCGTTTTCGCCGATCTCCACTTCGCGCCCGGCGGACGCGAAAGCGGCTCCGAGACGCGGATGTTTCACGACGCGGAATGCGCCGCGCGCTTCCTCGACGTCTGGCGCCGCATCGCCGCGCGCTTCTGCGGCAACGCCGACGTCATCTATGGCTACGACCTCGTCAACGAGCCGGTGCAGCGCAGGGAGGCGCTTCCAGGCTGCGACGGTTGGACGCTCCAGCGCCGCGCCGCAGAGGCGATCCGCGAAATCGACCCGGAGACGCCGGTCATCGTCGAATCCAACCTGCTCGACCATCCGGAAACCTACGGGTCGATGTCGCCGCTCGACCTCGCGAACGTCATCTACGAAGTCCACGTTTACAACCCGGTGGACTTCACGCACCAGGGCGTCGGCGGCCCCTACGAGCCGAAATCCTACCCGGACGTCCGGCGCGGCTGGGACAAGGACTTCCTGCGCCGCGTCCTCGCGCCGGTCCGTGCCTTCGAGAAAATGCACGGCGCGAAAATCTACGTCGGGGAGTTCAGCGCCATCGCCTGGGCGGACGGTGCGGACAAGTGGCTCGCGGACGCGATTTCCCTTTTTGATGAATACGGCTGGGACTGGACGTACCACGCCTTCCGGGAGTGGAGCGGATGGAGCGTCGAGCACGAAGGGCCTGACGCGAAGCACATGGTCCCATCCTCGGACAATCCCCGCAGACGCGCCCTGCTCGACGGCCTGAAGGGCGGCGCGGACAGTGAGTCCTCCTTCCCGACCGCCGTGGAAAAGGCGGGGCGAGCCGTCCCGGCGAGCCGGTAGAGATTCTGGTTGTGAAGCCGGCCGGACTGGCGGGACTGGCGGGACTGGCGGGACAGGCGAGGGGACTGGCGGGACGGGTGGGACTGGCGGGACTGGCGCGACTGGCGGGACCTGCGCGACAGGCGGGACTGGCGCCGGTCCCGCTCGTCCCGCCCGTCCCTGACTTTTCAACCTTTCAACTTTTCAACCTTTCAACTTGGCGTTAGCCCAACCTTTCAACTTGGCGTTAGCCCAACTTTTCAATTGGCAATGCTTGGCGTTTGCCGCGCATTGTGGTATGATTTCCGCCATGCAAGACACGGAACAGACACTGCCTAAAATCAATGACGTAAGCGACGACTTTGCGGAACTTCGCAAAAACGATGCGATTTACGTCGACAAGACGGCGTTTGTCCACAAGCTTGTCTCCGACAGGAATTCGAACATCGTGTTCGTCTCGCGTCCGCGGCGCTTCGGCAAGTCGCTCACGGTCTCGCTACTGAAAAATCTCTTCAATGGCCGGCGGGAGCTGTTCAAGGGGCTCGCCATCGAGCGGACGGACTGGAAGTGGCTCAAGCACCCCGTGATCTATTTCCGGTTCAATGAACTTACCACGGTTAGCGTCGAGGAGTTTGCGGCCGACTTCGAGTCATACGTGAACAAGCAGCTGCGATACGCGGGGTTCGATTGCGATGACACCCAGTCATGCTGGCAGAATTTCGGCCAAGCCATCGAAACGCTCGCCGAGAAGTCGAGCCGGGATGCAAGGGAGCGTCCTGACGAGTTCGGCGAGGGCGTGGTGATTCTGATCGACGAATACGACGCGCCGGTCGGTCACGCGCTTGCGGATGTCGAAAAGGCCGAAAAGATCCGCGACAGGATGTCGTCGCTCTACGCGCAGATGAAGTCGCGCACCGGCGACATCCGCTTCCTCTTCATGACCGGCGTCTCCAAGTTCACCAAGCTTTCCGTCTTCTCCGCCCTGAGCAACATCAAGGACGTGTCGATGCTCGACCCCTACGCCACGATGTTCGGCTACACGGAGGAGGAGCTCGGTGAATACTTCGAGCCGCACATGCGCGTCCACGCCGCGAAGATGGGGCTTTCCTACGAGGACTACCGCGCGGAGATGAAGCGCTGGTACAACGGCTTTCGCTTCTCGCCGGAGAGCGAAACAACGGTTTACAACCCGATATCCGTTGCATACACGCTGAAAGACCAGAAAAGGCACTTCTCTGCCACGTGGGCGACGACGGGACGGCCCTCGATGCTGATGAACTTTCTCAAGCGCGAGGATGTCCTCCAAGTCAACCCGGAAGCCGTTGAAGATGTAGATGCGTCCGAGTTCGATGTCGCGGAGTTGAACAACCTTTCCGCAATCGCGCTTCTGTTCCAGTCCGGCTATCTGACGATCAGGGACTACGAACCGCTTACGGAAAGCTACACGCTCGGCGTGCCGGACGAAGAAGTCCGTCGCGACCTGTGCACGCTCATGGCGGGGGTCGCCGCCCGGCAGAGCAACGCCTGGGCGGCCTCGCTTGGCAAGAAGCTCCTCAATGCGAAATGGCCGCAATTTTTCGAGGGCCTGAAATCCCTCTACGCGGCGATGGCCTACGGATCGACGGAAGGAAGCGTCCATGAGAACTCATACGGGCGATGCCTGTCGTTTCTGCTGGCCGGCTGCGGATTCCGCTTTCGGATGGAGGACGTGCAGGCAAGCGGCCGCGCCGACATCGTGGCCGACCATCCGGCCCTGACCTGCATCTTCGAGCTCAAGGTCGGCGAGCCGGTCGATGAGGCGTTCGCCCAGCTCCGCGAAAAGGGCTACGCCGATCCGTATCGCGCCTCGGGCAAGCCAATCTGGCTCATCGGCCTCTCCTTTGACCGCGAGACGCGCAAGCTCGTCGATTGCGCTGCGAAGCCGTATGAGGCGTAGCGGCGGGATGGAATCTCTGCTCCGAATTTCGAATTAGGCCGATTCGCCTTCGTGGGGATAGTTGGTAGTATTGAAAGCGCAGGAGTGATGGCCATGAAGACGCCGCTTTTGCTTGACGTGAAGCGCCTGGCAGTCCACGACGGCCCCGGCATCCGCACGACCTTCCACGTCAAGGGATGTCCGCTCCGGTGCCTTTGGTGCCACAACCCCGAATCTCAGTCGCCAGAGCGGCAGATCGCACGTTTCCGGCACCTCTGCCGGCACTGCGCCAAGTGCGCCATGGACGAAGCGACCTGTCCCGGCCGCGCCTTCAAGGTTTACGGCAGGGAGTGGACCATTCCGGACATCGTCGCGAAGGCGCTGGAGGACAAGGCGTTTTACGACGATTCCGGCGGCGGCGTCACGATTTCCGGTGGCGAGCCGCTTTTCTTCCCCGAGTGGACGGCCGCGCTGCTGCGCGCCCTCAAGGACGCCGGGCTCCACGTCTGCCTTGACACGTCGCTCTTCGCGTCGCCGGCGGTCGTCGATTCGCTTCTGCCGCTCGTCGATATGTGGCTCCCGGACCTCAAGGCCGATTCCGACGAACTGCACCGGCGCTGCACGGGCGTCTCGAACGCTCCGATCAAGGAAAATCTCGCGCGGCTCGCCGCCGCGGGGGCGAATCTCGAAGTGCGTTGCCTCTCGGTCCCCGGCCTCACCGATGGCGCCGACCTCGCCGCGCGCCACGACTTCCTCCGCTCGCTCGGCATCCCCGACACTGCCGTCGTCGATCTCGCCTACCACGACATGGCCCGCTCCAAATACCTCGCCCTCGGAATGCGGGACACGATGCCGTCATTGTGATGCGTTTCGCAACGCGGCTGGCGTCATCCGCCGCCGCGCTCCGCGCGGCGCCACTCGCCGGGCGTCTGGCCGGTGCGGCGGCGGAAGACGAGCGAAAGGTACTGCCGCGAGGCGAAGCCGCACGTTTCGGCGATGGCGGCGAGGGGGAGCGCGGTCGTTTCGAGAAGGTGGCGCACCCGCTCCAGGCGCTTTTCCTCGACGTGTTCGCGGATCGTCCTGCCGGTCGGGAGGAAGAGCCGGGCCGCCTGCCGGACGTTCGTCCCCATGGCGGCGGCGATGTCGCGGACCCCGAGGAACGGGTCGTCGAAGTGCGACGCGATGAAGTCCAGCCCCGCCGCCATGCGCGGGTCCGTTCCCGGATCGTCGCGCCGTGTGCTGCCGCGCCGCGCCACGCCAAGCGGGCCGTACAAAACCGTGGGAATCCGCGTTTTGCCCTTCCGGGGCTGGCCGTTGCGGCGGGCCGGCCTCCCCCGGTCCATGAGCTTGGCAAGCAGTTCCGCGGCCATGCGCCCCGCGCCCTCGAAATCGACGCGGATGCTGGAAAGCGTCGGCCGCGTGGAAAGGCAGAGCGTTTCATCGTCGTCGGCGCCCAGGATGGCGACATCCCCCGGAACGTCTAACCCCGCGTCGCGGCATGCGTCAAGCGTGAACTTGGCCAGGAAGTCGTTTCCCGCGAAGGCCGCAATCGGTCGCGGCAGTAACGAGAGCCACTTCGCCAGCGCGTCGCGCTCCTTGGTCCAGCCCCATTCCGTCTGCGGTTCGTAGAGAAAAGCATTTCTTCCCGCTGCCCGTATCTTCGCTAGGAAAAGTTCCCCGCGCTTTGCGGTCCAGCGCTGCGCCTTCGGCATTGGGACGAACACGTAGCTGCGCCGGCCAAGCGAGAGCAGTTCTTGGACGGCGAGGTCCGTTTCGGCACCGGCGTCGCACCGGACGCGGCCGTTGGCGCGCGGGTGGATGCCGTCAAGCTGCACGACGGGAGTTTCAGGCGGCAGCAGCGCGGCGGCGTTTTCGAGATGCAGGTTTTCGCGCACGATCACGCCGTCGGCGCGGGCGAAAAGCGGCGCGAAGGGGGCCATGTCCGGCCCCGTCTGCGCCGGATCGACCGTCTCCAGCGTCCAGCCCGCCCGCGCGGCGGCGCTTTCGACGCCTCGCAGTTCCGCGCTGCTCACGCGGATGCCCGTCGAAAGCACGGCCACGACAAGCGGCTTCTTTTCCGCAGGTTTGTCCATTGTTTCGCGGCAGTGCCCTACAATCCAAGCAGTTTCGATGCGGGGACGACGGCGTCGAAGTAGCCGTCCCCCTCCACGACGGGGTCGAGCTCCCCGTCGAAGACCAGAACGGGGCGGACGCTTACGCCCCTGCGAAGCGGAATGCGCGAGAGCCGCTGTTCCATCTCATCCTCGATTTCCGGGCCGATCCGGGTCTTTCGCTTCACCTCGACCGCGTATGCGGTGCGCGGGGTCTGAACGAGGAGGTCGATCTGGCATCCCCGGTCCGATCCGTCGCGCCCGTGCCGCGCATGGCGGAAGGGCGCGGCGGAAAGTATGGTCGCGTTTCCGATCCCAAGGAAGGGTACGAGTTCCATCGCGTTGTTGACGACCAGGTTCTCAAAGGCAAGCCCCATGACGGAATCCCAGCCCGGAAGCGAGGAAAGTCGCGTGAAGCGGAATGCGCCGCGTTCGATGGCCCTTTTGTTCGGCTCCACATATTTGAGGAAGAAGCGCGTGTAGTTGTCGCGAAGGCGGTATCGGAGGATGCGCGATTCGACGCCTGTTTCGGGATTGACTCCCTGGTCGTCGGACAGGAAACCTCCTTCGGCGAGTTCTTTCAGCGTAGCCGCGAGGTGCCCGTTTCTCGGCTCTCCAAGGCTCGCCGCGATTTCGGTTCCTGAAAGCGGGCCGCCCGCGAGCGCGGCGAGAATCTTCCGCTTGAATTCGGACTTGGGGCCGTAAAGCGGGTTGAAGATGGCATCGAAGTCCTGAAACAGCGTCCCGCCCTTCGTAAAGCAGAGGCGGCGGATGTTTTCGTCGGCGGACAGCCCCGGATCGATTTCCTCCAGATAGCGTGGGACGCCGCCGGTGACGGACAGGACGTCCAGCATTTCCCTGGCCGCGATTCGCCCCGCAGCCGCGCCCCAAAACGCCGCGCAGTCCGCAAGTGGCAATTCGGAAAGGACATAGTCGCGCGAGAACCGGCCGGTGAAGCCCGTGTTGCCAAGAATGTTGCGCTTAATCCACGCGGAGACGGAGCCGCACACCACGACGACAAGTTTTTCGTGCCGGTGGAAGAAGGTCTCCCACGCGGTGCGCAGCGTCCCCGGGAAGTTTCGGTCGTCGCCGCCCATCCAGGATATTTCGTCGAGGAGGACGACCGTTCGCCTGGAGTCGTCAATGGCTTTGTCCAGCCAGAAAAAGGCGTCATACCAGTTGGGAAGCGAAAGTATCGGTGAATTCGTCTGGCGCGCAAGCGCGGCCGCGAACGCCCCTAGTTGCTCGGAATTCGGCACCGGGCGCCCGTCGCGTGGCGGCAGCCCCTCGAATTCCAGATAGGCGTCGGCCGTCCGCTTCGCGAATTCGCGGAAGAGCGTAGATTTTCCGATGCGGCGCCGACCGCGACAGGCGACAAGCGACGATGTCCGCTTGCGCCAAAGAGCTTCAAGGTCTTCCAGTTGTTCCTTGCGGCCGAAAAACATTCGTGGTCTCCTTCCCGTGCGACGCAGATCATCATCCCATAATTCGCACGAATTGTCAAGAAAATACGGCGCAAAATTCGAAAATTCAATTTTTGCGCCCGGGAACCGGAATGATTTCGGGCGCAAAATATGCAAAATGCAATTTTTGCGCCCACACTCCGATGGCACTCATGCCTGAATGTCAAACCAATATTGCATTTTGAGACCCTCACGGGGGAGTTTGACGGATTTTCACGGTGGAGTTTGACGGGTTTTTACGGGGGGTTTGACGGTTTTCGTGGGAGGGTTTGACGGTTTTCGCGGTGGAGTTTGACAGGGTGCCGGAATAATCAATGTCCTAAAAGTTGACACTTCGCGTGTCCCAACTTTCAGCCTAGGCAGGCGATGGGGAACGGGGTAAAATTGTTGGCGTTGTTTCCGCGCATGGTGTGCCATGTTGCAGCGCGAAGCGATTGAGGTCGATTTTCAATGATGAGTGGCAGTGCCGATCATTCCAGAAAGGACATGCAGTGGGGTGCGACGTTTGGCTTCTACGCGCCGCGCGGCTTTACCATCCGCGGCAAGAAGGCCGAGGGCGTCTTCTCCCGCTGGGCGCGCGGCAACAGCGCCCATGGCGACACAGCTTTTCCGATGGCGGCGAGTGCCGCCTCGGCCACAACAACCAAAGAAACACATGGAGAAAACCATGAACTTCACAAATGAAACCTCAAAGGTGCTTCGCCTTCTCGCGAACGCGGCCGTTCTCGCCGCCTCGCTCACCGCAGGCTCCGCCCTCGCTGACGGACCGAGGCGTGTAATCGGATCGGGCACGGGAACAGCCGGAGCCATGACCAGCTCTTCTGTCATATCCTGGAGCTGGGAGGACACGTCCATCACGGATCCGGTTGTGACCCCATGGAGCGAGGGAAGCAACACCTGCGTGTATGTCTTGCATTCAGCGAGTGACAAAACCAAGCAGTTGAGGTTGAGCGGGACTTCAACTCTTCCCGATGTCCCCGTCGAACTTGACAACGGTTATCCCATCAGGGGTATTGCCACTTCGGACAAAACATACACATTCCCGCAGATGACAGTCAAGGAGGGTAACGCCGGCCTTCTTCAATCCACATACAGCACGGCAACTTTCAACGGCGGCTACACAATCGAACCGGGAGCCTCCTTGCCGCTAACTGTCTGGAATACCGGAAACGGCGCAAAGACAGCCAACATCACGTTCATCAATTCGTCCACCTCGTATCTGGCGAGCGATGCCGATGCGGTTGTGTCCTACGGATATACCGTAAATGCCGACAATGTCGATTCCGCAAACGGCAATACCATCGATTCAACGCTGACAATCGGCATCGGCGACGCTTCGGCCTTCGAGGGGAAATATGTCATTTCCGACCCCCCGAAGGACAAGGAGTGGACGAATTTGGTGAACAACGGCTACTCCGTTCGCGGGCATCTCAAGTTCGTGTCAGCCACCGCCTTTGGCGACCCTACTTCGGTGAAAGCCGACGCGGTGACGCTCGGCGACTGCGCCTATCTCTCGCTTGGGACGAACGTCGAGCAATACGCCACGCGCGGCATCACCGTCACCGCTGGGAAGAAGGGTGGCATTGAGGCCGCTTCGGATCTGACGCTCACTGCGCCCGTCACAACCGGCACCGGCGCGACGTTCGCGAAGATCGGCGCGGGCACCGTCACGCTCGACGGCGACTGCACCGGCGCAGCCGCGATGGAAGTGACGGAAGGGACGCTCGTCCTCGGAGCCCTCGGCTCGTTCGCGAACGGTCTCGCCGTCACGGTGAAGTCCCGCGCGACGCTCGTCCAGAACAAGTATGTCGGCAACATCGCCGTCACTTGCGAGGAGGGCGGAACCCACATCGTCGATGTCCAATACATCGTCCCCTACTCCGACGCCACCGGCGCTTCGACGCCGCTAGACTTCACCGCCGCCGTTCCAGCGCTGCCGCTTTCGATCCGGCTTTCCGAGCCGGTCGAGATCGCCTCCTTCGCGGACAACGGCTGGACGGCCAAGCGCATCACGGTCGCGCGGCTTCCTGCCGCCACGACGGCCACGGCGGCGGACTTCGCCGACGCCACCGAGAAATACTGCTGTCTCCCGAAGACGTCCTTCGAGATTGTCAACGGCGACGGCTGCAAGGAACTCGTCCTCGTCGCGAAGCCCGTCGTGTGGTCGATAGCGGCATTCAATGACACGGTCAACAAGGACGACACAATCAATGGCAAGGCCGGATACTGGTCTTACGGCAACACGGCGCAGTCGGGCTACGACTACTTGATGACGAACTGGCTTGCACGCACTGGAAATCAATACCAGACAACATCCGCCGCCTTCGTCGGCGATTCGTTAACTTTCTGCGGCAACGGAGAGTATCAGTCTCTCGCTATGAACACGCCAAATGCCGATTTCGGCGACGCGACATACTGCGGAACTGTGAATCTCTACTACAACAACGGCTCCATTAAGGGGGCCGGCTACACGGGCATCACGCGCGGCACGGCGACGATTGCGGACGGCGCGACGCTGCGGGTCCAGACCCGTCAGCCAACGGGCGCATCGACGATCATGACAAACCGCATTGCGGTGGCAGTTTCCGGCGAAGGCAATTTGGAACTGACAAGCACGAAGCTGAAGAGCACCAATCCGTATTACTGCGTCCCAGGCGGTGCGCCGGTCTATCTCACGGGCGACAACTCCGGCTTCTCCGGCAAGATGACCGTCACGTGCTATGGTTCACCCACCGAGAGCGACGGCACGACGCTCCACCTCGGCCAGAGCGCAAGCTTCGGCGGCGCGATGACGGCTGCGACGGCGGACGGTGTGCTGCTCGAAAAATACGGCTTCCTCATGCCCGAGCAGACGATGACGCTCAACGCGGCGAACCGCGGCATCACCGTCACCGCCGGCGGCTTCGACGTGCCGGAGGGGGTCTCGCTCACGGTCTCCGTCCCGCTCACGGTGGACGGCACGGCCATCAAGCGCGGCGCGGGCGAACTGGCGCTTTCCGGCGCGGCGACGTTCGCGAGCGGCGCGACGTTCGCCGTGAAGGAGGGCTCCGTCCGCGCGCTCACTGACGCAGCGGTCGCGGGCGACTTCTCGTTCGCGGACGGCACGACCATCGTCCTCGATCCCGACGCCTCTCTCGTGAACGGCTACTTCGGCAACTTCGCCGTCACCGGCGAAGGGACGCCGAAAGTGACCGTCGCCGTCGATACGACGAGCGCGGCGTTCAGCGCCGACGGCGCGGCGACGCTGCCCATCTGCACCGTCCCGGCGACCGCCGCTGACCTGACGGGTTCGTTCACGCTCGCGAAGGTCCGCGGGTGCAGCGCCGAAATCGTCAAGGAAAACGTCACCGTCGAGGGCGCCCAGTGCGTCCGCTACTCGGAGCACTTCTCCAAGTCGGGGACGGTTCTCTACGTGAGGTAGGCAAATGAAAATTGCCGCGCTTCTTTGCGTTCTTTGCGTGGAAACGGCATGGTCGCGCTCGCGAGGGCCTACGGCACCGCCGTTGCGGAGGCGCTCGGCTTTGGAACGCAGGGTTCCATTGACGGAAACCCCAATTGAGCAGCAATGACGCAAATGCCAATGAGGATTTCCATGGACGCACTCGATGCCGACATTCCATACCTCCGTGACAAATGGCGGAGGGACTGCACCGATCCCTCGACGGGTCTCGGCCTTTCCGAACTCAAGGTCGAGGTCGCCAGGATCGTCGCGGCGGAGAAGGACAAGGTGCCGTGGTGCGTCGTGAAGGCGCACTTGTTCGAGGCGATCTGCGACAAGATGGCCGTCGGCTTTTCGCCGCACGACTTCTTCCCCGCATTCGCCTGCTGGAGCCGGAAAGACCGCATTCTCACGAGGGTGCTCGACGAACGCATCGCGGAGATCGACGCCCGCTTTTGTCCGGATGCAACCGGACGGGCGGCCGAAGTCCGCGGCTCGTGCATCCGGCACGACTACGACCACGCCGTGCCGGACTGGGACCGCATTCTCGCACTGGGCTTTCCCGGCATCTTGGAGTCCGCCGCCGCTTCGCCTGCGACGGGCGACTTCATTGCCGCGATGCGGATTGCCGCCGGCGCCATGCTCCGCTGCGTCCGGCGCATGGCCGAATGCGCGCGGCGCTCGCCCTTCGCCTCCGACCCACGGGTTGCCGCGGAAGCCTCCGCGCTGGAAAGACTGGCGGAAGGACCGCCGCGCACATCCTACGAGGCAATGCTCTTCCAGCTCCTGTTCTTCGTGTTCGGCGAACACGCAGACCATCTGCAAGTGCGTTCGCTCGGCAACTGGGACAGGCTGATGCGCCCCTATTACGAGGCCGACCTTGCATCGGGACGCACGACGCGCGGGGAGTTCAAGGCATTGCTGAAGCATTTCTTCTGGCAGTGGGGATCCATCGACAACAAATGGGGCCAGCCCTTCTACCTTGGCGGCACGAAGGACGACGGCTCGACGGAATACTGCGACCTTTCGCGCGTCGCACTGGAAGCCATCGACGAACTTGGTTTGCCGACTCCCAAGGTCCAGCTGAAGATCGCGCCAAACACGCCGGAGGACGTTTTCTCGATGGCGCTCGACATGGCGCGCCGCCACCGTCCCGTCGTCTTCTGCGGCGAGGAGCCGATGGCGAAGGCCATGGCGGCTATGGGTTTCTCCGCCGAGGAGGTCCGCACGTGCGACCTTTGGGGATGCTACGAGTTCCAGCCGCGCGCCGCCGCCAACACGACGCTTCCCTGCATCGTCAACATCCCGCAGATCGTCGCGGATCTTCTTGAAGAGGCCCGGGCCGGACGCTTCGCCCCGGAATCGTTCGACGGGTTTGTCTCGGCTTTCCACGGCATCCTGCGCAAACGCGTCGCCATCGCGCTCGATGTCGTCCGCGACTACGAGGCGCACATGGACGACTGGATTCCGGCGCTCGTCCATTCTCTCTCCATCGCCGATTGCGTGGCAAGGGGCGGAAACGCCATCGGAACCGGCATGAAATACAATCTCTCTGTCATCCTGCAGACGGGTGGCGGAACGGCCGTCGATTCCCTCGCGGCGGTGAAGGAGCTCGTCTTCGAGCGCCGCGAAATGACGCTTGCCGAACTTGGCGGAATCATGGCCGCGGACTGGGAGGGGCACGAGCCGCTGCGGCTCCGGATGCGAGCCTCCCGCCGCAAATGGGGCAACAACGATCCGCTCACGAACGCGCTTGCCCACGGCCTCTACGGAGTTTTCGGCGAGGCCGTGAACGGCAAGCCCAATTCGCGCGGCGGCAAGTTTTACGCGGCCGGGCACAGCATCTCGTATTTCGTCAGCCTCGGACGCCGCACTGACGCGACGCCGGACGGACGTCGCGCCGGCGAGGAGTTTTCCAAGAACATCTCGTCGGCCCCGGGGGCGGACAGGGAGGGGCCGACCGCCCTGATCGGGGGAATCGCCGCCATAGACGCCACGGACATTCCCGGCGATGTCATTCTCGACGTCACGCTCCATCCCTCGGTCGCCGCCGGGGACGAAGGGCTGGCGGCCATGGGGACCCTCGTGAACGAATTCTTCCGCCGCGGCGGATGCGCGATCCAGTTCAACGTGTTCGGCTCCGAAGAGCTTCGGGACGCGCAGGCGCATCCGGAGAAATACGAAAACCTCCAGGTGCGCGTCTGCGGCTGGAACGCCAGATGGAACTGCATCCCGCGCGAGCAGCAGGACGCCTACATCCGCCGCGCCGAGGCGGCGGGGGAAAGTCAATGGCCGTGAGCGTCGATCCCTGGGACATCGTTCTGGCGGCAAGAGACACGCCGGAGGCGCTGAAACGCCATGCGCGCGAAGTCTGCCCGGAGGGCGACGCGAGGCCGGCGCTCCAGCGCGCCATCGACGAGGCCGGCGCCCTCAACGTGCGGTGCGTCCTGCTTCCCGGCACCTACCGCATAGATTCGCGCGGGGAGCGCAGCCCCAAGGGCGCCCTCTGCTTCTGGAATGACCAGACCGAGGAGAGGTGGTATTCACACGAAAGGCCGCGCTTCCGAACGCTGGAAGGGGCCGTGGAGCCGATGGCCTGGCATTCCGGGGCGATCATCGAGATGGGGCGCGCCCTCTACGATTCGCTCGGCGCCGACGAGGAGTTCTCGCTCCTCTACTGCGACGGCGGCGGCATCTTCGGGCGCGCCTGGATCCTGCGCAACCTCGTGATCCGTCTCCCGGATGTCGGGAAGAGGGTGGTCGCCGTCGATGGCCGCTTCTGCGGCGCGCTCAAATACAATGACCTCTGGGTGGCGGCGCGCGACCCGCGCCTCTTCAACCCGGCGACCTGCGAGGGGCTTGCCGCGCCGCATCCCCTCTCCGTCGGCATCCGTGGGACGGCGGGGTCGAACCACGGCGTCCTCAACGAATGGAAGCGCTGTTCTGCGCTCGGCTTCGGGACCGGCTTCGACATCGGCGGCGAACATGTCTATTGCGAGAGCCTGGAGGCGAAATACAACGTCACCGGCTTCGCGTTCGATTGTTACAAGGGCAAGTGCTCCATCGACGCGCCGGACGACGAGCCGCCGCGCGGAGGGTGCTTCTACCCAATCCTCTGCGTCAACCTCCTCGACGAGCACAATGTCCACATGCCACGCTTCGGCTCCGCGAGCCATCGCGGCGTGGCGCGCGAAAACAGGGCGCAGTCCGTGACGATCCACGCCATGAACGTCCAGTGGCCAAACACCGCCCCCGGCTTCACCGACCGCTCCGCGTCCGACTTCACCGCCGGCCGGCGCCGCGCGACCGAAGACACCCCCGGCGCCTGGCGCGGTTCGGTCGAATATGTCATCGACCACACGACGTCCGAAGGCCGCGTGAACCTCGTGGATGAACCGTTCTTCGAACCCGGACACGGCGGCGGGATCCGGTCTCGTAACCTCACCTTTTCATGAAACCCCTTCGCGTTCTTTGCGTTTCCCTTTGCACTCTCTGCGTTGAAAACATGGCCTTCTCCGCGCAGGAACCCTTGCGGATAGAAAACGCAAATCCTTCAGAAATGAACTTGACAACCATACGAATCGATCCAGATGTCATCGTCGGTCCCGTCAAGCCAGTGAACGGCGTCGGGCAGCCGCCCATGTTCGGGGCCCTCGGCGACTGGCCGATGTTCCATTACCTCGCCGAGGCGGGAATCCCCTTTTCGCGTCTCCACGATGTCGGGGGCTGGCTGGGAGGCGGACTGTTCGTTGACATCCCGAATCTCTTCCCCGACTTCGGCGCCGACGAGACGGATCCGGCGAACTACCGCTTCGCCTACACCGATTCCCTTGTGTCGGCGCTTCTCGCGAACGGCGTGGAGCCATTCTTCCGGCTTGGTGTCACGATTGAGAACTTCGTCGAGAACGGCTATCCGCGCGTGAACACGGCGCCGCCGCCGGACTTCGCCAAATGGGCGCGCATCTGCGAGCATGTCATCGCCCACTACAATGAAGGCTGGGCGGGAGGAATGCGCGCCGGAATCCGCTATTGGGAAATCTGGAACGAGCCGGAGAACCACCCGGACGATACGCTCAACCTGATGTTCGGGGCGCCGTTCTCCGAATACATGCGTCTCTACGGGGTTGCGGCGACCCACCTCAAGGCCCGGTTCCCGGACCTCAAAATCGGCGGCTACGGCAACTGCGGCTTCTACGCGGGCGTAGGCTCCGACCAGTTGCCGGGAGCCAACACGACGCCGCGCAAGGAATACTTTCTGGAATGCTCGCACCGCTTCCTCGCCGCCGCGCGCGACAATGGCTGGCCGCTCGACTTCCTCTCGTTCCACTCCTACTCCAAACCGGGGGAGATCATGCGCCAGGTGCGCTTCGCCGACGAACACCTCAACGAGTATGGATTCACGCGCGACCGCTGCGAACGCATCCTCGACGAATGGCTCACCTACCTCAACCAGAAGAACACGGGTTCGGCGCTCCAGGCAGCCGCCATCGCCGCCGTGCTGATTTCCCTCCAGAACGGCCCGTGCGACCTGGCGTGCATCTACGACGCGCGCTGCGACGTCGGCAGGTACTCCCCGCTCTTCGACCCGTCCACGCTCACGCCGCGCAAGGCATACTACGCTTTCACCGCCTTCAACGAGCTGCGCCGGCGCGGCACGGCGGTCAAGGTGGAAATGTTCACAAAAGACAATTCCAACAATTGTTCACAAATTGCAAATGCAAATCTCTACGCCGCGGCAGCGCGCGGCGAGGACGGCAGCATCGCCGTCATGCTCGCCAACGATTCGGATGAAGCGGCTCCGTTTGAATTGTCGCTAGAGGGCACTTCTATTCTACATTCTACATCCTGCATTCTGCATTCGCCGGAGGCGGCCCCGTCCGCCTCCGTGCGTTGCCGCATCACCGACGGAGACCGCACCGACGAATCCGTGCCGATGCCATCGGCGATGCCGCCGCATTCCTTCCTCGTGGCCATTCTGACATTGCAATGAAACACACACAGAAAACACTTCGCGCTCTTTGCCTCTCCCATTGCGTTCTTTGCGCTGGAACGGCATGGGCAGGGACGGCAACATCCGCGCCCGTCGATATCGAGGACGCCCCGGCGGCGGAGTTCGCCGCCGAAGAAAACGAGACAAAGGCTGTCCGGTCAGGGCCGCTCGTCATCGAGCGCGGCGAACGCTGGGCGCCGCTGGAAATCCGGCGCGAGCCAGTCCCCGGCTCGGCGCTGGACTTTTCCGGCATGGGTCTCCAGGACGCCCCGGCGGGCAAGCACGGGTGGCTCAAGAACGTCGGCGGCCATTTCGAGTTCGAGGGGCTTCCCGGTGTGGAGCAGCGCTTCTACGGCGCGAACCTCTGCACCGCGGCGAACTTCCCCGACCACGCCACCGCCGACCGCCTCGTCGCCGCCCTCGTCCGCCGCGGCTACAACTCCATCCGCATCCACCACACCGACAAGGTGTGGGCTGCGGCCCGCGCCAGTCGAAAGGTTGAAAAGTCGAATGGTCGAAAAGTCCCGCAGCAATCGGCTTCCGACCTTCAACCTTCAACCTTTCAACCTTTCAACCTTTCAAATTCGTCGATGTCGTCGCCGCAAGACGGCGACGACATCGACCGCCTCGACTACCTTCTCTCGCGACTGTACGCCGCGGGCATCTATGTGACCACCGACCTCTTCATGTCCCGCACCGTGATGTGGCGCGACATCGGCATCGACCGCGACGGCAGGGTGAGCAACAAGGCGCTCTACAAAACATACGTTGGCATCCACGACGGCGCCTTCGCCGACTGGTGCTTCTGGGCACGGGACTTCCTGGAGCATGTGAACCCCTACACGGGCCGCGCCAACAAGGACGAACCGGGAATGCCCTTCATCTCCCTCGTGAACGAGAGCCGCCTCCACAACGGCTGGGACTGGAAGAAAGACGACCCCATCGTGCTTGCCGCGTGGCGCGAGTTCTCCGGCTCCGACGCCCCGCCGCCGCCCTGCGACGTGGGTTCGGTCGATCCCGACGACCCCTTCAACCAGTTCGACGACTGGATCAACCGCCGGATGTGGGAACGCTGCTCCTCGTTCGTGCGCTCGCTCGGCTGCCGCGCGCTGCTCACAAACGACAACAATGGCCGCCGCCATGGCGAGGGCCAGGACTGCACCCCGCTCTACGACTACGTGGACAGCCATTCCTACGTCTATGTCCCGCACTGGCAGGGGGACCGGAGGAAGGGCGCCCCTCTGCTCTGCCGCCAGATCAACCCCGTGCGCCACAGCCTGCCGAACATCCTCTTCCTGAGCGGATGGGCGAAGGGCGCCTCGAAGCCCCACACGATCTCGGAGTGGAACCTCTGCGCGCCGGGACGCTGCCGCTCCGCGACCGGCCTCATCTACGGCGCGCTCGCCGCCGCAGGCGAGTTCGACGCCCTCTGGCGCTTCGCCTACGCCCACCAGAGCGACATCCTCGTCGATCCTCCGGGCGGGCGGGGAACGATCCAGTCGCCCCTTTACGACATCGCCGCCAACCCCGACATGATAGCGGAGGACTACGCCGCCGTCTGCCTCTTCCTGCGCGGCGACGCCAAGGGCAACCCTGACATCCGTGTCGACCACGAACGCGGTGCCCTGTCGGTCGCAACCCCGCTCACCTGCGGCGGCTTCGCCGAAAGCGGCCGCATCGACGCCGGCGCGCTGAAAGTTGAAATCGTGGCCACAAAGAACACAAAGGACACAAAGAGGATTTGTGATTTGCCATTTGTGGGCAATGGTGAACAATTGGGATTTGTGAACAATTCGTCGGCAACGCCGACGACGGTATGGGTCTCCTCGCTCGACGGCAAGCCCGTCGCGGAGTCGTCGCGCATGCTTCTCGTCCACCTCACCGACGTCCAGCGCGAGGGCGCTGTCTTCTCCGACGAAACCTTCGGCGTGATGCTCACGCCCGGCACCGCGCCGCTCGTCGAGGCCGGCGCCGCCGAGGTGGAACTAAGATTGTCCACAAATGACAATTGCCACAATTGTTCACAAATCTACAATGCCACCAATGCCAATTGCGGCCCGCTCGGCGAGCGGGCTCTTCCGGTAGGGGCCGACCGCCGGGCGGCCCGAAATTGTGATTTGCGATTGGTGAACAATGAAGATTGGGAATTTGTGAACAATTGCCAATTGCCAATTGTGAACATTTCCTTCCGGGTCTTCTCCCTCGACGCCGCCGGCAACCGCACGGGCGTGGTGCCTGCCACGTTCTCCGACGGCGCCCTCCGCTTCACCGTTTCCACCGTCGCGCCCGATGGCACAGGGCGCATCTATTACGAGATCGTCCGAGACGACACCGTGCCGGAGTTTCAACCATGACAGAAGAACAACACGAACCGACAACCGCCGGAGCGATGCCGCTTGGCGTCATCACCTATTCGTTCGCCTCGATGCCGCTTCGGCCCTTCGCCGTCGCGGAATACGTCCGCGAGGCGGGGCTGACGCGGGCCGAGCTCAAGATCGAGCATCTCCAGCTCGACGCCGGGGCGCCGGGGAACGGGAAGAAGCGGTGGACCTTCGACGAGGCCACGAAGGCGGCCTACGACGACTGGTTCAAGGGCGTGACACTCGACACCTACAAGGAGGTGCGCAGGCGTTACGACGCCCTCGGCGTCGATATCCACATTCTCAAACTCGGACTCGACGAGCCAATCTGCAAGGAGGGCGGCACGGCGGACTTCTGGTGCGACGTTGCGCACGCGCTCGGCGCGGACGAGATCACGACGGAACTGCCGCCGCCGGAGACCTGGGCGGCGAAAGGCCCGTTTTACGCCCGTCTCTGCGAACGCCACGGCCTGCGCATCGGACTCCACAACCACACGCAGCTCAAGCCAGAATCCTTTTCCGGGCCGGACTCGATCTTCCAATACTCGGACAACATCGGGCTCTGCTTCGACATCGGCCACTTCGTCGCCGCGAACGGGAGCGCGGCGACGATGGATTTCGTGAGGCGCCACCGAGACCGCATCTTCTCCCTCCACGTCAAGGACCGCAAGGAACTCGACCTGGACACGAGGCCCGTTCCCTTCGGCGAGGGCGACGTTCCGTTCGCCGAACTCTTCGCCTTCATCAAAAAGGACAAATGGACGATCCCTGGCGACATCGAGATCGAATACGCCATCCCCGAAGGCTCGAACGCCGTCCTTGAAGTCGCGAAGTGCGCGAGGCGGTGCAGGAGGATGTTTGAAGATGCATGACGTCACAATCGACAAGCCGTATTTCCGCTGGCTCTTCGGCGGGTTCGGCTTCCAGCATTCCGAGGCCAACTTCACGGCGCTCATGCCGGACGACTTCCGCGACCAGCGCGTCCTGAAGACCTTTGCGGAACTCTCTCCGACGTTCGGGCGCGTCTATGCCGGCTTCGCGGACCAGTCGCGCGAACAGGCCGACCGCTTCGCCGACTACTATGACAGGACCTTCCGCAAGGCCAGCACGACGCTCTACGCCGTCCCGTGCGCCATGCCGGCGCTTGCGGAGACGCTCGACGCGGAGGAATACGCCGAAAAGGTCGCGGGGAATCTCGAATACCTCGTCAAGGAGCGGGGCTGCCGCAAGATCCGCTACTACTGCCTGACGAACGAGCTCATGAACGGCGGCCGGAGCGGCTGGTTCGCCCGCAACCCCGAAGTCTTCAAGCGCTTCAACGCGGCGCTCTTCCAGGCCTTCCGCAAGCACGGACTCGACATCCCGCTTCTCGCCTCCGACGAGCCCTGCACGTGGATGGACCGTGGCAAGGTGCTGACTCTCCTTGACTGGATCAAGGACAACATGGACGACTATGTCGGCGCCTATGGCACCCACTGGTATGTCTCCGGCCGCAATCCGTCCGATCCCGGGCTGTGGGAGGAATACAACGCCTACTTCGCCTGTCTCGTCCACCGGGCGCTTTCTTGCGGCGGCAAGCGCTACATCCTCGGCGAATACGGTTTCAAGCCGGCGAGGACGCCGCGCGACGTGATGCTCCAGGACGTCAACTTCCCGATCAGCCAGCCGGCGACGGAGGAGGAGAGCGTCCTTGCCAAATGCGAAATCGGCCTCGCCGCGATGAACCAGGGCGCCTACGCCTGCGTGGACTGGAGTTTTGCCGACTACCCCGATCCCTTCGTGGCGGAGGACGGCGACACGCCGGAGGAGCGCGCCGCATACGAGGCGGCGAAATGCGGCTTCCGCATGGACGCCAAATACAACAAGTTCGGCGTCTTCCGCTGGGGTTCGACCGACCGCGACTACCGGGCATACGCGGAACTCTACGCGATGGGATGGCTCGTGAAGCTCTTTCGCAAGAACGCGACCGTCCTCCAATGCTCCTTCGCCGACCCGCTGCTGCGCGGCGGCGCCGTGCTGAACCCGGACCTCTCCTTCTCGGCCGTGCTCGTCAACCGCGGCCCCGCGAAGACGGCGACGGTCGATTGCTCGTCGTGGAAAACGCGTGTGGACGGAGCGCCTTCGCTCGACAAGCCGCTGCGCAGATACGTGTATGAAGTCGGGAGCGTCCCCTACAGCCCGTTTGGCGACCTGCAGTCGCCGTCCGGGACGGTCGAGGCCAGGGACGGCGCTTTCAGCGTGGACCTTCCGGCGAAGTCCATCGTGTTCCTCACGACGGACTACGAAGACCGCCGGCCGGCGGCCGTGAAGGACGTGCGCCTCGATGGCGGAGTCCTGCGCTGGACGGCGAGCGAGGCGCCCGAGCACCGCTACTACCGCGTCTTCCACGAGGGCCACCAGATCGCCTCCACGGTTGCAGAGCATCTGGACGTGGCATGCCAATGTGGCGACGACGCCCGCGTCGTCGCGCGACGGCGAGGCGCCGTCGCCACATCCGCTCCCGATTTCCGCGTCGTGTCTGTGGATCGTTGGGGCAACGAAGGGAAGTAGGTTGCCGGCTGAGGAAACGCAATGAAAGCACAGACATCCGAAATTCGATTTGCGAAGCCGCCCCTGCGGTGGCTGTGGGGAGGCTTTGGCTTCCAGAACTCCGAGTCCCTGATGACGGGCCTCATGACGGACGAATTCCGCGACGAGCGCGCGCTCAAGAGCTTTCTTGAAATCTCGCCCTCGTATTCGCGCGTCTTCGCGGGCTTCGCCGACTGGACGAAGGAGGCGATGGACCGCTTCGCCGACTGGTACGATGCCTCGTTCCGCAAGTGCGGCACGACGCTCTACGCCGTCCCGGGCCGGATGCCCATGATCATGGAGGACTTCGACTGCGACGCCTACGCCGAGTCCACAGCCCGCAATCTCGAATACGTCGTGAAGGGGCGAGGATGTTCGCGCATCGCCCACTTCGCCGTGACGAACGAGTGTTCGGTGGGGCCGGTTTACAACTGGTTCGGGAAGCCCGACCCCGACGGGCGCGACCGCTGGAAGATCTTCCGCGACCTCAACCGCGCGATGTTCCGCGCCTTCCGCCGCCACGGCCTCGACATCGGGTTGATGAACACCGACCAGTCCGGCGTCCAGCGCCTGAAGGACATCGAGGCGGCGATGACGACGCTGGCCGAGATCACGGACACTTGGTGTTGGCACTTCTACGACTGGGAGGCGGTCGCGGGTGCCCCCGAAAACTACGGACGCTGGATCGCGCTCTTCCGCGATGTCGTCGCGATGCTGGAGGGCAAGGTGTCGCAACGCATCGCCTTGGGGGAGTTCGGACTCAAGGGCCGCGCGACGGCGCGCGCGGAGTGCGGCTGCGACGGCGTGATGCGAGACGACCGCAGCTACACGGCCCGCCACCCGGCGGAGGCGGCCATTTCGGCGATGTCCCGCGCGGAGATGGGGCTCGCCGCCATGAATGCCGGTTTCGTGACGGCCGTGAGCTGGACGTTCTGCGACTACCCCGATCCCAGCCTCGGATGGCCGGGCGGCAAGACGCCGCGCGAGCAAGCCGAGCGGGAACTGAGGGAACACGGCGGCATGGGACGCGACGTACGATACAACAAGTGGGGACTGTTCCGCTGGGACGACGAGGGCCATGACTACTCTTCCTACCCCGACCTCTACACGATGGGCTGGCTCGCGAAGCTCTTCAGGCGCGGCGGGCGCGTTCTGCCGTGGGCGACGGAGGACGAGACGCTCCGCGTCGGGGCCGTGACAAACGCGAATGGTTCGCTCTCCATCGCGCTCATCAACTGGGGCGACGCCAAGGAGGCGACGCTCCGCATCCCGCACCCTGTCGCCAAGCCGATGCGGCTCTACGAATACGACAGCGCCAACATTCCGTTCAGCCCCTTTAACGACCTCCAGGGCGTCAAATGCCTGGTCGAGGCGGATACGGGCGCGGACGGCGAAAGCGTCGTGCGCGTCCCGCTCGCGGCGAAGTCGATGGTCTTCCTCACGACCGACTACGAAGACCGCGTTCCGGCCCCTGTCCGCGACGTGCGCCTCGACGGCGCGATGCTCCGCTGGATCGCCCCCGACGACCCCGACCACCGCTATTTCCGCGTCTTCCACAAGGGCCACCAGATCGCCTCCACGGTTGCAGAGCATCTGGACGTGGCATGCCAATGTGGCGACGACGCCCGCGTCGTCGCGCGACGGCGAGGCGCCGTCGCCACATCCGCTCCCGATTTCCGCGTCGTTTCCGTTGACCGCTGGAACAACGAAGGCCGCAGAAATGAAGCGCTTTGAAAACAAGGTCGTCCTCGTGACCGGCGGAAGCCGGAACACGGGGCTGGAAATCGTGGATCTCTTCCTGCGTGAAGGGGCGCGGGTCTTCTTTTGCGGCACGTCGGAGGCGTCCGTCGCGAAGGGCGAGACGGAGCTTGCGCGACGCGGCCACACCGGCTTCCACGGCATCGTCTGCGACGTGGGGAAGACCTCTGACGTGACGGCGATGATGGATGCCATCGAGTGCGAAGCGGGCCGCCTTGACGCCGTGGTGACGAACGCCGCGAACCTCGGCCAAGGCGAACCCGCCGCGCCGGAAGTTGACGAGGCGGCGTTTCTCGACGTCCTCAATGTCAACCTCGGCGGGACGCTCCGCGTCGTGCAGGAAGCCGCTCGCCGCTTCTTCCTGCGGCAGGAGCTGAATCCGGCGACGGGCCAGCGCGGCGCGGTCGTCTGCATCGGCTCCAACACGGCGCACCACGTCCAGCGCCGCCACGTCTCCTACTGCACCTCCAAGGGCGGGCTTGAATCGCTCGTGAAGTGCCTCGCCCTCGACCTGGGCTCGCGCGGCGTCCGCGTGAACCTGCTTGAACCCGGCTACATCTGGACGGAGCGCTGGAACGACCTTCCGGAAGCGGTCCGCCGCAAGCGCCGCGCCAACACGCTCACCGGACGCGAGGCGACCGGCGGCGACGTGGCCGCGGCCGCCGCGTTCCTCCTTTCCGACGAAGCCCGCGCCTTCCAGGGCTCCATCCTCAAAATGGATTCCGGCGCCACCGTCGCGCTCTACCCACCCTACGCCGAAGACAACGTGCCCCTACCGGAAGGTTGGTGCTGTGGCGATGACGCCTCGTCATCGCTCTCTGAAGCGCGCGACGACGGGGGCGTCGTCGTCACATCGACAACAGGGAGAGAGCGTTAATGAAACTTGGACTTGGCATGCACCCCGAGCGGTGGAGCGACGCGCATCTCGCGATGGCGCGGCAACTGGGCTGCGAGACCGTGGTGCCGTGGGTGCCGTTCGACCCCGGCGACGGCGTGTGGCACGAGGAGCAGTTCGCCGCGCTGAAGGCGCAGGCAAAGCGCCACGGGCTAGAAATCGCGGCCGTCGAGAACTTCCACTGGGAGCACATCGACCACATCGTCCTCGGCGAGGAGGGGCGCGACGAACAGCTTGAAAACCTCTGTCGCACCATCGAGAACGCCGGGAACTGCGGCATCCCGTGCTTCGGCTACAACTTCAGCGTCTGCGGCGTCCAGGGCTACTACGCCGAGGTCGGCAACGCCGCCGGGCGGGGCCTCGCCTCGCTCAAGTGCTTCGACGAGTCGAAGGTCGATCACGCCCCGCAGCCCAACCGCAAGTTCTGGTTCAAGGACGAAATCACGCGCCGCTCCCCGGAGGGCTTCATCCCGCCTGTCGGCGAGGACGAGTTCTGGGGACGCATCCGGTATTTCCTCGACGCCGTGCTGCCCACCGCCGAAAAGGCGGGCGTGAAGCTCTGCGCGCATCCCGAAGACCCGCCGATCCCGTTCCTGAAGGGCACCTACCGCGCTCTTCACTCCATCGAGGGGCTGCGGCGGCTCCTGGCGCTCTCGCCAAGCCCCAGCAACTGCCTGGAGTTCTGCCAGGGCACAGTCTCCACCATGGCCGGCGTGGACATCTACGCCGCCATCGAGGAGTTCGCCTCGTCCGGGCGCATCGGCTACGTCCACTTCCGCAACACCTCCGGGACGCGGCCGCGCTACAACGAGGTCTTCATCGACGACGGCTACGTTGACATGAAGCGCGCGATGGCGATCTACGAACGATGCGGCTTCGACGGCACCATCATCCCCGACCACACGCCGCGTCTCGACGCGGCGGACTGGTGGGAGACCGGCATGGCCTTTGCGCTCGGCTACATGCGGGGAATCATGCGGAGCGGCAATGGAAATGACACAAACACGAAATGAGCATCAATGACACAAATGCAAATGAAAATCTCCGCGTCTCCGCGTCTCTGCGAGAAGAAATCTATCTTCCGCATTCTCTGCGCCATCCTTTGCGCCCTCTGCGTTGAGACGGCGTGCGCCGATGTGGCGGCGGCGGTCGCGACAAGCGCGACCCTCCCGAGGGAGGGGCAACGTCCTCGTTGCCCGTCATCCGTCGAAAGCCAACGCCCCGACACCGACGCCACGATTGCGAGTCGCGTCGTGGAATGGGAAGGCGTGTCGAACGCGCGCGATCTCGGCGGGCTTCCGGGCCTCGGTGGCAGAATGGTTCGAACCGGGCGCATCTACCGCTCCGCCGGTCTCAACAAGAACGCGCACTTCAAGGGCAAGGACGGGAAGCGTCTGCCAAGGAGCGAATGGAAAGGCCCCGGCGAGACGCTTGTGACTCCTGAGGCGGCGCGGCACATCGTCGGGACGCTTGGCGTCAAAATCGACCTCGATCTCCGAAACGATGCCGAGACTTTCGGCATGGAGGCATCCCCGCTTGGCGCGGACGTGCGCTGGATTCTTCTGCCGTCGAGCGACTACGGGAAGCTGGCGGGCGAAAGGGGCCGCAAGGCCTTCGCCAAGGGGTTCAGACTTTTCCTCAACGAGGGCAACTACCCGATTCTCTTCCATTGCAAGGGAGGGGCCGACCGCACGGGAACGCTCGCGTGCATTTTGAACGGGCTTCTCGGCGTCGAGGAGGATTTGCTTTACCGCGACTGGCGCTTTACCTGGACTGATAGCTTCAAGAAGCCCGTGCCGGAGGAAGCCTGGGGGAGGCTGATGGCCGTCTTCGCCGAATACGAGGGCGAAACGCTCAACGAGCGGATTGAGAAGTTCGTGCTCTCCTGCGGCATCGCCCCCGGCGAAATCGAAACGTTCAGGAACATGATGCTGGAGAAAACGCCATGAACCTGAGTCCCCTCGACATGCGCTGGACCTTCGGCGCGCACGAGCCATACACGATGTACCGCCGCGTCGGGAACCGCTGCACGGGCGGCATCGACGGCAACGCCAAGTGGCTCAAGCCCTGGATGGACTGGTTCGACGCCGAGTCGCCCGCGCTCATGGAGGAACTGGGTTTCAACGGACTGCACTGCCGCTTCTACAAGGGCATGGGCTGGGAGGAGGAGCGGAAGGACTTCCCGAACGTGAGGCGGTTCGTCGAGAACTGTCACCGCCACGGCGTCCGCGCCCTCGCCTACGTGCAGTTCTCCACGCTCTACCCCGAAACGATGGGGCGCGAGATTCCAAATCTCGGCGACTGGGAGCAAATCGACGAGAACGGGAGGAAGCGCACCTACTTCGCGAGCTACTTCCGCTCCCTTCCTTGCGTCACGTGCGACGAGTGGGTGGAATACCTGAAGAAGGTCTGCACCATCGCCCTCACGGATGGCGGCTTCGACGGGATCATGTTCGACAACGCCTGGGCGATGCCCTGCTATTGCGGCCGCTGCGAAAGGCGTTTCCGCGAACACCTCTCGAAGATACCCGACCCGGCGGAGCGCTTTGGCTTCGACGACCTCTCCCGCGTGGCGCAGCCGCGCGTCAATCCGGAAAGCCTCCCCGGCGAGATTCGCGATCCCGTCGTGCAGGAGTGGATTCGCTGGCGCGAGACGACAATGGAAGATGTCTTCGCCCGGTTGCGGACGCACGTCAAGGCCGTGAAGGCGGACGCCATCGTCTGCGCGAACGCGCAGCCATTCCGCCGTGAGGACACCCAGTCCGCGTGGTCGCTGAACATGGAGCGCTTCTCCCGCAACCTCGACCTCCTTCTCATGCAGAGCGCAAACTTCCCCGAAGTCCTGCCCGACGGCGGGATCGTGAGCCGCGTTCGCGATCTCAAGATCTGCCGCGAACTCGGCAAACCAGCCGTGGCGCTCTGCGACTCCGACGCTAAGCTCACGGAAGAGCGCGAGCGCCACTATCTGCTGCCGCTGCTAGAAGACCTGATCTGGGGCGGCGTCCCCACCGACCGCACGATTCTCTCGCCAAAGCCCGTTCCGGGTTTCGTGGACAAGGGGATGGTCGCGCGGCGGCGTCCGCAGCTTGCGGCCTTCAACGCCTTCGCGCGCTCGCATCGCGCCGCGCTCGAGGCGCCGCCGTGGCAGCCGGTGCGTCTCCTCTGGACACCCGACGCGACGGGCTTTTCGCGCGAGGTGCACCTCGGACTCGCCGCAGCCGAGGAAATCTGCCTGCGCAGCCAGGTGCCGTTCGGCTACGCGATCGCGTCCGGCGACGGTGCGTTCGCGATTCCTGACGACTGTGAAGTGCTGGTCGTCGCGAACCAGGTTTGCCTTTCCGACGCGCAGGTCACCTCCATCGTGGAATTCGCGGAGCGCGGCGGGCGGCTCGTCGTCACGGGCGACAGCGGCCGCTACGACGAATGGAACGCGCAGCGGCTTGAGAACCCGCTTCTGCCGCAAATCGCGGGGCTTCCGAATGTCGTTTTGCGAGCGGAGCCGGACAAGCTTCCCTCCGCGGCGTTCGGCTGGGCGTATCGCGCCGCGCCGCCGGCGGACGGCGGGACCGCGCTGATGGCCGACATCTCCGCTACTGGCTGGAAGCCGCCGGCGCGCGTCGTCGGCGCGCTGCCGCACGTCTTCGCGGAGTTCAAGCGCACCGCAAACGGCTTCGCGCTCTTCCTGCTCAACTACGACCCTGACAAGCCGGCAGAGGGCGTCTCAATAGTAGCGCCAGCTGGCCGGGAGATTCGATTTGAGGAGACGCCCGGAATCGGTACCCATGCGACGCCACTCGCGCCCGCCACAGATGGGGCCATTCGCCTCCCTGCGTTCAAACTCGGCGCATTCGTCGAACTGGAAATGAATTGAAAGTGATGACTATGTTTTCCGACGATTCCGATTTGATGGTATTTCCGGCCCGCGACGCCGCCTTCACAGTGCGGACGCGCCTGAAGGACGGATCGGTCCGCGTCGCGGAGCGGCCGTTCAAGGCGATGTCGGACGGCGCGCTGCGCGCCCGAATTCCGGCGTCTGAAATCGATCCCGGTGCCGAGTGGGTCGAAATCGTCCACCCGCGCTTCCGCGCACGGCGCGGCGACTCCGGCTACTGGCTGGGGCCGCGCGGGCAGCTGGGGCATTTCACACGCCAGACCGGCTGCTCCTGGACAACGGACGTCTACAACAACTTTCTGCTCCTCCCCGTCTGCGGCTTCAAGACGGATGCGGGCTTCGTCCTCGCCTGGATTAAGGGACTGCGCTTCGAGACGGAAATTCGCGTCGATGTCTCGGACGGCCTCCATGAAATGCCGATCCGCTTCCGCGTCGCGAAGATCGGCTTCGCTCCCTACGAGGACGCCGTCGTCGATTTCTACGATCTCGGCCCCGACGCCGACTACTCGCGCGCCGGGAGGTTCTTCCGCAAGACCCGGCTTGCGCGCGGCGAAATTGTCCCTCTTTTGGAGAAGATGCGGCAGCGCCCGGAGGTCGCCTACCTCGCGGAGGCGCTTGTTGCGCGGCTGCCGCATTTCGCGGAGAAGGAGCGCCGCCCCGGAGACCAGACGCCCGAAACGGAGCCTCCGGTCGAAGTCAAATACACCTACGCCCAGGCGCTGGACCTCATGCGCCGTCTCAAGGCCGCCGGTGTGGAGAGGATGGAGTTCTGCGCGAGCGGGTGGTCGTGCGGCGGCTACGACGGTCGCTACCCGGCGTTCTTTCCGTCGGAGGAGAAACTTGGCGGCGACGAGGCGCTGCGCGCCTTCGTCCGCGAGGCGGAGACGCTGGGCTTCCGCGTCGGCCTCCAGAGCGCCTACACGGCGGCGTTCAAGATTTCCCCCCGCTGGTCGGAGGACATCGTCTGCAAGAATCCCGACGGCTCGCTCACGCGCGGCGAGACCTACTGGTGCGGCGGGGACTGCTACAGGGCGTGCGTCAGGCGCGTCGCCGATCTCTATCTCGACGAGGACATCGCCTCGTGGAAGTCGCTCGGCCTCACCGGCGCCAACTACCTGGATGTCTTCACGGCGATTTCTCCCTGCCCGTGCAGCGACCCGAACCACCCGCTCAACCGGGCGCAGGCCGCCGAGACGCAGAGGGCGATCGCGCGGCGCTGCATCGACGAACTCGGCGGCTTCGCCTCGGAGTGCGGCGAAGACCATCTGATAAACGAACTCTCCTACATTAACTACGTCGCCCCCGACATCGCCCACTGGCAGGGCTACCAGAGGATGATGCGGATTCCCGATCAGGAGGCGGCCTTCCCGCTCGAAGTCCTCGACAAAGACCGCGACCCCATCGACGAAATCGTCCCCTTCTGGGAAATCGTCTACCATGGCTTCGTGTTCCACCCGACCGACAGGCTCACACAGAGCCACACGATAGCGCCCAGCAGGAAGCGCAGTCCCTCGACGTGGCTGCTCTCCGTGGAGTTCGCGGGACGCCCCATCGCCTACATTGAGCCGGACACCCCCGTCGAGGAGATCAAGCGCCTGTGCGACGACTGGAAGCCGCTCGCGCGCTTCGACACGCTCTTCCTCGACGAACATCGCCGGCTCTCCGCGACGGCGCGCCTGATCCGCTATTCTGATGGGACCGAGGTTGTCGTCAACTACGGGCGCAGACCGTTTGCGCACCTGGGCGAAAGCGTGCCGCCGCGCTCCTACCGCGTCTTCCCGCCGGACGGAGCGGACTGAAATTGGTATTTGTGGCATTGGGGATTTGTGAACAATGAGGATTTGTGAACAATGACATGTGGGGCATCTAAAAACGTCCTTGGACGTCCGCTCACGGCGGAGGAGCGCCGCGTGTCGCAGCGGGGCTATTGCCTCTACATGCTCGTGAATGGCGTGAGCTACATGTGCCTTGGCGAGAACATTCTCGTGCTCTTCGCGGCGCGGCTCGCCGCGCCCGATGTCGTCGTGGCGCTTCTCGGCACGATGTTCTACGTCGGCTACGCCATGATCCCTCTTGGCGTGAGGCGGACGGCCTCGCGCGGATGCGCGGCGTCATTCGCGGACTTCTGGGTCGCCCGCAACGCGGCGGCGCTGCTGACAGCCTCCGCGGCGCTCGTGGCCCTCGCGTCGCCTGCGGCGTCGTGGGCCGTCCTCCTCCTCGGCTCGCTCCTCTTCTACGGATTCCGGGCGGCGGGCCACATGATGACGACGCCGCTCGTAGGCGAAATCTCGACGGAGGAGGAGGCGCCTACAGTCCTGGCGCGCTCACAGGGGCTCTTCGACGGAAGCGCCGTCATCGTGCTGGTGGCCATCACGCTGGCGACGGCCCGCTGGAGCGGCATCGGCGCGCTCTCGGCGATCATCGTCGTCGGGGCGCTGTGCGGCTTCTGGTCGTCCGTCTTCCTGCGCGGCGTCAAGGAGACCGGCGCGATCCGCGACGCGGCGCGCGTCCCGTTCGGACCCGAAGTGCGCAGGACCTTCCGCGAGCGCGACCTTCGGCGTTTCGCCTTCGGCTGGTCGGCGCTTAACGTCTTCCGGATGCTGTCGGTGCCGATGTCGCTGCTGGCCTTGAAGCGCGGTTGCGGGCTCGGCGACTCCGCGGCCCTTCTCTGCGCGTGCGCGCAGTTCGCCGCCGCAAGCGCGGCGTCCTTCGCGAGCGGGCCGATGTGCCGCCGCTTCGGACCGCGTCAGGTCATGCTTGGCGCTTCCGTTGGTTATTTGGCCATTCCTTTCGTCTGGCTCGCGATGCCGTCCGGCGGCATCGCCGCGATTGCCGCCGGGGCTGCGCTCTTCGCCCTCCTAGGGGCGCTCAACACCTTCGTGTTCAATGCGTCGGCAGCATACTTCCTGCTAGCCTGCCCCGCAAAGGAGCGGCAGATCGGTGCCTCCGTGGCGCTCAACCTCGCCTCCAGCGCTGGCGCGGGTATTGTAGGCTCGGCGCTGGGCTCATGGTTCGTCATGGCTGCGTCGCGGCTCGCACCTCATCTAGGAAACCGTTTCGGCGGTCTTTTCTCCGACGCTTCACTCGGCACATACCGGCTGTATTTCGTCCTTCTGCTCCTACCGGCCATCGCCGGGGTCGCCGCCGCATGGCGCATGCGGCGCTTCGTCTATGGAGGGAAGCAGCATACTGACACAAACCCCAATTGAACATCAATGAAAAACACACTCTGCGTTCTCTGCGTTTTCTTTTGCGCTCTCTGCGTTGAAATGAATACATTCGCCTCAGCCTCTCCACCCGCGCCACAGAACGACATCGCCAATTGGGATCCGAACATGGCGGCGGAAACCGCCGTCGTGGATGCCAATGGCGTAAGGTGGATCGACGGGATGGACCTTCCCATCGAGGGGCGCGTCTTCGATGACGTGGAGCACTATTTCGACCGACTCCCGGCTAACGTCTCGACGAACGTCAACGCCGGTGTCCGGAACATGAAGCACCACACGGCGGGGATGCAGTTCCGGTTCAACACGAACTCGAAAAAGCTCCGCTTCAAGTGGACGCCCTACTCCTCGCGCCTCGCGATGGGCCACATGCCCTCGACCGGTGTGAGCGGCATCGACATCTACCGCTGGAACGCCGGCAAGGGACGCTGGGTCCACGTGAAGTGCTTCCGTCTGCCAGATGAGGCGAAGGAGGACTTTTCCTTCGACCTCGACTGGAAATACGGCGGGCCGTGCCTCGTCTACCTGCCGCTCTACAACGGCATCCGTTCCTTCTCGCTCGGCATCGACCCCTCGGCCTCCGTCGAGCCTCTGCCACCTCGCCAGAGCGGCGTTGAAAAGCCGGTCGTCTTCTACGGAACGTCCATCACGCAGGGCGCGTGCGCGTCCCGTCCCGGCATGTCGTTCGTGAACATCGTCGGACGCGACCTCGACGTCCCCGTCGTGAACCTCGGCTTCGCCGGCAACGGATGGATGGAGCTTGAAATGAGCGAGCATCTGGCGCGCATCGACGCGAGCTGCTACGTCCTCGACTGCCTCTGGAACATGGGAAGCGCGAACGCCGACAACCGCCCAGGCCGGAACGTCGAGGAGAACTACGAACCCTTCATCCGCAACCTGCGCGCCCGGCGCCCCGGCGTCCCGATCGTCATGGCCGGACAGTGCAATGTCCGCAACGGCGCGCCAAACGCCAAGGAGCGGTTCGTCAAGGCGCTTCACGACCGGCTTGTGGCCGAGGGATGGGACAATCTGGTTTTCCTCCCCGGCGCCGGAATGTTCGCCGATGACTCCGAAGGCACCGTCGATGGGTGCCACCCGAACGACTACGGCATGGTCGCGCTCGCAAAGGCATACGGCGCCGCCGTGGCCGAAGCGCTGGCAGCAAAAGGGAATGACACAAACAACAATTGACCATCAATGACACAAATGAAAATCTCCGCGTCTCCGCGTTTCTGCGAGAAGAAATCTCTCTTCCGCGTTCTCTGCGCAACCCTCTGCGTACTCTGCGTTGAAATGCCATCCCTTGCCACCGCAGCCGAATTCCCCTCCTACCACCAGACGCTCGAGGCGACCTTCGCCACCGCCGAGGAGGCGGCGCGGGCGGAGTGCTCCATTGCGCCGCTTCCCGGAGGCGCGGAGCTGGCTTTTGGATGCCGCTGGGACGACTCTTCCCCCGCCCATCTCGCGAAGGCCGCGATGATGGAGCGCGCCGGCGTGAAGGGCACCTTTTACGTCAGCGCCGGCCGCGCGGAGTTCATGGAGTCCGGCGTTCTCGGCAAGCTCATGGAGGGCGGCCACGCCATCGGCAACCACACATGGAGCCATCCCCAACTCTTCGAGCGGAACCCCAACGCCGGCTTTCGCGAAATCGCCGAAAACCGCGTCGCCCTCGAAACGGCCATCCAGCGTCCGGTCATTTCCTACGTGAGTCCCTTCGGGTGGAGCAAAAACCCGCTCGATCCGGAACACCGGCCGGCGCTGGCGGCGGCGGTCGTCGCGACCGGCCATTTCGTGACGCAGGACAACCCCGGCTCATGGGGCGACGCGCCCTCCGCCACGGACCTCATGCCCTGCTGGCGCTTTTCCGCCAATGACGCCAAGCCGTCGCGCGAACTCTTCGAGGAGGGCTTCCGGGAAATGCTCGGCAAGGCGCGCGGGACGCCCGACATCCCGCGCTTCGGCCTCGGGACGCACTCATGGTGCGACGAATCGGGCAACGCCCTCCAGGAGGACTTGCTCAAGGAGCGTTGCCTAAATCCTGACTGGGCGCAGCTGAACGACTGGGAATACGGCGCCTACCGCTACGAGGCCGTGCATGGCGGCGTCCGAAAAGTTTCGGTGCGCGGCGCAACGGCGACCTTCGAGGCGACGCGCTTCCTCCCGGCGTTCACCGGCGCCGTCCTTCCGCTTTCGCTGGTCTTCTCCGGCGCGGAACCCGTCGCTGTCGGAACGTCCGAAGGCGACCTCGCGCGCGGCGAACGCGGGACGTGGGCGCTTCCCCACGCGACGGAGGCCGGACGCCTCCACGACCGCATCGCGCGCGCAGACGCGGACGGTCTCTGCGCGGCGTTTCCCGGACTGCGCGTCGCGGTCGAGCCGGACGAGGCGGCGGGGCGGCTCCGCGTCCGCGTCGAAAACCGGACGGGTCGCGTCTTGCACCGCATCCGCGCCGTGGCGGCGTTTCCGCCCAAGTGGACGGTCCGCAACGCGATTGCGGCGGCGGACATCCTGCCAGATGGCGACGCATGGGAAGCCTCCTTCGAGATGGGGCGCATCGCGCGGCCGGACTACGCCTTCGGTGCGGCATACTATCCCGTCTCCGTCGATTTCGCGGATGGCGAGGGTCTGTATCGCGTCTGGGCCGAAAGGACCATGCCGCGCGTCGAAGTGCCGCCTGCCGCGCCGGCCCACGCCGCGCGCATCTGGGGTCCGGCCGATGCGACCGCGCTCGAAGGCGCGGACTGGGCGGCCGCGTCCATCGCCGGGGCGTCGCTTCCGGACGAGGAAAACTGGCATGCGCCGGAGGCGGACGACCCGGACGGCCTCTGGTGCCTCGTGGAAAAGAAGCGCAACGCGAAAGGCCCGGCCAACGCGCACGTGCGGGCACTCGCCGAGGATCCGCGGCAGGGCCGCTTCGTTGTCTACGATTTCGACGCGCCCGAGGCGGGGGCGATGCGACTCAAGACCAATGTGCCGGCCACACGGCGCAACGTCGTGCTCTGGGTCAATGGCGAAAGCGTGCCATTCCACAACTCCTCGCTCGACATCCCCGTGCGCAAAGGGCGCAACCGCGTCATCCTGCGCGCCGACATGGTTCTCGGCGGAACGAAGACCGATGCGCTCTACCTAATGGTCAATGACAAAAACTTCAATTGAGCATCATTGTCAAAAATGAAAATCCAAGAAGCCATGACGCGCCATCCGCTCAACCCGATCCTGTCCGCAAAGGACATCCCCTACGACGCGACGCTCGTCTTCAACGCGGGCGTCTGTAAGTGGCAGGGCAGATACGTCATGCTCTTCCGCAACGACCACGGCATCACGGAGGAGGAGTACCGCGCCGCGCGGGCGCGTGGCGAAGTGAAAGGGTTCTCGACCAACGTCGGCATTGCGACAAGCGCCGACGGGGTATACTGGGAAGCCGGGCCGAAACCGGTCTTCCAGATGCGCGACGACGAGGTGCTGCGCGTCTACGACCCGCGTCTCACGGTCGTCGAGGGGCGGCCCGTGCTGTGCTTCGCCATGGACACGCGGCACGGCCTCAGGGGCGGCGTCGCCGTGACCGACGACTTCGAGCGCTTCGAGGTGCAATCCCTTTCCGTCCCGGACAACCGCAACATGGTCCTGTTCCCGGAGCGGATCGGCGGCCGCTACGTGCGCCTGGAGCGCCCGATGCCGGTTTATTCGCGCGGCGCGAAGGAGGCCTTCGACATCT
>CAMOSH010000011.1 GCA_946624575.1 uncultured Verrucomicrobiota bacterium
TCGGGCTGATGCGCCAGGTCGCCCCGCTGGCCCGGCGCGGCGGCCCGCGCCCGGTTGGGCGATGCGGGCTCTTCACCGCGACGCGGGTTCGCGATCCCTACCGGCTCACCGCCTAATTGCGTGGCAGCCGCGGCGCTTTCATGTCCAGAGGCCTTTCAAGGGACAGACCTCGGCGGGCTTTGCCCAGTTGAAAGGTTGAAAAGTTGAAAGGTTGATAAGTCTGATGCCGAATATCTGTGGATGGGATGTCGAATGGTCAAGTTGTTTTAGCCACAAAGAACGCAAAGAACACAAAGTTTCTGGAAAATGGCGGCTTGTGGCATAGCCGCCAACGGCGGCGTCCGATGCCACGGCCACCATTTTCCTAGAGCTCCTTGCGTTCCGTTGCATGGACAGTTTCTGGTCGGGACTAATGGGGACTAATGGGGACAGACCCCGCTGAACCCCGCGAAGGACGGCCGCTCAGCGGACTACTTCGTAGAGGAATGTGGCCTCAGTCGGATCGCGGGCGACATCGGCGACGAAGCGCAGAACGCCGTCCGCATACCGGCAGGGAATCTCGGCGCGCCGCGCGCCGGAGGAGGAGAGGGCAAAGACCCTGAAAGGATTGTTCACAAATGGCAACTGTTCGTCTTGCGAACCCTTGGCGGTTGTGGACAATTCAATGTCCGCCTTTCCCGCGCGCATGAGATAGGGAAGGTGGCCGGCTTCCTTGTTGATTCGCATCCCGGCGTCGGCGTATTCCGCGCCGGTGTTCTGCACGTCGGTGAGGTGCGTGACGAGGATGCGCGAAGAGGTCGCCAGCGGTTCGCTGTCGAGCGACGTTGCGAAGACGGTCGCCGCCCCGCCGCCGATCTCCGCCCGCAGCACGCCCGCCGCATGTTCGCCGCCTTCGGCGAAGATGCCGCAGGTGCGCGGCGTGGCCACAAGGAAGACTCCGTTTTCGCGGTCGATGGAAACACCGGACGATTTCCCGCACGCCGGCTCGAAGGCGCCAAGACTCGTATTTTCGATTTGCGAACAAGGAAGATTTGTGGACCATCGTGAACCATTCTGTCGGATTTCCCCCAGCACCTCGTCGGCGGATTTGGCGAACGCTTCGTCGAAGTCGCCAGCGGAAAGGAACGGCTCGCCGGGGACGGCTCCCCCCGCCGCGCACCCGATCCTCGCCAGCCATGCGGCGGCGACCCAATCGACCCGCGCGCTCGCGCCGATGAGCGCGTCGGGCGTGGATAGCTTTTCCTCGGGCAGCGCGACGGCGTAGGCGGCTTCGAGCGGTTCGAGGTCGCGGCGCAGGAAGAGGCAGGCGCCCGCCCGCTCGGAGGCAAGTTTGAGCGGATCGAAGGCGACGTCGAAGTAGCCCGAAGGAAGCGTTCCCGGCTTGTGCGCCGCGTGGGTGTTGCCCGACCACTCGAAGCGCCAAATCCCCGCCCAGTCCTGGAGCGCCGCTTCCGCGCCGAATGCGATGCCGCCCACGCCGCGATGGCGCCCCGGACCGCAGAAGTCCCACTCGGACACCGTGAAGGGCTTGCCGAAGACACGCAGCGCCGACACCGCCGCCGCGCCCTGCGCCTCGCCCTTGAACGGGTTTTCGTTGTCGCACCAGCTCGGCCGCCGCCAGGCCTTTTCGAGAAACGCCGGATGATCGACGTAGCAGTGCGAATCGACGTAGTCGAGCGCTTCGCCGCGCACCTTCTGGAAGGCCGCCGTGCAGCCCCAGGCGTCGTTCATGTCGCTCATGAGGGCGCGGCACCCGATGTCGCGCAGGAACTCGCGCATCCGCGCGACGAACCGCGCCTCCACGTCGCGCAGGAAGAGCAGGTACGCGCGCCCGTGGCGGTTCTTCCCCAGGCCGTTGGGGATCGTCGCGGGGATGCCGTCCCACTCGCCTTCGGCTCGATTGCCCACAAATCTCAAATGTTCATCATTGTTCACAAATCGCAAATGCAAATTCGTCTCACACGGCGTCACGGCGTCACGGAGATGGATATTGGCATTTGCGTCATTGAGGATTTGTGGACAATTGCCATTTGTGGACAATCCCTTCTTCGCGGCAAGCCACCCGGCCCATGCCTCCTGCCAGCCGGGACGGGCGGAGGCGCCTTCGTCGAGGTCGCCTTCGTTGACGAGGTTGATCCACGCAAGCGCCGGCTCTTCGGCGTAGCGGAGGCCGGTGTAGGCGTTCACGTGATTCAGCCAGTTGGACGCGAAGGCGACGTAGTTGGAGAAGACGCCCTCGTGGATCGGCGCGCATTTCTTCATGTCGGCCATCGAAAGGTCGCCGTCGCGGTCCACCCCGACGGCGCGCCAGGCAATGCCCCGGTTCGTCCGCGAGACGAAGAGGTCGGTCGAGAGGTAGAGCCCCTCCTCGGAGCAGGCCGCGACGAGCGCGTCCATGCGGCGCATCATCGTTTCGTCGAGGCGCGTCGCGGCCGGATCGTCCTTCGCGACGCAGTAGCCGTCGTGGTGGTGGATGCGCACGGCGTTGTAGCCGACGCGCGCAAGCGTTTTCGCGAGGTCGCGGGCGTCGTCGAGGTCCTTCGGGAAGCACGCCCAGTAGCAGAGGTTCGCGCCGTAGAAGCGCTGCGGAACGCCGGGCAACCCCTCGAACTCGAAGTGGTCGCCGCGCGCCACGACGCGGCCGAACGCGCCGCAGGGCTTGCCGGTCGGACGCATTCCGGAAAAGTCGAGCGCGCCGCTCTCCTCGATTTCGGCGCTGTCGTCGAGCGGGATCCAGTCCGGCCCCGCGGCAAGCGTGACGGGCGCCAGCGGCGGCGTTCGCCGCAGCGTCCCCGCGCCGGAGAGCGCGAAGGCGAGCCGCCGCGCGACGCCGCCCCGGTAGAGGAGCGCGGCGCGGTCGTCGGGCGGGAGGATGAGGCGCAGCGACATCGTGCGCCCGCCCCAATACTGGAGGAAGAGATCGACCGGCTCGCGGAAGGCGAAGGCGAGGCGCTTGCCGCCGTGTTTGTCGGCGAGTTCGAGGCGCGAGAGGTTCTGCCGCCGGATGTCGAACGGCTCGGCCGTGGCGGACGGGAGCGCGACCGCCTCGCCGTCGGCTAGGGCCGTGCCGCCGCCGTAGTCGGACATCCGCAGGTCGCCCATGAGGCCGAACAGCTCCATGCGCACGTCGGTCTCCGGCGTGAAGAGCCACTCGGCTTCGACGCCTGGGAGCGCGGGCATCCTGCCCGCGGATGGGGCGACGGCCCCCTCGCCGTCGCGCGACGACGGGGGCGTCGTCGCCACATCGCCGGGTTCTTCGGGGATGCGGCCTCCGGCCGCGTCATTCCACACCCGGAACTCTCCCTTGATCCTCGGCGCCCCTTCCGCCGCCATTGCGAACTCGCGCGTCCCGTCCTTGCGCTCCGTCATGCCGGAGGTCGCCATCATGCGCCACGGCGCGAGCGCGCCCTTGGCCGCCAGCGTGAGCCGCACGGGGGAATCGATTTCCAGCCGTCCGGCGAAAGACATCTCGACATCGGCCCTTGCCGCAACAGCCAGCGCGGCGAAGGCGACGCCTCTCGCCGCGACCGTTTGCGCGAACCGGCCGGAAAGTGTGAACCGCTTCATCGTGTGATCCTCGTCGTTTCGGAGCGGCAAGTCTAGGATATGGCCGTCCGCAAGGCAATTGCGAAAACGGGACTTCAGATAACGTGACATGACGGTTTCGACGCGCAGCCGACGTGTCCTCGGAGCGCGGACGACCCGCCAGCGCTCTGGAAACGTCGCGCTTCCGCGCGACCGCCTAGACGTCCCGGAAGAGATCGTCCATCGTCACTTGCGACTGGACCATTCCGGAATGCCGGTTGGGACGAATCCCGTATGTCGTCACAAACGTGACATGGCACGCGCCCCGGAACCCGGTTCCGCGCGCAAATGCGGACACCTTGTTGCGCAGCCTCCCGGCTTCGTCCGCGTCGATTTCGTATTCGGCGGACGCGAATTTCATCTCGCAGAGGTTCGCAATGCGGTCGGCCCGCTCGATTACGAGGTCGATTTGCGCGCCTTTTCCTCCCTCTGAAGCGCGGCAGCGCCATTCGGACTCCGACGTCGACATTCCGGAAATGCCAAGCGCGCGCTTGATCTGCGCCGAGTGCTGCAGGCAAACGCGCTCAAACGCAAGGCCCTCCCATGTCGAACGCCCGCGATCGCCAATGAGGTGCGTCCATCTCTCCGGATCGCGTCCTGAATAGTCCTTGACGAAGGCGAAATGAAAAAGCGTCAGGTTGTCGATCAGCTGGAATACGGCGCCTTTCTTCACGTTTCCCGTTTCCGAGTATTTCCGGACGAAGCCGGAGATCTCCAGATTGTCGAGGCAGCGCGAAAAAACGCCTCCGGAAACGGAACCCTTTACGGCCGAGAGGATTTCTCCCCGCGTCAATCCCGCCTTTCTCGTGGCCAGCGCCGTGACGATGCCGACATAAGGCTCCGGGTTGGCGAAAATGGACTTGTAGAGCCTCGCGAACTCCTTTGCGAGCACGGCGTTCGGGGCGAAGAAAAGCCTGTCGATATTCTGGGAAAGGCCGCTTCCCCTTTCAAGGAGGCTCCAGTAATACGGAGCGCCGCCGAAAACCATGTAGGCGGTTACGATGTCCTTGCGGTCCATCGAAAACCCCTCCTCCTCCAGAAACCGCTCGCATTCGCCAAGCGTGAACGGCTCGAGATAGATCGTCCTGTTCGCGCGGTTGAAGAGCCCGCCCCGGTTTTGGAGTATTTTTTCCGACATCCACGAGGCCGCGCTTCCGCAAACAACCATCACGATGTCCTTTCTTGCGCTCGCCCAGCCGTTCCAGAACGCGGACACGGCCTTGACGAAGCCGGAATTCCTGGTGTCCATCCACGGAAGTTCGTCGATGAATACGGTCTTTCGGGCGTCTCCGCTGGCGGAAAGCGCCTTTTTCAGCAGCTCGAACGCCTCCATCCAATCGGAGGGTCGTTCGCAGTCCTCGCGCCACTGGCTCTTCAGCGAACGCCAGAAGGAGCTGAGCTGCTCGGCGTAATCGCCGTCTTCAAGACCGGTGTGGGTGAACGTGAACCGGTAGTCGAACGCCTCCCTGACGAGGAACGTCTTCCCGACGCGCCTACGTCCATAAACGACAACAAGCCTCGATCTGTCGGCGGCGATGCACTCGCGGAGAATTTTCAATTCCCTTGTCCTGCCTACCATGTTTGAACCTCCGTGGAAACGGCCATGATCATACAACCATGCCCCATATTTGGCAAGAGTGAAGCCTTGATTTAGCCAAATCATATATAAATTCACCGCATTTGGCAAGATTGAAGCCTCAATTTAGCCAGATCCGGCTAACGGTCACCACATTTGGCAAGATTGAAGCCCCGCCCGGGCATGACCAAACATTGTCAGCGCCCTGGCGCTCCCGCCCGAGGACTTGGGTGCGCGCCCCCGCCTTTGCGCTGGCGCCGCCGCTCCCCGAACCGCCGCCGCCGCGCAAGTCGATCATCGGCCGACGGGCTGCACAAGCGACGCGGCGGGACGCCTCCAAAGATCCCCCAGTTGCCTCAAATCCGATTCCCTGCCGAAAAAAGCCATGATGAAACACACCTCCGTCTGGCATCAAGACTACCACACCCTCTTGGGAATTGATTTGACAGTCTTCAAATCGAGATTTTGAAATTTCAAGACAGTCATTTTCGCCCAAGGACGCGCTCCGTCATGCCGGAGGTCGTCATCGTCCGCCACGGCGCGAGCGCGCCCTTGGCCGCCAGCGCGAGCCGCACGGGGGAGTCGATTTCAAGCCGTCCGGCGAACGACATCTCGACATCGGCCTTTGCCGCAACGGCCAGCGCGGCGACGAGGATCGCGATGCACCCCATGTGCATCGAATCACCGAGAAGAAGTTTGTTGTTCATGGTTGTGTGTCCGCCTCATGGAAGGTTTCAATCGTCCCACATGGCCGCATGGAGCGCATGTTCACCGCGTTCCTGCGGGGAAAGCCAGCACATTTCTCGCGGGGCAATGTCCCCACCCGGGCCGCCGTCGTAAAACGAGTTGCCGCGGAACCGGATGTTGGCCGAGCTTCCGACCAGCAGGTCCGAGCCGGGGATGTCCTTGAAGACATTGCGCTCGAAAAGAATGTCGCGCAGGAGGGGGACCGGCGACATATTGAGGCGTTCGTAGGAAGGCACTTCCATGTACGTTCCGGCGAAAATGGCCTGACTGGGGCGCAAGGCGCTTCCGGCTGCGTTCGGCGACTCGAACGCGCAATCGCGAACGACCATGTTCGACACGCCCGTTCCCTCGCACCACAGGTCGCGCGTCCAGCCGGTCGTGATCTTCAGGGCTTCGCACTCGTGGTGGTGGAAACGGCAACGCTCGATTGTGACGTCGGGACACTGCACGATGACGCCGCGCGCCCGGTTGTCGCGGAACACGCAGTCGCGGAGAATGACATTGCGCGTGTCGAACCGCCGGTTGGAAAGGACGAAGCCCTCGCCTTGCGGGGCCGGGACAGGGCCGTCGAAGACGATCTCGGCAAAACCGGGTCTTCCGGGCGCGGAACGGACTTCCGAAACGCGCTCGTCGAAACCGGTTTCCGCAAAATCGGATTCGTGAAACGCAAGGGTGTCACCGGCGCGGAGCGGGAATGCGCCCACGCCGTCGGCAAATCCGGCGGCGGAGTCCCGGACAAGCAGCGTCCCGGCGCCGGAGCCCGGGAGCGCGAACGCCGTCGTGTCGTGGAAGTTGGCGCAGTCGTCGCCACCGCAGGCCATTTCGCAGCCCGTGAGTTTGAAGCTGCCGCGCGAACGTTGGACGTGCAGATGGTCGGCCGTGCAGGAGATGACGCGCCGTTCGTCGTCCGCCGGCGGCCGGACGGCAACGCCATTCATGTGGAAGCGTCGCCCTCCCGCGATGTGGAACGCGAATCCGGGGCAGCTCTCGACGACGACGTTCTCCAGGAAAACATCCGCGCAGTTCTCGAACGTTAAGCCGCCGAGATCGTAGTAGTAGTGCTGGATACGGTACAGGTCTCCGCATCCGAACTCCGGGCCTGGCGCCGCATGGACGCGCAGGAGATTGTCGGAGAGCCATTCCTTGCGGATGTGCGGACGCGGCGCGACGCCCCAGCTCATGTCGAAACCACGGCCGTTGGACTTCCAGGCGACACCCGGCGCCCTCGCGGCACCATCCCACGGGCTCGCGTATGCGATGCGCACGTCTCGCCGGGGGAAACGGCGGTAGTGAACGAAGCGGAAATCCACGTGCCGGTCAGACGCATCCGCGACTTCCACGAGGGAGGCGAGCGGATCGCGCTCCCAGTCCCAATCGACAGAGAAGTCGCGCATTTCGAGGCGGACGCAGTCCCGCGCCGTGAAATCGACGCCGCTTTCGCGGTGGAAGACGAACTTCGCCCCCGCACCGTCGAACACGAAATCGCTCAAGCCATCCAGCAGAATCCCGGATCCTCCTTCAAAGCGGTAAATTCCGCAGCCGAAGACGAGACGCGATGCCCCGCGTTCCCGGCATGCGGCAAGGGCGCGGTTCAACGGCTCCGTGTTGTCGGGGCTTTCCGGCAAGACGCCGAAGGCGGACGCATCGAGCACGGGTCCGTTTGCGTCCGGGCGGGCCACCTCGAAATCCGTCGCGCCGGCCGGATCGGCCCGTTTCCTGCCATCCGTGAATAGGAGAATGCGGTCTTCAGGAAGGAATGTCATTGGCGGATGATTTCATAGAGGAAAGTCGCCTCATCGGGATCGCGGGCCGTATCCGCAGTAAAGCACAGTGTGCCGTCCTCGACGCGGCAGGAGATGTCGGCGCGGCGGGAGCCGGAGGTGGAGAGGTCCCACACACGCCATTCGGCGGGATTGCCCACAGGGGAAAACGGGGCCTGTCCCCGTGGAACCCGGCCGAGAGGGCAACGAGAATAATTGCGAGAGGCGTCATTAAAATCTCCCACGTCTTGTCGCGATACGGAAGCGGTAGCACATGTCATCGCCGAACCACTGCGGAAAGTTCGTTCCCCAGACGTTGTTGTAGAGGTTCACGTGGAATGGCGAGCCTGGGCGTGGGAGCGGGTTTCGGTGCTTCCAGAGCAAGTCGCGGACACCCGGCGCGACGAGTGGCGCGTCCAGCGTTTCCACGCACGCGCCGCCTTCCAGCCGGATCATGCCGTCAATGGCATGCAACGCGCGTCCGCCACCCTTGACGACATCCATCGGGTTTATCGGCTCTCCGAGTTTCGTGAAAGACAGCGCCCCCTGTCCTTTCGATGGCGCGAAGGAACACCATAGCGCATGGGGGGCGCGGGAGGGATCCTTGCCGATGACTCGCAGCGTGGCGCGGATTTCCGGCGTCGCGTCCGGCAGCGCGAGTTCCAGTTCCCACGCCTTCGCGAAGACATTGGCGCGGCTAGAGCGTAGGATGAACAGGCGACCGTCGGTTTCGTGGAGTTCAAACGCCCTGATTGGGAATCCTTCGAAAAGGCGGTAGTCGCGGCGGGGCATCCCCGGCTTGCCGAAGTCGTTTAGCGTCCAATCGACACGGAGCCGCAGGTAATTGCGGTGGTAGGCCGCAAAGTCGGCTGGCCCAAATAGTTCGCCCCCGAAAAGCAGCGCGGTTCCGAAAAGGCGAGTGCCGTCAGCCGTGCGGACATTGCGGATGCAGCCAAGGCGCGGATCGATGTCGAATGCGAAATGTCTGGCGCGTATGCGGAGGGAGTCTCCGCTGAGTGCGGTTTCCCCGCCCGTGATGGCCGCGAGTCTGGCAGATCGGCGGACGCCGGAAAGCCGGAGCGTCAGCGCCGCGCGTTCGCGCGGCAGAAGCGTTCGCTCAGCGTCGGAGATATACTCGCGCTGTTCGTCCCAGGATCGGACGCACATCGCGTAGCCGCCGTCGGATTCGTTCGCGCGGCGAGCGGCCGCCGCAGATTTCGGATGGTACGCTGCAAGCCGCCGCATTGCGGGGCCTGCCCAGTGGCGCCGGTCCTTGAGGAATTTCTTGACATCGGCACCGCACGTGTGTTCGGCAACGATTTCCAGTTCCCGCAGGAACCCCTCGCGGACGTCCGGCGCAAGCGTTTCGGCGAAACGGAGGCTTTCCCGGTAACGCATGGTCAGCAGCGGATCGGAGGCGAAGCCATGCACCCAGGTGCTGCCGATTTCCGAGGTGACGACTGGAAGCTCGTCGCGGATGCGGCCGAGCGAGTCGGCAATGTCGTCGAATGTGCCGCACACGATTTTCGCGTCCGGGTTGTCGCGGCGGACATTCTCCAGAATAGCCTCAACAGCCTCAGGAGAATGCGCTCCGGAATTGTCCCCCGCCACGCAGACGAGAAACGCCTCCTTCCCGCCGGGGAGAATCAGCAGCCTTCCGTAGCATGTTTGGTACACGACTATTATTTCGCGCCCCCGCGAATCACGCCAGCGGAACGCCTCCGGCAACGCGCATACGCCGCATCCGGGGTTGGTGCCGATGTGGAGCAGCGAAACGCCAGCCTCCGCGAGCGGCCCGACGATGCCCCGCGTGTGGCCTGGGACGTCCGTGAGCTTCGCGGCACGGGTGCGGCGGCCGAAGCGCCGGTCGAGAGCCAGAGAGCGTCCGAGTCCGGCGCGGAAGGCGGCGAGACCCGCGATTTCGCTCTCGGTCGTGTATGGCATCGCGTGCCAGACGACATCGCCCCTGTAGATTGCCCGTTCCAGAAATGCCGCATCCGCGGATGAACCATTTGAGAGCATGGAATCGACAAGCCACGACCCCACCGACCAGCGGAAGCGAAATCCGTCCGGCGACGGGTCTTTCGCCCGGAAATAGTCCGCCGTCGCGACGGCGGCGCGGACGTAGTTCCGGTAGCGTCGCCGGACTTCCTCCGCAAGGTTGGTGAATCCTATGTCAAGGTGTGTCTTGAAAAGGATAGTGATGCGCTTCATGCGCATGTTGGCCATGGGCGTGCAGAACCCGGCGGCGGTCATTTCATCGTCCAGTCGCAGAAGAGTGCCCTGCCTTCGCATCCGAAGCAGTCGCGTGGAATCGCAATAAAACGGATCAACTGCCCAACCGGAAGCTCGGATGGGAGGAATAGGCATGTCCCCGGAAGGTTGGCATGGTTTTCGGGGAAAGCGAATCCAGGCGACATGATACGCCGCACAACCATCCCTCCATCGTCAGATTGCGCCCTGATCTCATAGTCGAATACCCTGTGCCCTCCGACATTCTCAGCGCACGGGAAAGTGACGGCGATGCACGGTTCGCCACGATGGCCAGCGCCTTCGAGGGGATGTCCCATCGGGCAAAATTCCACCGACAGGATCGCATCCGCAGGGAACTGGGGCGGAGTCCCCTCCGCAGCACGGCGCGAAAAATCGAGAGGACCGCCCTCCCGCGCCGGAATTGGGATCACCCATGCGGGGCCGATTGGCTCGTCGAACGTCACCGACAGTCGGTGGACAACGATGTGGTCGGCGAAAACTTCGACGTATTCGAAACATCCTCCTGCGTCGCGACCGTTTGCCTTGTTGGAAAGCGGCGCCATCGTCTTCTCCTTCCAACTCCTGTGCCAAGGTGCTGAGGCATTGTCGTATTGAAGGATTGGCAGACCGTGATCTTGTGTGCAACCCGCGCCGATGGACGTGAACGATCCCTGCCAGACGGTGCGTTCATCGGAAATCGCGCAGTGGGAGTGCCCGCTGACGGCGACGGCATTCGGAAAAGGCGTCAGAGCGCGTTTCGCCTCGCCAAAATCGTCGCCGTTGGAATATGTCCCGTGGCAGGTCTCCTTTGGATGCGGGTGCTGGACGTAGAAGAACGGCTTGCCGGGATCGAGCGCAGTGGCGGCTTCCGCGACGAACGTCTCCACGGTCGAACCGACAGTTCGCCACTGCACTCCAAGGAAGGTAAAACCTTTGATTTCGTGTCGCCAGACCGGTTCCCACTTTTGCCCGAAAAGACGCCACCATGTCTTTTCCGGGTTGTTGCCGTGGTAAAAACGTTCCTTGCGCAATTTCTCTTCCGAGAAGCCGTCCCATCGGCCTGGCCATGCGTCAATGTCGTGGTTGCCTGTGACAAGCAGCAGTTCAACCTTTCCGCCGTCCGGTCCGCGTCCGTCAGGAAAAACCCTGTTCCAAACATCCGCAAACTCTTCCATTTCCGAAATCAGTCCGGAATGGGCGATGTCGCCGGGACACAGCACGGCATCAACGTTTCGCGCCGCCAGCCGACGAAGCGCGTTTTCAAGGAACATCGGCGCCTCCGCCTTGGCGCCGATGTGCGGGTCGCTCACCACGCCGAACGTGAGAAGAGGGTTGTCGGCGTCGGCCATGGCAACGGCTGCAGAGACGGAAACGAGGGCCACGGCGGCGGCGATGATCGTGATGGATCTCATTGCAAATGACTACCTCAAAGACAGCACAGTAGGGCCGCGCTTGCGGGTCACGCGAAGGACGGAGTTCGCGTCGAAGCGGAGCGAATACTCCCCCTCGTCGGCTGTGACGCCGTTCACGACGACGGACCAGCCCTCGATATTCGTGGCGTTGGAGAGGCCCGTGAACGTGACCGGCATCGCCGCGTCGTCGAGCTGAGGTTTGCGCTGGGCGCTCGTGAGGTAAAGCGTCCCGGACGCGGCGGGGTTGAAGTTCGCGATGGTTCCGGCGTTCCCAGCCGCCGTGAGGTCGATGGCGAGTCCGGAGATGGAGTTCGCGCCCGACGCCGGGAGTTCCAGCGTCGCGCCGTTTGCGACCTCCACCACCGCTCCCGTCGGGCAGAGCCAGCGGTCGCAGTTCGTCGTGAAGCCGATCGGGTGGCCGTTGTTGCAGTAGGCTCTCGCCGCGTATGGAAGGATCGAGGTCGCCGCCTCGCCAGAGCGGGCATCGACCTCGATCCACGTCGAGCCGTCGCGGCTTGCCTCGACCATCCAGTTGATCGGCATGGTGTTGTCGTTGTTCTCGTAGGAGGCGAAGTTGTAGGAGGCGACCGGGGCCACACCGTCGGCAAGGCGCATCGTATATGTGATCCAGCTGGACGCATTGGCGGGGTCGGGAGTCGTCGGGAAGGACCAGCCGCTCAGGCGGGTCGCCAGGTCATCGTCGAACATCTTCTCCTCGTGGGTGCTGTCGGCGTTGTAGGTGCCGGCGGAGTGCGAGAAGGTGAACGAACCGGGGGGAAGCGCCCCGGAGTAGTTGCGCCCCATGCTGGAGAGGCCAAGGTTGAGACGCCGGCCCTGCGCGTCGTAGAGGGCGAGTTCCGCAAGGGCGCGAGTGCCGCCGGAGCCGGTTGTGCCGAAGGCCTTCACGGTGAAGCGGAAGAAGGAGGCGTCCACCTCACCGACGGGGGCGTTGTGGCCCTCGTAGACGAGCGGGATGGGCGTGCCGCCGTTGCACCAGCCGGGAAGAGAGGTCGGGGCGATGGCGGCGACGGCCGATGCGTTGCGGCTGTCGAGGGTGAGCCATGTGGCGCCGTCGTCGCTGCCCCACAGCTCCCAGGACTTCACATTGTCCGTGCTTCCAAAGCCGATGTTGTAGCCGGCCGGGGCAACATCCGCGTCATCCGCAAGGCGCATGGTGAAATAGGCCCTGGAGTTGAGACTGCTGTCGGACCACCCCTCGCGTTCCGTCCCTATGTTGTCGTCGAACAGCTGGTTGAGCGATCCGTACGGGTCAAACCTCCCCGCATAGTCGCACGTTCCGGGAACCAGGTCCACGCCATGCGTGTAGGAAAGCCCCTTGTTGATGCGGTTGCCGTCGGCATCGTACAGTGCGATCTCGGAGATTCGAAGGCGCTGGTTCGATGTGTCGCGCTCTTTCACGACGAAGCGGTAGTAGGTGAACTTCGGGGTGAGGTGGAGGGGACGGAAGGCGAGCGACCCGCCGGATGCCTTGACCGCGCCGGCGAAATCGCTGGTCACGCCGCTTACGGTGAGCGTCCCGTTGCCGGTCTTCTCGAACGAACCGGCACCGACGAGTCCGCCGCCGATGCTGCGGGCCGATTCGCCTGCGCCGACGTCGACGCCGAGCGTGGCTCCGGAGGCAATGGACACATGGCCACCGTACGAGTGGACGCTTTTCACCATCGCCGACGCGGCAACGGCCAGCGTCCCGCCCCGCTCGACAAAGATGTGGGAACTCTCGTCGTTGACGGCGATCCCATCGCCGCCGTTGCACCAGCCCGCACCGGAAGGCGCGATGGCGGACACATCAGCGGAACTCTTCTCGTCAAGCGTGATCCAGATCGCGTGGTCGTAACTCGCCTCAAGCGCCCAGGAGCGGACGTTGTTCGCGTCGGAGAATGCCACGTTATAGGATGCGACGGGATTCGCGCCGTCTGCGAGGCGCATGGTCAAATAGAGCCATGCCCAGGATGCGCTGCTTGGCTGCACCCAGGCGTTGAAATAGGTCGAAACGTCAGCGTCGAATGCTCTGCCATCGTATTGCGTGTGCTGTCCGTAAACGGCGAAGGTCTCGGCAAGAAGGTTCGTCGTGGCCTTGTCTTCCGCCGCAGCAAGCGTCAGCCCAGTGTTCAGGCGGTTGCCGTCGGCGTCGTAGAGTGCGATTTCGGCGATGTGCAACCGTTCGTCGTTGCCCGAAACGGCCGCATCCCTGTCCTTCACGATGAACCGGTAGTAGGTGTAGGCGTGGGGGATGGCGAGCGTCTCGCCGTCCGCGACGATGCGGCGGGCGACGTCGGCCCGGGTGGCGGGAACGAGGAGGGCGGACGCGGCCGCCGCGAAAACCATTGAGCGCAAGAGTCGTGTGTAGTCCATGTTTGATGTCCTTTTGTTTTGCCAAGGCAACGGCTGTCCGGCACCCTGCCGGACGCGTTCCGCATCCATCGGCGCGGATGATTCTCCCAAACCCCGCCCCGCAATTCAATTGCGAAGTTGGGACTTTCGATTTCGGGACATTTCGGATCGCAAGGAGGGCGACGCGCCCCGTGCCCCGCAAAGCGGGGTTGCGGGAATCGGGAGGGTGCGGTAGCATCCCTCCCGTGTTCACGCTTCGCCACATGGACGCGGACCTGCTCCGCTTTGACTGGCTTCCGGACCGCGGGGGCCGGCAGGAAGTGCGCATCGACCGCGTGTTTCCGGCGGCCGCGCGCTTTCTTCCGCTTGACCTGCGCCCCTCCCCGACGGACGAAGCCCTCGGACGCTGGCTGCGCGGCCGGACGATTCCCGCCAACCGGGCATACGTGCGCAACTTCCTCGCGCGGCAGGGCCTGGACGAGCGCGACACGCGCGGCATCCTCGAAATCTGCCGCGGGCTTTCCCTGCAGGACGTCCACTGGATCGCCGAAGACGGATTCCGGAAGCGGTGGGAGGAGGTCAACCTCTACCGGAACCGCTTTTCGGGCGTCCTTGCCCGCCTCGCGTTCACGGGATACGGCTCCTACGTCCGCACGACCTTCCGGACATCCCCGGAATTTACGACGAACGGCGCGCTTCCCAAGTGCTGGCGGCGCGCCGGAGGCGGGGTCTTCCTCTTCAAGGGCGGCAGCGAGGGCGCGGCCAACGCGGGGCGCGAACCGCAGAGCGAGTTTCACGCCGCCCAGGTCGCCGAGGCGCTCGGCGTCCCGCACGTCGCCTACGGGCTCTCCCGTTTTCGCGGGCGCCTCTGCTCGACATGCCCCCTCTTCACCTCCGAAAAGGTCTCGTTCGTCCCCCTGTCGCGCCTCACGCGGGCGAAAACGCTTGACGAAGCCGAGGAATTCCTCCGCTCCTTTGCGCCGGAGTTCCTGCCGGCGCTGCGGGAGACCGTCGTCTTCGACGCCGTCGTCCGCAACGAGGACCGGCACCTCGGCAACCTCGGCGTCCTCGTGCGAAACGAGACGAACGAGCCGTTCGCCCTCGCGCCGGCGTTCGACCACGGCCTGTCGCTTTTCCCGTTCGCGATGGACGAGGACCTTGCGAACCTCGACCGCTACGCCGCCGCGCGCAGGCCCGTGCTCTGCCCGGATTTCGACGCGGCGGCGGCGGCGCGCCTGACGCGGGCCTTGCGCGCGCGCCTCCGCCGCGTCGCGGCGTCCTTCCGCTTCACGCGCCATCCGCGCCACGACCTCCCGGCGGCGCGGCTGCGCGTCCTCGAATCGTTCGTCCGCGCGAAGGCGGCGGAACTCTCGCGCATGTAGCCGCATCCCGCCATGAAGAAGCCGCCGAAACCGAAACCCCTTGTCGTCGCCGTGATTTCCACGGACTATGCGGCGGCGCGGACCGAACTGCGCGGCGTCACGGACACGGCGCGCCGCCTGGGCTGGTCGCTTGAAACGATCGACATCTACTTCCTGGGCCGCGACTACGCGAAATACGGCAGCCTGCTGGCCCGGGCGGACGGCGTCATCGCCCGCCACGTCGATTCGCTGGTGGACGCGGCGCTTGGCGCGCTCGGCGTCCCGCTCGTCGCGCTCGACGCTTCGTGGAAGCCCGGAATGGGCAGCCGCCCCTGGGCGTCCGTCGCCTGCGACAACCGCGCCGTGGCCGAAACGGCGGCCGAAGAACTGCTTGCGACTGGGCGCCGCCACTTCGCCGTGGTGCCGGTCCTGAAGCCGCAGAACTGGACGAAGCCGCGCGAGCGGGCCTTCCTCGCCCGCATCCGCGCGGCGGGCTGCGAGGCGCGGCGCTACGGCCCCAGGACCGACTGGGACTGGGGCGCCGAACGGGCGGAGCTGGCGCGCTGGCTTTCGCGGCTTCCCCGCCCCTTCGGCGTCTTCGCTCCCAACGACCGGCTAGCGAAATTCACGCTGGAGGCCTGCCAGACGGCCGGGCTCGAAGTCCCGCGCGACGCCGCCATCGTCGGCGCGGACAACGACGAAACGCATTGCCTTTCGGTTCGCCCGAACCTCTCCAGCGTCCGCATCGACTTCGAGGGCGCCGGCCGCCTCGCCGCCGAAACGCTCCGGCGGCTGATGGAGGAAGGGGCGGCGAAACGGCCCCGGCGCCCCCTGGTGGAGTCCTACGGCGTCCTCGGCGTCGCGCGGCGCGCCAGTTCGCGCGTCGGGCCGGCGCCGGCCGTCAATCCGCGCCTCCGGGACGGCCTCGACTACATCGCGCACCGGTTCGGCGACCCGTATCTGGGCATCCGCGACGTGGCGAGGGCGATGGACGTCTGCCCCCGCCAGGCGGAGCGCGTCTTCGCCACGACGGGCAAGTCGATCCGCCGCCATGTCGAAGAGGCCCGACTCGGCCGCGTCAAGGAGCTTCTCGCGACGTCGGACGCCTCCATCGGCGACATCGCCAGGGAATGCGGCTTCTCGTCGCAAACCTACTTCTGCGACTTCTGCCGCCGCCTCCTCGGCTGCTCCCCGGGCGCGTGGCGGCGCCTTTCCCTTCATCCGTAGCGTTCGCCAGCGGGCGGGCCGCGGCCTGGTCGGACGGGCCTAGCGGGGAACGGGCCTAACGGGGACGGGCTCGGGACGGGCCCCTTGTTTTCCCTCCGCGCTCCTACTTCCCGCCGGCACTAGTAGAAGACGGGGTCTTCGATTTCGCCCGGCTTCCAGAGGACCCCGCCGACGGTGCCGTCGGGGCGCTTCCATTCGGAGCGGTAGAGGCCGGTGTCGGGGTCGCGCAGCGGGATGTCGCGCTGCACGGAGCCGGGCGGGCGGCGCGCGATGAACGCGCGGTAGGCTTCGAGCGCAGGCTTGGGGGCAAAGTCCTTGTGCGTGAGCCCGAAGTGATGCTCGCTGTAGTTCGGATCCTTTTCCGTTGAGCGGAATTCATACCAGTAGTAGCCGTCCACGCCGAGCGCGAGGCAGATGGCGAGCGAGCGCACGAGATAGCGCGCCTGCGCCGCTTCGTCGATGGGCACCGAGGCGTTGCGGCCCATTACGCCGGACACGGCGAGGCAGCCTTTCATGTCGCCGCCGTAGCGGGTGAGCGAGGCGGCCACCGCATCTCCGCCCGCCGTGTCCTTCATGACGAGCAGGGGAACGAATTCGTCCTCCGGGCCGAGGCGGTCGGGCTTGAAGAAGCGGCGGGCGCGCTCTCCGGCTGGGTCGCCCTTGTAGCCGGCGGCGCTGGCCGCCGGCGTCGGGAAGGCGCGAGCTTCGCGCGGGAGCGCGGGATTGAGCCACCAGGCGTCGAGCGAAAGGCGGAAACGGTCGCGCAGCGGCGCGGCGTCCTCGCCGCGGAGATTCTTCGAGAAGACGCCGGGCGCGGTTTCGGTGCAGGGATACCACATGGGCATGCCGCCGATATCGACGAGGACGCCGCCGTCGCGCACGAAGGCGAACACGGCGTCGAAGGTGTCGGCCGGGAACGTCTCGTCGAAGGGATAGATCACGGCATCGACGCCGCCGGTGGCGAGGCGGGCGCGGAGCGCGTCGCCGAAGAGCTCTTCGCACGTGGAGCCGGATGGGAGCGCGGCGGCGATCGCGGAAGCGACGGTCGAGGCGCCGGATTCGGGGGCCGTGGTCGCGTAAACGCAGCGCCACGCCTTTTGTTCGGGCCGCGCCGCCGCGAGGAGCATGCGCAGTAGCGGCAGGCCTTCGACGTTCGCCTGGTGCGTCGGCCAGCCGAGTTCGGATACGATGACCGGCTTGCCGGCGGCGCCGAATTCGGCGAGCAGCGCGCGCAGCGACGCGAGATCTTGCTCCAGCGCCGGCTCCGGCGGATAGGGATGCGTGTAGGGATGAACGCAAACGGCGTCAAACGAGTCCGGGCCGGCGCATTCGAGAACGCGCCTGAGGTAGGGCAGCGGCACGCCGTTGAGGCCGCCGAGAAGGACTCGGACGCCTGGCTCCGCGCGCCTCGCCGCCGCGAAGGCGGTGCGCAGGACGGCGGCGTAGGTTTCGGGATCGGGATCCGAGCCCCAGAACACGCGGAGGTTCGTCTCGTTCATGATCTCGATGTCGGGGCAGCGCATGCCGTAGCGCCGGACGAAGGCTTCGACGAAGGCGCCCCACTCTTCGAGATGCTCCCCGATCGGCTTCGCCCACGCGGGAGGGCGCATGAGAATCGGGAGAAAACGCAGGCCGCGAGCTTCGCACGAGGCGAGCGCGGCGTCGTAGAAGGAAAAGTCGAAGGGGGCGTCCGGCGCGGGCTGGCAACGATGCCAATCGACATCGGACCTGACCGCGCCGATCCCGGTGTCCGCGATGCGGGCGCACGATTCGTCGCGGTAGCCGTAGCCGGCGCGCGTGATGTGGGAGCAGACGCCGTAGGGCGAAGCGGCGTCCGCCACCGCGAAGCGGGCGGCGGCGCAGAGAGCGAGAAGGGAAAACGTGCGAGCGTGTCGGTTCATGTCGGGGAAAGGCGGTATGCGAGGCGGTAAACGCCGGGATGGATTCGGTATTGCGGGAGCGTGTCCGGGCCGCACGATCCGGTGCCGAGGCCGCGCGCTGCGGCTTCAATGTAAAGGGTGGTCGCCACTTCCGGCTTCAATTCCGAAATGTGGCGCGCGTTCCAGAGCGCTTCGTCCGGCAGGTGCGTCGCGCGGAAGGCCAGCGGAGCGCCGATGGTTTCCACGCGGAGGCCGCGGCCGCGCGCGTCGCGCAATTCCACCCAGCGCGTTTCGCCGTGGCGCCCGTGTTCCTGCGGCACGACGTAGGGGAAAAACTGCTCCGAAACGGTGGAGCGCCACAGGCCGATGCGCGAACCCTCGTGGCGGTCGGGATAGTTTTCGTGCGGGCCGAGGCCGAACCACGAAAGGCGCTCGAGCGCGCCGGGCAGCGTGAAGCGCACGGCGAGACGCGGGATGTCGTCGAGGTCGTCCGGGACGGTGAACTCGTGGCGGAACTCGACGGCGCCGCCGGGCAGCGCGGTGCGCTCCATGCGGTGGGCGATGCGCGACTCTCCGCCTTTGTCGAGACCGAGGGCGCACCAGCGGCCGTAGGCCTTCCAGAGGTTGCCGCGGTCGCCGTCCGCCCGGCCACGGATGCACTCGTTGTCGGTGGGGCAGCGCCAGATGGTGAAGACGGGAACGAGGTCCTCGCAGCGGAGCGCCTGCGCGCCTGAATGCGGCGCGGGCGTTTCGCGCGCGGGGAGCGTCGGGGCGGGAGACGGGAGCGCGAACTGGTCCCAGGCGACTACATGGCCAGCGGGGGCCCAGGAGGCGGCCTTTCGGAGCGTGGCGGAGACGGTAAGGTAGCGCTCGCCGCCGGCCGGATGCGCTCGCTTGTGCAGGCGCTCCCAGCCGAGGAGGCGCAGCGTCGCGGAGCCTTGCGGCTGGATGTCGAGGGCGGAGCCGCGACCGCGCGCGACGCAGACGCCGTCTTCTTCGAGCGTCCACGAGGCTTGCAGCCATTCGCGGGCGTTGCGGAAACAGTCTCGGTTTTCGGCGCGCAGAATGCCGCGCCGAACGTCCGCGAGCGAAAAGGCAAGCGGCTGGAGGATGCGCTTGGCGTCCCACAGCTGGGGCTTGGGCGAGCGGTCGGGATTGACCATGCCGTTGCAGCAGAAGTTGACGTCGTTCGGTTCGTCGCCGAAGTCGCCCCCGTATCCCCAGTCGCCCTTGTCCGGGCGCGCGATGCCCTGCTCGACCCAGTCCCAGATGAAGCCGCCCTGAAGGCCGTGCGTCGCGCGGATGGCGCGCCAGTAGTCGGCAAGGCCGCCGCAGCTGTTGCCCATGGCGTGGGCGTATTCGCAGTTGATCATCGGACGGTCGTCGGCCACTTCGCGAGCCCAGCGCAGCATCTGCTCCTTGATCTGCGGATACATGGGCGTCACGATGTCGGTGAGCTCCCGCGAAACCGGGGAGCCGAAGAGGTGGGTGCCCTCGGCCGGGCCGGCGTGCATCGCGCCCTCGTAGTGGATGGGGCGCGTCGGGTCCGCGGCCCGGACGGCGCGGGCGAGCGCTAGGTGGTTTTCGCCAATGCCGCTCTCGTTGCCGAGCGACCAGACGACGACCGAGGGGTGGTTGCGGTCGCGGGCGACCATGCGCAGGCCGCGTTCCAGAAAGGCCGCGCGCCACGATTCGTCGTGCGGAATGCGCTGGCGCTCGGCGTGACATTCGATGTCGGCTTCGTCCCAGACGTAGAGGCCGCATTCGTCGCAGAGGTCGTAGAAGCTCGACGCGACGGGGTAGTGACTGCAGCGCACGGCGTTGAAGTTGAAGCGCTTCAGGAGCCGCACGTCCTCCAGATCCGTTTCCGGCGGGCAGCGCTTGCCCAGGCGTTCGTGGAATTCGTGGCGGTTGACGCCGCGAATTTCGACGGCCTTCCCGTTCACGAGCAGCTCCCGCCCCGCGACGCGAACGTCGCGGAAGCCGACGCGCAGCGCGGTCGCCTCGACGAGGCGGCCCGTTTCGTCGCAGAGCTCAACGAGCAGCGTGTAGAGCGCGGGCGACTCGGCGCTCCACGGCTTCACCGAACGGAGCGGACGCGCCGGGCTCAGCGCCGCCTCCCAGAGCGTCGCCCGATAGTCGCGCGAAAGAGGTCCGGATTCCAGCGCGGCGGCGCCGGGAACGGGGCGGCCGGTTTCGTCGAAGAGGCGCGCGCGGACGGACCAACCGAGATTCGGATCGTCGTCGTTGGAGTTCTGGAGCGTCTGCGCGGCGGCGGGGCGGTGGAACTCGGCGCGGACGCGCACTTGGAGCGTGCCGGCGGGGCGCGCCGCCTGCCAGTCCCATCCGGCGCGCGCTTCTACGTCGCCGATCGAAAGCCAATCGGTGGAGTAGAGGAAGACGGAGCGGTGCAGCCCCAGCTCCATCCAGTGGTCCTGGTCTTCGACGTAGGAACAGGCGCTCCACCGGATGCACAGGACGGCAAGTTCGTTGCGGCCGGGGCGCACGTGGTCCGTGACGTCAAACTCCGCCGGGAGCTTGCTGTCGGTGGACATTCCGGCGAAGGCGCCGTTCACGTAGATCCACGCCTGGCTTTCCGCCGCGCCAAGGTGCAGAACGGTGCGGCGCGCCTCCCAGCCGCGCGGAAGATCGAAGGCTGTGCGCAGCACGGCGCAAGGATTCGCGTCCGGCACGAACGGCGGCCGGCTCTCGAACGGCATCTGGATGTTGGTGTAGTGCGGATGCGAAAATCCCTGGACGCAGAGATCGCCCGGCACGGCGACGCGCGGCCAGGAGGAAACGTCCGCGCCGGCGGCGACTTCGCGATCGTCCGCGTCCTCGACGCGTTCGTGATACGAGACGGCCCACTCGCCGTCGAGCGAAAGAAACCAGGGACTGCGCGCCGGATCGCGCGAAAGCGCCGTCTCGGCCGACGGGAACGGCACGAGTGCGGCGCGGGCGCGGAGGCGGCGGATGGACGTGAGTTCCGGGATTTCCCAGAATCGGGGAAAGAGCATTTCTTGAAATCTAGCGGATCACCATGACGAACGCCTTGGGGAAGCCGAGCAGGAGCGACGTTCCGTCGGGAGAGGCTTCGAGCGTCCAGTTGCCGACGGCGGCGCCGCCGGAGAGACGGAGCGCGGGCGCACCGGAGATGCCGCCAGCCGCCGAGACCGCGATGGCGCGGGCGGACTCCTGGTAGGTCGCGAGATTCTCCGGATCGGAAATTTCCAGCGTCGCGCCGTCTGCGAACGTCAGCGCGCCGCCGAACGTTGCGTGGGCCCCCGCGAAGAGTTCCGCGCACTTCGCCTTGAGCGTCCCGGTCACCGTCACGTCGCCGTTCACGACCGATCCTGCGCCTTCGAACGTGGCCGTCGAAACCGCCTTCGTGGCCGGCGAAACAGCCTTGCCGTAGAGGTCGAGCGTGGCGTCGGATTCGACGCGAAGCGTCTCCACGGCGGAAACCTCCGTGCGGAGCTGCATGCTTCCTTCTTCGACTTCGTAGCCGCCGCTGAACGAGCCGGCCTCGCCGGAGAGTATGAGCTGCGGGCCGCCGCGCTTCACGAGCGTGCCGCAGAGACCGTCGTTGGAGGAAAGCGTGAGCGTGCACTCCGTGCGGCTCTTGCCGTCGGGGCTCACCAGATATGCCTTGGCGCCGTCGGAGTAGTTGCAGCCGCGCGACGTGACGACGATCTCCGAGAGCTTCTTCGTCTTGAAGTCGAACTCCGCGTAGGCGCTCGCGCCCCAGCCGGTCGCGTCCTCGATGACGACCTGGCCGACACCGATGTATTTCTCGGCCACGGAGGACGGAAGCGCGATGGAGGCGACGCCGCTTCCCGACGGCGCGGAGAAGTCAAACGGAAGAGTCGTGGTGCCAGTTCCCGAATGCATGGAGTTGTCGGAAGTGTCTACGACCATGCCGCCGCCCCAGATGACGAACTTGTCGGGATTCGTCCCCGAAACGGCCGCCGTCACGTCGCCCGCGTAGGTCGGGGCGAAGATGCCGCCGTCTACGTTGACGACGGTGAGGGAGCCCGCCGGCCTGCTGTTGTGGCTGCGGAACCGGTTTGCCTTGAGCGTTCCGCCATTGGCGAGGTTGAGTATGTTCGTCGAAATCCCGGAGCCGCCCATCTGGAACCCGCTTGTGCGGAATTCCGTCCCGGCGCCGGCGATGGTCGCCGCAACGGTGCCGTTCGTTGAACCCATCAACGCCCGGTATGACTGGCTGCCAGTCGAAACGGCGTGGGCTATGTCGTTGGTGCCGCCGGTCTGCACGAATAGGGCGTCGCCTCCACGGCCGATGTGCAGGAACACCGTGTATTGGGTGTTGCCAGTCGGCGGCCCCCACGATTCAAAATATCCGCCAGTCTGGCGGAACGCTCCGAAAGAACCCTTCTTCTCGGCTACGAACACCGTGTTGCTGGCGCGGAACTCTCCGCCCTCCATCGTGAAGTAGGCGCGCTGGCCGTTTGCCTCGCCGATGCGGGGCAAGTCACCGGAGCGCACGCCGGTGACGCCGCCGGTATGGCGCAGCTGGCCGCTCGTCGCGCCGCCGCTCGCGACCCGCAGCGAACACAGGAAGGTGTCACCGCCGGCGATGGTCGTCGTGTTCGTTGAGTTGATTCGCAAATTGAGGGTCCGCTCTGAGTCGTCGCCATTGAAATAGAGGTAGCCGCCCTTTGCGGTGAAGTTGCCGGCGTCGCCGAGCGCCACGTCTCCGGTCAAGTAGAGCGACCCTATGCCATCGACGGTCGGTGCTGCGTCGGACGCGCCGGAAACGGCGTCGATTGTCATGGACCGCGCGGCTGTTTTGAAAGTCGTCGCAAGCGTCGCGCTTCCGGCGAAATGGACGCTGCGGACGCGGTTGTCGCCTTCGTTCACCCCCGCCTGCGCCTGCAGGGTCCGTCCGGCGGCAAGATGGACCGGCCCCTCGATCCCGGCCGTTTTTTCGACCGCCCAGAGGCCGACCACCCCGCTTCCGCTCGCGATGTCGAACGTCACGTCGGACGAAACCTGCGGGGTCCCCTGGAATGTCAGTGTCCCCGCCGTGTTGACGACCGTTCCGGCGCCGCCAGTCGATTTCACGTCGATGCTCTTGATCATCCACTCGCCGCCGCCCTTGCGCGTGAGCGTATGGCCGTTGAGTTCGATGATCCCGCCGGTGGCCACGCCCCAGCGCTGATCCTTGCGAACGACGATGGTGGCATCGTCCGCGAGGACGAGTCCGTCAATCAGGGAGTCGCTGTTGCCGGTGGAGGTGCGGTTGTAGTCGAAAGCGTATGGGGCCGCGCTGTCGGCGCCGGTTCCGGCAATCGTGATCACGTGGCCGAACGCCGTGGAACCGGGCAGCGAGAGGAGCAGCCGCCCGCCGTCCTCCACGGAAATCGGCACGGAAGTGGCGCCGAGCGCGCCCGCATCCTTGATTTCGAGCGTGCCGGCTTTCACGACTACTGTCCCGGTGAATCCCGACGCGGCCGTGTCGAGGACGAGCCGTCCGGGACCGTCTTTGACCACGTCCACGGCGCCGGAAAGCGCCGTGGAATACGTTTCCGTGCCGCTTGCGACGGTGAAGGTGCGGGTGTTGCCGTTGATCACGGGCTCGACCGCCGCCGAAGCGGCCGTTGCAACGCCGATCGCCAGCGCGAAAAACAAATGTCGTTTCATGGTTTTCTCCGTTTTTCTGGTTGTTAGCCGTTCCTCTTCCTGCGAGGGAAGACGCGATGCGGTTTGAAGACGGAGCCAATGATAACCTATCGATTTGCAGAAAAGCGAACAAATCAAAAGCCTATTTTTGAACAAATCAAACGCCACGGGAAAGCGTCCACCGACGGATTGTGGTGCCGACGCGATTGCGGAAAACACGGCGGAAATCCTGATGCGAGGCATAGCCGCAGAGGGCGCCGACGGCGTCGGGCGCGATCCCGGAGAGGAGCAGTCCCTTGGCGCGTTCCAGGCGGCGCGCATGGATTTCGTCGAGGATCGTGCGGCCGAGTCCGGTGCGGAAAAGCTTGTCGGCGACGGTTCTCGAAATGCCCATGGAGGCCACGACGGCGCGGGGGCCGAAGCCCTCTTCGCAGGCGTGGAGGCGGATGAACTCCAGCGCGGCGGCGACGCGGCGGTCGCGCGCGTGGCGCGTGGAGGCGCGGAGCTCGACGCCGTCCGCCGGCACGAGGCGGCGCGGCGGAGGCGGGGCGGAGGGGCTGGCGAGCCAGGCGTCCAGCATGTCGGCCGAGACGCGCAGCTCCGCCTGAATGTCGTTCTTCACGCTCGTGAGCGTCGGCGTCGTCGCTTCGCAGACATGGGGGCGGTTGTCGACGCCGATCACGGCAAGGTCGTCCGGCACGGCGATGCCGGACTTCGCGGCGATCCACAGGACCGATTCGGCCACGAGGTCGTTGGCGGCCAGAAGGCAGCATGGCTTCGGAAGCGCTTCAAGCCAGCGACCAAGGCGAACGGCGAGCGGCGGCCGTTCCGGGGACTCGTCCCCCGGGGCGCCCGCGCCGGCGTCAAAGCGGTGGAAACGCTTGCCGGCCGCCGCGGCGCGGCGGGCAAAGGCTTCGCCGCGGGCGCGGCTCCAGTCGCTGTCTGGCGAAACGGGCACGAATGCAAACTCCCCGACGCCGCCAGCCTGGAAGAGAAACGTGCGGGCGGCGGCGTCAGCGATCGATTCCGGATCGCGGTCCACGAAGGAGGCGCGCGGATCGTCGGACTGTCCGTCCGAAGTCACGAAAACCGCCGGAACGGATTTCCCGATCGCCGAGCGCAGATCGGCCGAAGAGGCCGCATGGCCATAGACGAGCACGCCGTCCGGGCGGAGCGTCGACGCGAGAGTGGCGAGGGAGTCCGCGGGAACCGAAGCGCGGCGGATCGTCGGAGAGGCGCCAGGCGCGCTTTCGATCTCCGCCGAAAAGAAGCGCCAGCGCCGCGCCGCGGCCAGACGGAGGATGAACGCATGGTTCTCCATTGCGTCCATGGTTCCCGCCGGCATGCACATGAGCACTGTCTTTTCGGCCATATCTTCTTCCCCGCATCCGTGTCGCGGAACCGAATCCTACCACAACCGCGCCTTTGGGAAAAGTCCGCGCCGCCGTTTCGCCATGGCAGTCGCGGGGCGCGCACTTGTCTTGAAGGGCGCGTTCGGATAGCATCGGGGGTGACGGTGCGGCATGGTGCCGCATCCAACGCAAACGAAAGGACTTGTCATGGACATCAAGGGAACGAAAACCGAGCGCAACCTCCAGGCGGCGTTCGCCGGGGAATCGCAGGCGCGCAACAAATACGACTACTTCGCCTCCAAGGCCAAGAAGGAGGGATACGAGCAGATCGCGGCGCTCTTCCAGGAGACCGCGCTCAACGAAAAGGAGCACGCGAAACTCTGGTTCAAGCACCTCGGCGGCATCGGCGACACTCCGGCCAATCTGGCCGCGGCGGCGGCCGGCGAGCACGAGGAGTGGACCGAGATGTACCGGCGCTTCGCCGAAGAGGCCCGCGAGGAGGGCTTCGAGGCGATCGCGCGCCAGTTCGAGGGCGTGGCGGCCATCGAAAAGCACCACGAGGAGCGCTACCGCAAGCTGCTCGCGAACATCGAGAAGGGCGAAGTCTGGGTCAAGATCGGCCCGCGGCGCTGGCAGTGCCGCAACTGCGGCCACGTGTACGTCGGCGACAAGGCACCCGAGGTCTGCCCGGTCTGCTTCCATCCAAAGGCGTACTTCCAGGAGGAAGCCGAAAACTACTGACGCCGGCGCAAACGCGCGGCGCGCTCCCCCACCCTTCCGTCGCGTCCGCGGCGGAAGGAACCGGCGACTCCCACGTCGGCATCAGCCTCGAATCGTCATCTCGGAGGATAGCAGCGAGCGCGTGTACGGATGCGCGGGCGCGGCGAAAAGCGTCGCCGCGTCCGCGCATTCCACGGCCTCCCCGCGGTGCATCACCATCACGGAGTCGGCGAGCGAGCGGGCCACGCCTAGGTCGTGCGTGACGAAAAGCATGGCCGGGCGTTCGGCGCGCTTCACGTCGGAGAGCAGGTTCAGTATCTGCGCCTGGACGGACACGTCGAGCGCGGAAACCGGTTCGTCGAGCAGCAGGACGCGAGGCCGAAGCGCGAGCGCCCGCGCGATGCAGACGCGCTGAAGCTGGCCTCCGCTGAGTTCGTGCGGGAAGCGTTCGGCCGCTTCTGGAGGCAGCGAAACCCGCGCGAGCCAGTCGCGTGCGAACGCCGCTGCGTCGCGCCGCGCGACAAGCCCGTGCGCGACGGCGGCCTCCGTGAGCGCCGAACCGATCGTCCGGCGCGGATTCAGGGCGGAGAACGGATCCTGGAACACCACTTGCACCGCACGGCGCTGCGCGCGCGGGCGGCGCGCCCCGACGGCACGGCCGTCCAGCAGTATTTCGCCGCAGTCCGGCTCTTCCAGTCCGGCCAGGACGCGCAGAAGCGTGGTCTTTCCGGAACCGGACTCGCCGACCACGGCCAGGATTTCGCCGCCGCGCAGCGAAAGCGAGACGTTCGAAACGGCAGTGAATCTTCCGAAACGCTTCGAAACGCCGACCGCCGCGAGCGGCGCCGGACACGCCTGGGCGGCGGCCGGCGCGCAACCGCTTCCTCCGGAAGTGGTCCCGGCTTCCGTTGCGGAAACGGCCGACGCGGCAGTTCCGGCCGCAGGCCTTTCGTCGCGTATTGAGTTTCCGGCATCAAGACCGGGATCAAGCGGATGCAGGCAGGCGCACGCGACTCCGTCCGCGCACGGCCGCAGCTCAGGCGACCCGCCGCCGCGGCATTCGGCGGTTGCGCGGCTGCAACGCGGCGCAAATCGGCAGCCGGCGGGCCAGTCCAGCGGCGACGGCACCGAACCCGGGATCGCCGGCAGCGCCGCGCCCGGCGGATGCAGCGAAGGATGCGCGGCGAGCAGCGCCGCCGTGTACGGATGGCGCGGCAAACGCAGTACCTCATCCACGGGGCCGCTTTCGACGATCCTGCCCGCGTACATCACCGCCACACGCGAACAGCAGCGCCGGACTGCGGCCATGTCGTGCGAGACGAGCAGAAGCGCGGTTTCGGGGCCGCACGCGCTTTTCATGGCGTCGAGCGTCATGGCCCGCACCGATGCGTCGAGCGCGGTTGTCGGCTCGTCGGCCAGGAGCAGGCGCGGTCCGCAGATCATGGCCGTAGCGACCATGACGCGCTGCTGCATCCCGCCGGAAAGCCTGAACGGCCACTGGCGAAGACAGCGGCGCGGATCCGCGATGCCGCACCGCGCCAGCATCCGCTCGGCCAGGGCCAGTCCCTCGCGCCGCGAAACCCGGCGGTGCAGGCGCAGCGCTTCGAGCATCTGGTCGCCGACGCGCCTCAGCGGCGAAAGCGAAGTCATTGGATCCTGGAACACCATTCCGACGGCGCCGCCGCGCAGGGCGCGCAGCTCCGCGTCGGAGAGCGACGCCACGTCGCGCCCGGCAACCAGCACCCGCCCCGAAACCATGCGCCCGGGAGGGGACGGAACCAGCCGCAGCACGGAAAGCGCGGTCACGCTTTTGCCGCATCCGGATTCGCCCACGAGACCGAGCGCCTCGCCCGGCGCGACGCGCAGCGACACGCCGTCCACCGCGCGAACCTCCCCGGCCGGGGTGTCGAACGAGACGCGCAGATCGTCGATTTCAAGCGCGGCAGGTTTGGAGTCTGGAGCCGGCGCGCCGGCGGTGCGCGGCGGCGCGGCGACTCGCGCCTTCCGGCGACCCACCGGCGCCGCGGAGAAGGCGGGGCGCGGATCGAACGCGTCGCGCAGGCCCTCCCCGACGAACACACCAAGAAGCATGACGGTAAAAAGCGCGACTGACGGCCAAAGCACAAGCCACCAGGCCTGCCGGAAAGCCTGCGCTTCCCGGAGGAGTTCGCCCCAGCTCGGAGCGCCGTCAGGCAGCCCGAAGCCGAGATAGTCCAAGGCCGCCAGAGCCCCGATCGCGCCGACGAGCTGGAACGGAAACGCCGTCACGAGAGGCGCCAGCGCATTCGGAAGCACGTGCCGGAACATCACCGCGGCGTGGGAGAGGCCCTGCACCCGCGCTGCGTCCGCGAACGGGCGCCCGCGCAGCCGAAGAAACTCCGCGCGAACCCAGGCGGCGACCCCTATCCAGTTGAACGCCGCGTACACCGCCAGCAGCAGCCCGAACGACCGTCCGAACGTGTTGCCCAGAAAAATCATCGCGTACAGGAACGGTATCGCCGACCAGATTTCCGTGAAGCGCTGCCCCAGAATGTCCACCCAGCGCGCGAAATACCCCTGCACCGCGCCAAGCAGCGTCCCGAGCGCCAGCGAGGCCGCCACCAGCAGTAGTCCGAACGATATCGCGGTGCGCGCGCCGTACACCACGCGCGAAAGGACGTCGCGCCCCGCCGCGTCGAATCCAAACGGATGCCCGGGCACCGGCCGAAACGGAAACGCCGCAGGCTCAAGCGCGACTTCGCCGTGCCCGGCGGTTCGTTCGGCGGGTTCCGGCGCGGCGGTTCGCCAGTCCGCCGGTCGCAGGATCACGCGGACGCGCATGGCGGCGGCGGTCTCGCGCGAACGCGGGACGCGCCAGGACACCGCGCCATCCGTCCACTCGAACGCCTCGCCGGCGACGGGCGCCGCGCCGCCGCCGAGCCTTTCGCGAACGGCGCGAAGCACGGGTTCAGGCGGCAGCGGCGAGGCCAGCGCGTCGGCGAAGCGGTCCGTGTCGCCCCACGCGCGGATACGGGAAACCGCCGCGCCGTCGTCCGTAGCCGCGTACTCGACGGCGGCCGCCGGATAGCGCTTGGCTGGATGGGCAGCGGGACGCAGATGCGGATCCAGAACCGACGTCGGAAACACCTCGTGCGGATCGTGGCAGAAAAAACCGGCGCAGAGCGATAGCGCGTAGATCCCGCAGAAAATCCACAGGGACCACCATCCGCGACGGTTTGCGCGGAAGCGCCGCCAGGCCGGATTCCTAGGAAATTTCTTCATGGTCGCGCGGACGGTTGCGGTTGACTGTCTTAGAGGGGGGGGCTTCCGTGGTGGAGGTGGAGCGGCGAATGGCGTCAGGCGGCCGCGGGATCAAGGCGGTCGCGCAGCCAGTCGCCGAGCCTGTTGGCCGCCAGCACAAGTCCGAAAACCGCCAGGGTCGTGAACACGCCCTCCCACCAGGCGCCCTGCCAGAGTCTCACGCGCGCGTTGCCGATCATCACGCCCCACGAAGGCTCGTCCTGCGCGCCAAGTCCCAGAAAGCTCATGAACACCTCGGTGCCAACCGCGGCGGGAAAGCGCAGGGAGAACGCGACTATCACCAGGTGCCCGACATTGGGCAGAATGTGCTTCAGCAGGATCCGCCAGGACGGACAGCCCGTCGCGCGGGCGGCGAGCACGTACGCGCGGTCCCGGTGCTTCGCGGTCTCGCTGCGCACCGTGCGGCAGACGCCGACCCAGGTCGTCACGCCAATTCCAACGTAGACTCCCAACAGCCCCTTTCCCGCCACCAGCGACACGGCCAGAATCAGCAGGGGCGCCGGAATCGCGGCCACGATCGCGCACAGCCACAGGACGCAGGCGTCGATCGCGCCGCCGAAATATCCCGACACAAGCCCGAGCGCGGTCCCGAACGGCACGGCCAGCAGCGCGGAAAGCAACCCGACCTGGATCGCGATGCGCGCACCCTGGACGAGCCTCAGCGCAACGCTACGCCCAAGATTGTCCGTTCCCAGCAGGAAAAAGCGCGTTTTGGGGCGTGCGTCGGCGGCCGCCGTGACGCCCGCGTCGGCGGCGACCGGCTCCTCCACGCGGGAAAGCGGCGGAAGGTAGCGCCATTCGAGCCGGACGCGGTTGTATTCCGGAGTCTCGTCGCGTGCGCGGGCGACTCTCCAGGCAACCTCGCCGAACGCTGCGGCGAGAAGATACAGGCAGAAAACTGCGATTGTGACGCGCGGCGTACGCATGTGCGCGGCGACTGTCAGGTCGCGAGCCCCACCTGGCGGGCCACGAGAGCCGCGCCGCAGTATTGCTTGCGCAGCTTCGGCTTTTCGATCTTGCCGGTGGGATTGCGCGGCACGGGGGCGAATATGAACTTGCGCGGCCTCTTGTAGCGCGGCAGCGCCTTGCAGAACGCCTCTGCCTCCGCCTCGCCGAACTTCACGCCGGGCTTGGTCTCCACCACGGCCGCCGCGATTTCGCCAAGGCGCTCGTCGGGAAGCCCGATGACGGCCACGTCCTTCACCGCGTCGCACCCGCGCAGGAAGTCCTCTATTTGCACGGGGTAGAGATTTTCGCCGCCGGTGATGATCACGTCCTTCTTGCGGTCCACCAGGTAGATGAAGCCCTCCGGATCCTGCATCGCCATGTCCCCGGTGTAGAGCCAACCGTCGGCGTCCAACACCTCGGCCGTGGCCTTCGGGTCCTTGTAGTACTCCTTCATGACGCCTGGACCGCGCACCGCGAGCTCCCCGACTTCGCCGCGCCGCACCTGGACGCGCTCCGGCGCCGGACCGACGATCTTTGCCTCCCAGCCAAAGCCTGGAACCCCGATGGCTCCCACGTGCGCCACGTTCTCTACGCCCAGATGGACGCATCCCGGCCCCGTCGATTCCGAAAGCCCGTAGTTGGTGTCGTACGCATGGCCGGGAAACACGCGGCGCCAGCGCTCCACGAGCGACGGCGGCACGGGCTGCGCCCCGATGTGCATCAGCCGCCAGCGCGAAAGGTCGTAGTCGGCCAAATCGACGTCGCCGCGCTCGATCGCGTCCAGGATGTCCTGCGCCCACGGAACGAGCAGCCACACGATCGAGCACTTCTCCTCCGAGACCGCCCGAAGTATCCACTCCGGTTTCACTCCGCGCAGGAGAACCGCCTTGCCGCCGACAAGGAAACTTCCGAACCAGTGCATCTTCGCGCCGGTGTGGTACAGCGGCGGGATGCAGAGGAACACGTCCTCGTGGGTCTGCCCGTGGTGAGCCCTCTCGACTTCGCAGCTCTGGGCCAGCGCCCGGTGGCGCAGCACGATCGCCTTGGGAAAGCCGGTGGTGCCGGACGAATAGTAGATCGCCGCGTCGTCGTCCAGGGAAAGCGGCACGGACGGCCGCCGCGACGAACAGTAGGACACCAGCGTCCCATAGCTTTCCGCAAACGTCGGGCAGTCGCCCCCGACGTAAAGCAGGGTCTTGACATTGGGCAGACGGTCGGCGATCTGCTCCACGCGGCCGGTGAACTCGGGCCCGAACACAAGCGCGCAGGCGTCGGCCAGATCGACGCAGTACTTGATTTCGTCCGACGCGTACCGGAAATTGAGCGGCACGGCCAGGGCGCCGGTGCGCAGGACTCCGAAGTAAATGGGGAGCCATTCCAGGCAGTTCATGAGCAGGATGGCCACCTTGTCGCCCTTCTTGACGCCGCGGGTCAGGAGGAAATTCGCGAACCGGTTGGCCTTTTCCTCGAACTGGGCCCATGTGATCTCGGATCGGAACGCGTCGACGGTGCCCGGCTCGATGAGGGAATATTCCTTCCAGGTGGCGTGGCGGGCTTCAAGCTCCTGCGGGTTGATTTCGACGAGAGCGGTTTCGTTTGGGTACAGACGCGCGTTGTCCGCGAGAATTTCCGGAATCGGTTTCATGCTGTGTTTTTGGCTTGTCGCGACGGATTCTAGCAAAACGCGCCCGTCACGGCAATGCCACCGCCGGCGCCCCCACGGAATCCGAACCCGCCGCCGGGCGCGGCCGCTGGTCTCCCCGCGCGGCGGCCGCCCCGGAAATCCGCAGCTGGAAACGGGGGGATTTGCCATAATGGGAAAAAGGTGTATGATTGCGGGCGTTCCCACGTTTCACCGCCAAGGCGGGCCGTGTCCCGCCCTGCGCGATTCGTTCTTTTGTTCAACCTGTCTACAACTTCTCTTTTTTTGCAACGAGGCGGCCACGCCGCGTCCGCGATTCCGGGTCTTGCCCCGGTCGCCGCGGCCCGATTCGGCAAGAGCTCCCGCAGCCGGAACGCCGCCCACTTTGATTGTCCGCCATGTTCGGAAAGAATTTTCTAAAAAACAAATGGATCACTCGCGAAACCAGCCACTTGAGTCGCGAAATAGTGATCAACGCAGAAAAGCTTGAAACCCGCGTCGCCGTGCTTGAAAACGGCCGCCTCGAGGATTTTCAGGTGGAACACCCCGCGGACGAGCGCCTTGTCGGCTCGATCTTCCGCGGTCGCATCCAGAACCTGCAGGACGACCTTCAGGCCGCGTTCGTCAACATCGGCATGAAGAAAAACGCGTTCCTCCACTACTGGGACATGAATCCCGACGAGGACTCGCTTCTCGACGACGACGATTCCGAAGGCGACGACGACGACGATTCATCCTCCGACAGACAGGGCGGAAAGGGCGGCTCCCGCGACCAGGGCAAGGCCCGTCATGGCAAGGCACCCTCTTCCAAGCGCCTTTCCAACGAGGAAATCGCCAAGCGCTTCCCCGCAGGCTCCGTCGTCACGGTGCAGGTCTCCAAGGGGCCGATCGGAACCAAGGGGCCGCGCATCACAGCGTCCCTTTCGATCCCGGGCCGGTATCTTGTGCTCATGCCGGGCGGAACTCTGCGCGGCGTTTCGCGCCGCATCGGGGATTCCGAGGAGCGCAAGCGCCTCAAGAAAATACTCGACCGCCTCCAGAAGTTCATACCCAAGGACTGCGGCCTCATCGTCCGCACCGCAGGCCAGGGTGTCTCCCACACCGCGTTCGTGCGCGACCTGCGCGTCCTCGTCGGCGCCTACCAGGACATGAAGCAGGGCATCCAGGACCTGCCCGCGCCGGCCTGCGTCTACGAGGAGCCCGATTTGGTCATGCGCGTCGTCCGCGACTGGATGACGGAAGACGTGGACCGCATCGTCGTCGACGACCCCGTTGTCTACGAGCGCGTCCGCAAGGAATGCGCCCGCATATCCAGACACGCGAAGAACCTCGTGCAGCGCTACGACGGGAACTACCCGATCTTCGACCACTACGGCGTCGAAACGCAGCTGGAGGAGGCGTTCCGCCGCAAGGTTCCGCTCAAGAGCGGCGGATATCTGGTGATCGACGAGACGGAGGCGCTGATCGCGGTGGACGTCAACACCGGGCGCCACAAGGGCAACGGCTCGCAGGAGGACGCGATCCTCGAAGTCAATCTCGAGGCGGTCGAAGAGGTCGCGCGCCAGCTGCGCATACGCAACATCGGCGGGCTCGTAGTACTCGACTTGATCGACATGAAGAGCCGCAAGCACCAGCAGCAGGTCTTCAGGGCGCTCCGCAGCGCCTGCCGGCGCGACAAGGCGCGCACCAACATCACCCAGATTTCCGAGCTCGGACTGCTGGAAATGACGCGCCAGCGCTTTGAGCGCAGCCTCCTTTCGCAGACCCGCCAGCCATGCCCGTACTGTCGCGGGCACGGCGTCGTAAAGACGCCGCTCCAGCTTTCCGCAGACATCCAGCGCCGCCTGCGTTCGCTCACCGCGCTTCTCTCGCAGGAAAAGCGCGAGACGGACCTGCAGATATGCGTCCATCCTTCGGTGCTGGAGCGTCTGCGCGACGCGGACTCCGTGTTCATCCGCGACATCCAGTCGGCCTACAAGGCCCGGCTTTCATTCAAGAGCGAGCCTTTGCGCCAGTCGGAGTCCTTCGCGATCGTCGATGCCGGCTCCGGGCAGGTGCTTTTCGCGGCCGGCGAACAAAACGTCTTCTAACAGCAGCCACTGCGGCGCAACGGACAAAATGCCATGAAAAGCGACGACCAATCCACGGACAATCCATTCGACGGACTCTCGTTTGCTCCGTCCTGGGCAAAAAGCTCCTCCGAAGAGGCAGGCGAATCGCTTCGTCGCCGTGCCGAGAAGTGGGAAACCGCGCGAGAAGAGCGCTTTGAGCGCCACGACCGCCGCGACCGCCCATCGCGCCGCGACGGCGATTTCCGCGACCGTCCCCCGCGTCGCGACGGCGATTTCCGCGACCGCCCGCCGCGCCGCGACGGCGATTTCCGCGACCGCCCCCCGCGTCGCGACGGCGATTTCCGCGACCGTCCCCCGCGCCGCGATGGCGATTTCCGCGACCGCCCCCCGCGCCGCGACGGCGATTTCCGCGACCGCCCCCCGCGCCGCGATGGCGATTTCCGCCACGACGGCGGCGCCCAGCGCTGGCGCCGCGACGGACGCCCTGACGCCGAACGCGTCCCGCCGCCGTTCTCCGTGCGATTCCTTCCGGATCAGGCCGCGCTTTCGTTCCTGGCCCGCAAAATCGCCGTCAGCCGCAAGGCCATGCCGCTTCGCGACGTGGTGGAACTGTTTTACAAGACTCCGGACACAACGCTTGCGCGCCTTGAGTTCGACGAGGCGCACAAGGACGAAAAATTCCACCAGTGTACGGAGTGCGGCTGGTTCGCGCGCACCGAGGACGATCTGCGCCGCCACATTCTCGCGGAGCATTTTCCCAAGGCGTACAGGGCAGTCGAGGTCGAGGTGGAGCCTCCCGGGGGGTCGTATTCCTCCGTCGCCCGTTGCGGGGTGACCGGCAAGTGGCTCGCACCGCCAAACCACCACAGCTATTCGCGATGCATCGACGAAATGCTTCGGGATCCTGCGTGCGCTGGCATGAGCGAAGCGGAGTACCGCTCGCGCATCGAACTGGTGGCCGGGGAAGAAGCCGTCGCCGCATGGCGCGCGCAGGCTTCCCACAAAACCCTCTTCGAAAAGATCAAACAGGACGCCAAACCCAACGCTCCCGCGCCTGCGAAACCCGCGCCGGATGCTCCAGCCACGGCGGAAACGCCTGCGCCCGAAGCGCCCGCATCGGAGGAAGCGCCCGCGCAAGAAGCGGCGGAAGCACCCGCGCCAGAAGCAGCTGAAACGCCAGCGCCAGGAGCGGCGGAAGCGCCCGCGCCAGAAGCAGCGGAAGCGCCCGCGCCAGAGACGCCCGAACGTCTTTCCCGAGAAGAGGCTGAAGCGCGCTTTCTCGCCGAATCCCTGCCGCGCATGGTGCGCCATTCCCGTCAGGTCACAATCGGCCACGAGGTCAGCACCAAGCTCGCCGACGCGCAGGCGCTAGCGGCGATTCGCCGCGCGTGGGACCACGAACAGCGAATTCCCGTCTCTTCCCTGTTTTTCGCCGTCAGGGCGGGTCTCAAGGCAAGAAAACTCGCGCTCTTCCGCGCATCGGACGAACATCGCGAGGAATTCGTCTCCTTCCGTGCCCCCACGGCGATCGACACCTCGCTCGCGGTTCCTGAATTGCGCGAAATCCTCGAATGGAGCGCCGCGAATCCCGGCGGCACCCGCAAGCAGCTGCTCGAAGCGCTCACACCAAAGGGCACCGCACCCGAAAAGGCCGAAGCCGTGCGGTCGCAACTGGCGTTCGCGCTCGATCGCGGCGCATTGATCGAGTACTCCAACGGGGTTCTGGCCGTTGGCCAGGAGCACCCGTTCTGGACTGCGGAACCCGCAAGTCCCGCCCCGGCTCCGGCCGCCACGGAGGCACCGCCACCCGCAGATCCGCCACCGGCGGAGCCGCCTGCGGAATCCGCCCCGGCCGGACAACCGGCAGGGGAACCGGAGCCCGAGCCTCCCGTCGCCGACGCAGAACAACAGGAAGCGCCGGCTTCAACCGACACGCCCCTTTCATGAAAATCCATCCCTTTGCCGCCCTGCGGCCGGCCGACCAGTCTCTGGCCGCCGACATCGCGTCGCCGCCATACGACGTCGTCGACACCGCCGAGGCCAGGTCCCTGGCCGCCGGCAACCCCTTGTCGTTCCTTCACGTCGTGCGTTCCGAAATCGACTTGCCGGAAGGCGAGGATCCGCGTTCGCCGGCCGTCTACAAGGCTGCGAAATCCGCGCTGGACGCGCTCGTCTCCAAAGGAAGCCTCGTGCGGGAAGAGAGCCCCGCCCTCTACCTCTACCGCCAGACGCTTGACGGTCGGTCCCAGACCGCGGTCGTCGCCTGCTGCGATGTCGGAGACTGCGACAACGGCACGATTCTCAAGCACGAAAAGACGCGCAAGGACAAGGAGGACGACCGCACGGATCACATTCTCGCGACGCGCGCCCACACGGGCCAGGTGTTTCTGTGCCACGACGACTCGCCTGCCATCGACGCGCTAGTCGCGGAGGAAACCGCGGCGACTTCCCCGCTCTACGACTTCACGGCGGCGGACGGGGTCCGGCACACCGTATGGCGCGTCCGCGACGGAGCGGCGCTCGTGGCGGCATACGAGGCCGTGCCATGCGCGTACATAGCCGATGGGCATCACCGCTGCGCCGCCTCGTGCCGCGCGGCGGCGCGGCTTGCGGAAGGCGGCTCCGATGCGGAGTCGTCGCGTTTCATGGCGTGTCTGTTCCCCGCGTCGCAGCTACGCATCCTTCCGTACAACCGATGCGTCCGCGACCTGGCCGGCATGACGCCGGAGGAATTCCTGAAGGCGGCGCTGGCGCGCGGATTCACCGCGGCGTCAATCCCCGCGCCGGATTCGGCGTTGCCGTCGCATTCGTGCGCGCTGCTTCTGGAAAGGGGATGGTATCGGCTGACATGGCCGGTCACCGACGAACAGGCCTCGAATCCCGTGGCACGGCTCGATCCGACGCGCCTCCAGGAGGATCTTCTCGCGCCAGTGCTCGGCATCGGAGACCCGCGCACCGACCCGCGCATCTTCTTCGTCGGCGGCATCCACGGAACGGCCGCGCTCGAACGCGCCGTCGCGGACGGACGCGCCGCGGCCGCGTTCGCCATGGCTCCGGCCACGATCGGCCAAATCCAGGCCGTTGCGCGCGCGGGACTTCAAATGCCTCCGAAGTCCACATGGTTCGAGCCCAAGCTGCGCTCCGGGCTCCTGATTCACACGTTCTAGCTCCGGCGGCGCGCCGGGGCGCAGTTCCGGAATGGTCTTCTCCTCTCCGTTCTTCCTCGGCTGCTTTCTGCCGCTCGTGCTGCTTCTGCACCGCGTCGCTCCTCCGGAGCGCCGCAATGCGGTACTTTTGTGCGGCAGCCTGTTTTTCTACGCCTGGGGGGAGCCGCGCGCCGTCTTTCTCATGCTTGGCCTGATCGCGGTGTGCCACAGATGCGCACTCGGGATCGAGAACGCCCGGCGCGCAGGGCGCAGGCGCGCCGCCTCGCTGATTCTCGCGGCGGGGCTATTCGCCAACCTCGGCGCGCTCGCCGTATTCAAGTACGCCTCGTTCGCAATCGGCAACCTCGCGGCGCTGGGTCTGACGCTGCCTGATCCGCACATTCCTCTGCCGATCGGCATATCCTTCTACTCGTTCCAGTGCGTTTCGTACCTGGTCGATGTCTCGCGCGGCACGGTACCCGCCGCAAGGTCGCCGCGCGACTTCGCGCTCTACGTCTCGCTTTTCCCGCAGCTGGTGGCCGGCCCGATAGTGCGCTACAGTTCGGTGGCCGCGCAATTGCGCGACCGCGCTCCGGACGCGGCCGCGGCAGTCGATGGCTTTGCGCGGTTCGGGCGCGGCCTGGCGAAAAAGGCGATCATAGCCGACACCCTGGCACTCTCCGCCGACGCCGCGTTCCCGGCCGACGTTTCCGGCATGCCCGTGGCTATGGCCTGGTTCGGGACGATCTGCTACGCGCTCCAGATTTACTACGACTTTTCGGGGTATTCCGACATGGCCATCGGCCTCGGCCGCATCCTTGGATTCGACTTCCCGGAAAACTTCGACCATCCCTACTCCGCCAGCTCCCTGCGCGATTTCTGGCGCCGCTGGCACATGTCGCTTTCCGGATGGCTCAGGGACTACGTCTACATTCCGCTTGGCGGCAGCAGGCGCGGCAGGTTCCGGACCGCAGTCAACACGCTTGCCGTGTTTTCTCTTTGCGGCCTGTGGCATGGCGCGTCGTGGTGCTTTGTCGCCTGGGGCGCGTGGCATGGCGCCGGCGTCGTCGTCGAACGCCTGTTCCGCGGCTCGCGCCGGGCGTCCGCGCCGCGTTCCGCCGCGCTCCGCGCAGCGGCAGGGATCGCAAGTCGTGCCGGAGTGCTGCTTTTCGCGCTCGTCGGATGGGTTCCATTCAAGGCTGGAACCGACGGGCGCGGCCTGGCCTACGCCGCCAGCTACCTGCGCCTCATGTTCACGGGGCACGGCGCGGGACCGTTCTTCTCCTGGCGCCCCGCGCTGGACGCCACCGGACCTTTCGCGATCGTCGTCCTGTGCGTGGCCGCTGCGCTTTGCATGGAGAGGCCCGCCGCGGCCCTCGCGCCGTCTGGCCGCACCACTGCGTCGCGCGTCGCGGGTTTCGCCCTGTTCTCCGCGGCGCTGGTATTCGCCCTTTCAAGCGGCTATTCGCCGTTCATCTACTTCCGCTTCTAGCAGTTCCGTCCGATGTTCCTGCATCCCGAATTCCTCGCATTGCTCGCAGTGCCGCCGACATTGGCGGCGCTTGCATTTGCGCGACGCGGCCGCGCCCGCCGTCGGGCCGCGCTACTTGCCGGCGCGGCCGCCGCGTCGCGGACCATGCCGCGCGGCGGTCCGTTCGCCGCGCAGACCCTTCTATTCGCCACGGCTCTCGCGCTCGGCGTCGTGGCCCTCGCTCGACCGCAGTGGGGCGAACGGCGCGAAAAAGTCGCGCTGTCCACGCGCAATGTCCTGCTGCTGCTCGACGTCTCCCGCTCCATGCTCGCAAGCGACGTGCACCCCACGCGGCTCGGGCGGGCAAAGGCGGACCTGGCCGATCTGGCGCTCTCGCTCCAGGGCGACCGCGCGTCGCTCGTGGCTTTTCGCAGCGCGGCCGTCACGGTGTGCCCCTTCACTACCGACGCCGGGTTCCTGCTGGAGGCGCTGGAAGGCGTGGACCCGGATTCCGCGCCGCGCGGAGAAACGGACCTGGGCAAGGCCCTCGAATCAGCGCTGGCGGACTTGAAAAAGCTCGGCGATTCCCATAACGCGATCATCCTCGTCTCCGACGGCGAGGACCTCACCGGCCGCGCCAGGCGCGCGGCGGCCGAATGCGGCGCCCGCGGCATCCCGGTGTTCTGCGTCGGCGTCGGCACGGCGCGCGGCGGCGCGGTCCCGGACGGCGCCGGCGGAACGCTGCGCCATCGCGGCGAACCAGTGGTGAGCCGCCTCGACGGCCGAACGCTGGCCGAAATCGCCTCGGCGTCCGGCGGCGTGTATCTGCCTGTCGAGGCGACGGCCGCAGGCTCCACCACGCTTGGAACGATCTACCGCGACCATGTCCGGCGAATCGTCGAGGCGGAAGAGCGGGAGGAGGAGCTTTCGCGCCGCCCCGATCGCTTCCAGTGGTTTCTCGCGCCCGCGCTTGCGATGATGCTGCTGGCGCTTGCGCTTTCAGCGGGCCGGCCCGCCGCCGCGCCGCGCCGCGCCGGCGGCGGAGTGCCGCGTCGGACAGGCGGAAAAGCCGGCGGCGCCGAGTCCGGGCAGATTCTGCCCATGGCGCTTTTCGCGGCGCTGGCGCTGGTCTTCGCCGCGCTCTGGCTCGCCGATGTCCACCATGCGGTCAGGGTGCGCGGCAAGACCCAGGACGCCGGAGACGCGGCCGCGCTGGAGGCGGCCCGCTGGCAGGGCGCGTCCCTGAATCTCGCCGGCGAACTCAATCTGGCGCATCTCATGGCCGTGGCCGTCGGCGACGCGCGCACCGCGGAGGCTGTCACAAACGCCCAGACGCGGCTGCTCTACGCGGGTCCGCTCTCCGGTTTCGCCGCAGCCCAGCACGCCGCGAAGCTCAACGGGATTCCCGGGAACGACGAATTTTCGGAGTTCGTCCGCGCACACGCGGCGCTGGTCAGGCGCGGCTACGGCGACACGCTGGACGGAACCGCGTCCTCCGCCATTTCAGAACCATGGCCCGGTGCCTGGAACGCCTACGCGGACGCGCTTGAGTCAATCGCCGCCGGCAAAGTAGCCGCCGGTGTGGACAATGCGCGTTTTTTCGACGATCCGGCCGGGGCGCATTTTCTGCTTGATCCCGGCTTCTACGCCGCGGTGCGCGGGCGCGACTGGTGCTGGTTCCACCGAAACGCCCCGGACCTGCCGCGGACATACCGGGACTTCAGGTCGTGGCCGCCGTTGCCGGGACGCGATCCCGATCCGCCGGCAGGCTCGGAAATCCTGGGTCTGGGCCTGCGTTTCGTCCTCCGCCGCGCCGCCTCGTTCGCCGATGGCAGCGCGGTCGTTTTTTCGGCCGCGACGGCGGCGGGGTTCGACGCCCTCGCCACCGCCGCCGGAGCCGACGCGCTGAAGACGAATTCGGCCTGGGGCGCTTGGCTCGCGTTCGATTCCGCAGCCTGGGGGCAGTGGCTGGCCATGAAGGATCCCGCGTTCCCGCTGGCCGGCACTTTGCGAAAGGAATACGACACCGTCGGCGCCGACGCCGCCATGCGCGTGGAAGGCTCCCTGGCGCGCATTTCCAGGCAGGATCCGGCCGGTGACGGCGTTTCGGTCTGGACGGGGGCGGCAAAGCCGTTCGGTTTCCTGCGGGCCGAGGAGTCCGGCGCAAAGCTCTCCCCGCCCGCCGCATCGTCGCTGGTGCTGCCGGCCTGGAACGCGGTGCGGCTCGTGCCGCTGGACGCAGTCAACCCCGGCGGCGGCGGCACCTTCGACCTGCGCTGGCGCCGGCACTGCCTTGAACACCTGCCGCCGTATCTGGAGCGCGGCGTCCCCGCGCTCGATCCGACTTGCCGGCGCTGCCAGGCGCTCGCCAGATGGGAGAATCCCGAACTGCGCGAACGCGCGCGCGGCTGGATCGAGACTAATTCCTGGCGCTGCACCACGTCCCCTCCGGGCAACTCCCCGGGCGGCGGATCGGCGCACGCCCACTAGCGCATTTGCATTTGCGGGGGATTTCGTGTATCCTCCGCGCCCTTCCGCTCCGGTCTCCGGCGCCCGGGGCGGATTTCGATCGCGGCCGCGGGGGCGGGTGCCCCACGACGGAACGCCATTACTGACTCCAACCCAATCAAAGTGCCGGGACAAGCAGTCATGCTGAAGAAAAACACACGCGACGCCTCCAAGCTCAAGGAACTCGACGGCCTCCTCGATGCGTCGCTCAGCCAGGCCCTCGAAAACCGCATCGTCAAGGGCATGGTCCTCGAAGTCCGCCCGAACGAGGTCCTCGTGGATGTCGGCGGCAAGTCCGAAGGCGCCATCCCCGCTTCCGAGTTCGGCGGCGACACAAGCGGCGTCAAGGCCGGCGACGAGGTCGACGTCCTCGTCATCCAGACGGAAAACGACGACGGCATGGTCGTCCTCTCCAAGAAGCTCGCCGACGAAAAGATCAAGTGGGAGGCCGTCTTCCAGCGCTATCAGGAAGGCTCCGTCGTCAAGGGATTCGTCAAGGGCAAGGTCCGCGGCGGCCTGATCGTGGACGTCGATGGCGTGGAGGCATTCCTCCCCGGCAGCCAGATCGACGTGACTCCGGTGCACGACGTCGATCCCTTCGTCGGCAACGAGTACGACTTCAAGCTCATCAAGCTGGTGCCCGAGCGCCACAACATCATCCTTTCCCGCCGCGAACTGCTCGAAGAGCAGCTCTCCGTCAAGCGCCGCGCCCTGCTCGACGCGCTCGTCGTCGGCGAACGCCGCATCGGCAAGGTCAAGAACATCACCGATTTCGGCGTGTTCGTGGACCTGGACGGCATCGACGGTCTGCTTCACATCACGGATCTGTCCTGGGGGCGCGTCCGCCATCCCAGCGACATCGTGCAGCCCGGCCAGGAGCTCGAGGTCGTCGTGCTCGACGTGGATCGGGAGCGCGAGCGCATTTCGCTGGGGCTCAAGCAGGCCCAGCCCAACCCGTGGGACTCGATCGAGAGCAAGTATCCGGCCGGCGCGCGTCTGCGCGGCAAGGTCGCCAATCTCCAGCCCTACGGCGCGTTTGTCGAACTCGAGCCCGGCATCGAGGGGCTCGTTCACGTCTCCGAGTTCTCCTGGACGCGCCACGTGGCCCGCGCCAGCGACATGCTCAAGATCGGCGACGAGGTCGACGTCGTCGTCCTCTCGGTCGACAAGGAGGCGCAGAAGATCGCCCTCGGCATCCGCCAGACGGAGGAGAATCCCTGGGACAGCGTCGGCGAACGCTACCCGGTGGGCACCCGCATCAAGGGCAAGGTCCGCAACTTCACGAGCTACGGCGCGTTCGTTCAGCTCGAAGACGGCATCGACGGCATGATCCACGTCTCCGACATGAGCTGGACCCGCAAGGTCAACCATCCGACGGAAGTCCTGCAGAAGGGCCAGGAAGTCGAGGCCGTCGTCCTCGAAGTCGACGTCGAGAACCAGCGCATCTCGCTTGGCCTCAAGCAGGCGCAGGAAGATCCCTGGACGAGCATCACCTCGCACTACCAGGTCGGGCAGAAGGTCAAGGGCAAGGTCTCCAAGCTCGCCTCCTTCGGCGCATTCGTCGAACTGGAGGGCGGCGTGGACGGCCTCGTCCACATCTCGCAGATCAGCGACGACCACGTGGAAAAGGTCAAGGACGCTCTCAAGATCGGGCAGGAAGTCGAAGCCCGCATCGTCCGGATCGACCGCGAGGAGCGTCGCATCGGTCTCTCGCTTCGCGAAGCGAACGAGGGCGAGGCGGACTTCCCGATGCCCGAGGAGTACAAGGGCGCGGAAGGCGGCCTGAAGGTCGGGCAGAACATCGTGGATCTCGCTTCCGCGTTCGACGAGGCGTTCGCCTCCGGCGGCGAGGAATGGTCCCCCGACGCGGGCGACAAGAAGGACGAGTCCGCCGATTCCGGCGACAAGTCCGACAAGTAGGAACCTCCCGCCATCACGTCGCCGGGCGCTTCAGGCGCCCGCGACCGTACGCGGCCCCCGCCTCTGCGGCGCGGGGCCGCTCTTTTCTTCACTGCCAATTGAAATTGGCATTGTCAATTGGCGAACATTGAGGACTGAAGATTTGTGAACAATTGTGTCATTTGCCACCCAATTGGCAACTGGAATTGGAAACTGGCAACACTTCCACATTGGCAACATTTACCCTAGAGCGGTTCCACCTTTTCTGTAGCCGTTGGAAGGTGGGGACGTTTCCACGAAACGTCCGAAAGGGCGGACGCGGCGTGGCCGCGTCCCTACCTTGAAAACGGCTACACTTCAAGTGGAACCGCTCTAAAAACGCAGTTGACACGAACAGACTTTCTCACACAGAGGCACTGAGGCACTGAGATTGATGGTTTTATGGATGCACATGGTTCCCAGTTTCAATGCACCTTTTGGGTGAAAGCCTCGCATGCGATTTCAAAGGTTTCAAAAGCCATTTTCCAATGTTCTCCGTGCCTCTGTGCCTCTGTGTGACACTTCAACTGCGACATTTAGTTTTACCGCATCACGGACCCGATTATTACATTGCAATTCGGGCTAACTTTGTATAAAAATTTCAAAATCCGCCGAGCGAACAGAGGGGAGGCGCTCTCCGGGCTCGCCGCAGAGGGGAGGCGGACTCCAGTCCGCCGTCATCGCGCGCCGCAGGGGGGAGGCGGACTCCCGTCCGCCGTCATTTCAACCGGCGGTCTGGAGACCGCCTCCCCCCTGGCATTTGCTACTTCATCTCCACCTTGACCTTGAAGAAAATGCCGAGCGCAAAGCCCAAGCCGCAGGCGACGGGCGACCGCGAGGCATGGCCGCCCCGCACGAGGCGGAGTGAGGCGGCGGAATGCCGCCGAAACGGCAACCGCCGCCCCCCAGCCGCTTAGATCAGCACAGAGGTCGCGCCGCCCAATTGGCAACTGGAATTGGCAACTGGCAACATTTCCACATTGGCAACATTAG
>CAMOSH010000012.1 GCA_946624575.1 uncultured Verrucomicrobiota bacterium
CCGTGCCTCTGTGTGAGAAAGTCTGTTCGTGTCAACTGCGTTTTTTAGGTTTAGTTTCGCGAACTGCGCGCGTCTGTTTCCAGGACAATACGGAAGGCGATCGAGCGCGGGGTCGGGAGGGAATCGAAACGGATCACGTAGGCGGATTTCTCCGTGTCGATCGCGAGGATCTCGCCCGGACCGAAGACGGCATGCTTGACGCGGTCGCCAGGCTGCAGCTTGTTCCGCGCCCCGGCGGCAGAGTCTTCGGGCTCGAAAACGTGCTCCCGCGCCTGAGAGAGCAGGCTTTCGGCTGGCTTTGGGCGCCAGTCGAGAAGCGCCGGGTTGATGTCGAGCAGGAACCGCGACAGGATTCGCGGCGTTCCCTCGAAGTCTGTCCCCGCGGCCTGCGTGAGGAATAGCTCGTCCTTCGCCCGCGTGAGCGCGACGAAGCATAGGCGCCGCTCCTCCTCCATTGCTGCCGCCGTGCGCGCGCGACGCGTCGGGAAGACGCCCTCGGAGAGCGAGCAGAGAACGACGCGAGGAAACTCCAGACCCTTGGCCGCGTGGACGGTCATGAGGCGCACGCGGTCGGCTGAGGCGTCGTCCGCGTCGCGGTTAGAGAAGAGCGCCACGCGCGAGAGGTAGTCGGCGGGCGTCGCCTCCTCGCCGCAGGTCGTTTCGTAGTCGTGGACGCTCTGCTTGAGCTCGGCGAGGTTGTCGAGCCGATCCTGCGCCCCCTCCGTTCGAAGCATTCGCTCGTAGCCGCTGCGGTCGAGAGCCTCGGACAGAAGGTCCGAGGCCTGGCGCGTCTCGGCGCCCTCGGCGAGCGATTCGACGAGTGCGACGAACTCGCGCGCGCCGGTGCCCTTGAAGATCGGGTCGTCGAGGTTCGCCTTGAGCGTGTCGAAGAGCGGGCGCTGCGCCGCTTCCGCCTGTTCGCGCAGGAACGCCATGCGCTTCTCGCCGAGGTTGCGGCGCGGCGCGTTGGCGACGCGGGAGAAGGAAAGGTCGTCGCGCCACACGGCGAGGCGCAGGTAGGCGAGCGCGTCCTTCACCTCGCGCCGGCCGAAGAAGGGCACTCCGCTGTAGATGGTGTAGGGTATTCTGCGCCGGACCAGCTCTTCCTCGAGAGGCCGCGTGACGTAGTGCGCGCGGTAGAGGATGGCCCAGTCGCGCAGCGGCGCGTCCTTGGCGCGGGACTTTTCGATCCGGTCGGCAATCCACTTCGCCTCTTTCGCGGGCGACGGCGCCAGGTGCGCCACCACCGGCGCGCCGCCGGGCCGCTGCGCGACTAGGTCCTTTTTCATGCGGTTGCGGTTCTTCGCGATCAGGGAATTCGCGACCGCGAGGATCTGCGGCGTGGAGCGGTAGTTGCAGTTCATGAGGATCGTCCGCGTACCGGGGAACTCCCGGTCGAAGTCGAGCAGGAACCGAACGTCCGCGCCCCGCCACGTGTAGATCGTCTGGTCCGGGTCGCCAACGACGAATAGGTTGCGATGGTGCGCGACGAGGACCTTCAGCAGCCGGTATTGCAGCGGGTCGATGTCCTGGAACTCGTCGACCATCACGTATTCGAGCCGCTCCTGCCACTTGCGCTTCACCGCCTCGTCGAGCTCGAAGGCGAGTAGCGAGAAGAGGATGAGGTCGTTGTAGTCGAGCGCGAAGACCTTCTTCGCCTTCCAGAGGTAGCCGTAGAAGAGGATGTCGTCGAGTTCGACGGCCGCGTCGTAGCGCGCCTTGAGCGCCTCGGTTGACATCTGCACGACGTCGGCGCAGTAGTTCGGCTCCTCAAGGCACTTGCGGTATTCGAAGCGGTCGCGCGCGGCGGCGAACGTGCGGTCGCGCAGCGTGAGGCCGCGCTCGGCGTATATCTCCTTGAGGATGTCGTCGATGTCGGCGTTGTCGAGGACTACGAAGCTCTTCGGGTAGCGTATCACGCGCGAATCCTCGCGCAGGACGCCGACGCAAAAGCCGTGGAAGGTGTTGACGTAGCCCGTGTCCGAGTCGCCGACGAGGCGGTGGATGCGCTCGCGCATCTCGACGGCGGACTTGTTGGTGAACGTGACGCAGAGGATGTTGCCCGGAAGGATGCCGAGGTCGCGCACGAGCCAGGCGAAGCGCCGTGCGAGCGCGCGGGTCTTGCCAGATCCGGCGCCGGCGACGACTCGGACGAATCCCTCGGTGGCGGTCACCGCCGCGAGCTGTTCGGGGTCGAGGTTCTGGAGCGTCTCTTCCATGTTGTCGATGGTAGCCGAGCGGGGATGGGAGGGCAAGCGGAAAATTTCATGCAATCCGTCGGCATGACCCCGGTCGCCCTTTTGTGAACGGTCCGAACCGCGCCAACGGCGCCTGGAGTGTTTTCGCTTGCGGTGGCTTCGCCGCTTATTTTGCGCGAACGATTTCGTAGAGGAATGTCGCCGCGGCGGGGTCCAGATCCGTGCGTGCGGTGAATCTCAGGACCCCTTCGTCGAACTTGGCGTCGATCGTGCCAAGCCGGCGCCCGCCCGGAGAAAGGCGATACACGACGACGTTGGAGTCGTCGTCGTCGAGATTCAGCGCGATTTCGGCGACGCCCCGGCGCATGAGGTGTGGCAGTTTGCCCCAGTCGAGCAGAATCGTCATCGCGGAATCGGCGTATTTTATCCCGCTGTTCTGCACGTCGGTCAGATGCGTGAGGAGAATCCGCGAAGAACTGGAAATAGGTTTGTCGTCGAGAGCCGAAGCCCACACGGTGGCCGCGGCGGGGGCGTTGGGTTCGGGATTGGCGTTTGTGGCGTCCACGTCGTTCCGCGAGGAGTTTTCGATCGAGAAAGTCAGCGGACCGACGGTGTGGGTGCCGCTTTCGGCGAAGCCGCCGGCCGTGCGGGGCGTGTCGATCAGGAAAGTTCCGGAGTTCTCGTCGACCGAGACCGCGCCGTCGCCGGGCTTGGTGGCGCCAAGCTTTTCGAGATCGGCGTTCACTTCCTCCAGTGGGCGGAACAGCGGGGCGTATGCGGTGCCGTCGGGAGATGCCGGAGCGTCGGGGGAAGCGTCCACGCCAATGGAAACGCGTGCCTTCCAGGCAGCCGAGATCCAGGGATTGGGCTGGCATTTCGGGGCGCCGTTTCGTGGATTCCTCAAATCGCGTTCGGAGAATGCGATGGGATATGAATGTTTGAGAGGCGGCAGGTCGCCGCGGAGGAAAAGGCAGAACACCGCGCGTTCCGCCGCAAGCCCCAGCGGATCCCCGCTCATGTCGAAATACGTCATGTTCTTCGTTTCCGGCGTTTCCACGCCGGCGCGACCATGGCTCCACGCGAAGCGCCAGAGACCGCTCCAGTTCTGCATCGCCCCCATGACACCCGTGGCGATGCCGCCGACGCCGCGGTAGCGGCCCGGCCCGGAGTAGTTCCATTCCGTGATTGTGAACGGCTTGTCTGCAAGGCGCCTGAACACGACCGAACGCACGCCGGCGCCGGCGCCCTTTATCGGATTGACGTTCGGGCAGCGCGACGGCAGCTGCCATGACTTGCCGAGAAACGACGGATGATCAACGTAGAAGTGGTCGTCGACGTAGTCGAAATGGGTCCGGGTCATTTGGTATTGCACCGGATTGTACCAGCAGGAAAGCGAGGAAATCGGGGCGCGGCAGTGCATTTCGTCATGCAGGAACGCCGTGAGGCGGTCGGCCAGGCGTGTTTCCATGTCCGCAAGAAAGATTGCGAACGCGGCGGCATGGCGGTTTTCCGGAGAGTTGCCGTCGTCGGCGTAGATTTCGTTCGGGAACGGCGCCTGCGGAGCGTCTGCGCCGTCGTCTGCTGCGATTTCAATGCCGGCGGCGGCTGCGATTTCGGGGTTTTCCGCGAGCCAGCGCGTCCAGGCTTCCTGAACTCCGGGCATCGAGCGCAGCTTGGCGGCGCCCCAGTTTCCGAGATTGCCCTCGTTCACGAGCGCCAGCGCGCAGAGGGCGGGTTCGTCGGCCAGGCTACGGCCTGTGTAGGGGTTCACGTGGCCGAGAAAGTTCCGCGACCAGGCGCACAGGTTGGAGTAGGCCGGCTCCCAGAAAGCGCAGAGGATCTTGAAATTTTCGGTTCCTGGCAGGCAGCCGTCGCGGTCGATGCCGAGCGATCGCCAGGTGGTGAACCAGGAACGCGACACGAACAGGTCGGTCGTCACGTAGATGCCGTGCCTGACGCAGGCGGCGACGAGCGCGTCGAAGCGATCCATGGCGACCGGGTCGGGCCTGGTGTCGTCGAAGTCTGGTCCGGCGCCCTGGTCCGGCCCCCTGCCGCCCAGGAGTGCCCGTTCGTGGTGGTGTATGCGAAGGGAGTTGTAGCCGATGCGCGCGAGATTCGCGGCGAAGCGTTCGGCCGCCTCCGGAGTCGAGGGGATATTGGCGTCGCCGCAGATGTTGACGCCGTAGAAGCGCTGTTCCACGCCAGGACGGTCCTCCAGCTCGAAGTGGTCCCCGACGGCGACCACGCGGCCGAATTTCCCGGCCGGAGCATGGTGAGGCAGCACGTGCGTGAAGTCAAGCGCCGAGTTCGTCTCGATCCAGGGTTCTCCCGCGAGAGGAATCCAGTCCCGGCCGGGCTCGATTGTGACGACATTTCCGTCGTTGAGCGCCAGAAGCCCGTCGGCCGGCGTCGAAAACACCGCGTCGATGGCGTATTCCCTGCCCGCTTCGACGGGGCCTTCGGCGAAAAACAGGCGGATCGAGAAATTGATGCCGCCCCAGGATCGGTTGTCCTGCAGCAGGATGCGAATCGGCGCGGCGAATGCGATTTTGAGGCGTTCCGCGCCGTCCCGGTCGCAGAGGACGAGGTTGGACGCCGACCCGCGGAAAAAGTGCATTTTCTCCAATTCGCGCGGAATCGCGACCCGCGTGCCGTCCAAGATCGCAGTGCCGCCCGCGAATTCGTGAAGCGTGAAATTGGCGGCGATGCAGAGTTCGAGCAGAGGTGAGTCTTTCTCGGGAACGACTTTCCATTCCCCGCGCACCGTTCCGTCACCCGGTTCGGAAAGGCGAACCCTGCCGTTGATGAGCGGCGAATCGGCCGCTTTTCCGGTGCGCATCTGAAAGTCGCGCCAGCCGTCTGGCGCCTGGTCCATGCTGCCGGTCGCGCCATGACTGGTCCATCCCTGTTCGAACAAAAGCGGAGAAAACGTCATGGCCGGCAGTTCCAGTCCGCCGCCGAAGGAAGGCGCTGCGGAGGCGGCCTTGACGGCCGTGCCGATTTCGTTGGCGGCGACAACGGCTTTTGCCGGGGAGCCCGATCCGCCGTTCGGCTTGACGGTGTTTTCGGCGGACTGTCCTGGCTGGACGGCCATAGCCTCTACGGCAAACTTCGAGAAGGCAAGAGCGCACGCAATGGCGATGAATCTTACGGGAAAGGTTGGTGAAGAGTGCATGGGCGCAATACTAAAGGCATGAATGCTTTTTTGCAAATTTGCGTTCGGGCGGGGCGTTTGGTAGTGTTTGCGGCATGCGGGCGAATACCGAAAAGGTCCCGTCGCGCAACGACGCGAAATGACGACATGATTCTCGGAAGGCAACTCACGGAGGCGGAACGCCACCGCTCTCAAGGTCTCTATTGCGCGTTCAACTTCGTCAACGGCATGAGCTACATGTGCCTTGGCGAAGGGGTTCTCGTGCTTTTCGCCGCGCAGCTTGGCGCGCCTAACCACGTGGTTTCCGTGCTGGGGGCGCTTCTGTACGTCGGCTACGCGATGCTTCCTCTGGGAGTGCTGCGCACGGCGCGGCGCGGGGCGGCGGCCTGCCAGGCGGACTTCTGGATCGCCCGCAACGCGGCGGCCCTAGTGACAGCCTCTGCGGCGGCGGTCTGGATCGCGTCCCCGCGCGCCGCATGGGCGGTGCTGCTTGTCGGGGCGTTTCTCTTCTACGGCTGCCGCGCCGCGGGAAGCGTCCTTTTCACGCCACTTCTTGGGGACGTGTCCACGGAGGATGAGGCTTCGTCCGTGATTGGCCGGACCACGGGATTCTTCAACTTGAGCGCCGTCATGGCGATAGCGTGCGTCACCGCGGTCACGCACCGCTGGCACGGGCGCGTTGCGCTCGCGGCGATCATCGTGGCGGGCGCGGCGCTTGGGATGTGTTCTTCGTTCTTCGTGCGCGGCATGAAGGAGACCGGCGCGATTCGCGACGCGGCGCGCGCGCCTCTTCTTGCCGGTATGCGCGCGGCGCTGCGGAACCGTGCGCTGCTGCGGCTTTCGTTTGACTGGTTTCTCCTGAATCTCGCGATCATCCTGTTCGTCCCGATTTCGGTGCTGGCCCTCAAGCGCGGATGCGGGTTCGACGACTCCAAGGCGATGATCTGCGCCTGCGCGCAGTTCGGGGCCGGAATCCTGTCGTCTTTCGCCTGCGGCCCGCTGTGCCGGGCGTTCGGCCCGCGCCGCGTGCTGGCCGTTTCGGCGCTCGGATTCGCCGCGGTGCCTTTCGCGTGGCTGGTCTTTCCCGAGTCCGGGTCTTGTTCCCTGGCGTGCGGAATTGCGCTTTTCTTCTGGCTTGGCGGGGTCTACTACGCGATCTACAACGCGACCAATGCGGCGTTTCTCGACGCGTGCCCGGACAAGCGCGACCAAGTCGCGGGCTCCGTGGCCGCCAATCTTGTCGCCGGGGCCGGGGCCGGAGTCGCCGGTTCCATCCTCGGCTCATGGCTCGTCTCCGTCGCCGGCGACTGGGCCGCCGCGCTGCCGTTCCGCGCCTTTGCCGGGCCGCTCGGGCAGTTCCGGCTTTTCTTCCTGTCGGTGCTTCCGGTACCCGTCGCGGCGTTCCTGGCATGCGCGTGGCCGAAGCGCGGCCAGCGCGGCGAATCCGCCGTTCCAGGCTCCGTCCGGCCGTGAAGGTGGCGCCTCCGCGAAAAAAAAGGTTCGATTCCCGTTGCTCCGATGGGCGCGGTATGGTAGAATCCCGTTCAAGCTGGAAACCTTTCGCGCGCTTGCGTGTAATTCCGTCAAAGACCAGTTGTACGCAACGTCCCAATTTTCGAAATCGTCCAAGGTAGGAGAACATCGCCATGCCACCCCCGGTCAATCTTGCCAACGTCAACATCTCGCTCGCGCAGTTCGACGCGATATCCGCCGGCAAATACAATGCCGGCGAGGTGAAGCTCTCCGGCGAAAACGCACTTGTCAAAGTAAATAACCACATCTCGCAGCGTGGCAAGAACAACGTAGAAATCTCACACGCCGAGACCGGCGCCGTCACGATCCGCTACAGCGAGCCCGAGGGCTTCCCCGTGAAGTTCCACTGGGAGGCTACGGTCGGCGTCGACGGCAAGACCGCCAACACGCCGCTCGTGATCGAATAGCGGCACCTTTCATCATCAATCGACAACTACACTGAAACACGCACAAAAAAATGAACAGTCAGGATCTCATCAGACACTTCGGGGAAAAACTCGGCATTGATCTCGCGTTCGAGGACGGTTCGTGCGCCTTCGAGGCGGACGGCTCCCTCATCGCCATCCACGATTTGCCGGAAATCGACACGATCGTCATTTCTGGCGATCTTGGGGAGCCGCCGCCGGAACGTCTTGAAAACCTCTACAAGACGCTTCTGGAGGCGAACTACCTTTTCCGCGAAACCTCCGGCTCCACGATCTCGCTGGATCCGGAAACGGGACGCTTTTCGCTGTGCAGGGTCGTTCTTTGCCAGGTGACGGACGACGATTCGTTCTTCGACGCTGTCGAGCGCTTCGTGAACGGCGTCGAGTCGTGGAGCCGCCTCATCGGCGACTTCCGCTCCGCCGCCTCCGCGGCTGCCGACGATGACAAGGACACCCCATCGGCCGACGTCCAGCTTGGCACCGGCGGGTTTATGAGTGTCTAGCGCCGATTCCTGTACGGTCACCGGCAATCCGCAAATGAACGGCTCCGACAACGGCACGCACCCATTCTGCGAACGTGGCGGCGTCCCGCGTCTGGTTCCGGGAAAATTCTTCCCGGACGCGCGCGGCTCATTCACGCCGTTTCCTCTCCCGGCTGGCTGCGTTCAGGCCAATGTCTCGGTGTCGGCGCCTGGCGTCGTGCGCGGAATGCATTGGCAGGAGCGCCATCCGCAGGCCAAGCTTGTCGCGTGCGTTTCCGGCGAAATTCACGATGTATGCGTCGACATACGCCGCGATTCGCCGGACTTCGGCCGCGTGTTCGAGTTCTCCCTTCGCGGAGGCACTGGCGCCAGCCTGGCGATACCAAGGGGATTCGCCCATGGTTTCGAGGTCGTCGGCGATGCCCCGGCCACGGTTCTCTACTTCATCGACGAACCTTGGCATCCGGATGACGAGCGCGGGTTTCTCTGGACATCCGTCGCCGCCAGTTGGCGGGTTTCCCCTTCCGTCGCCGTTCTTTCCGAAAAGGATCGCGGGTTCCCGGCGTTCCGGGACGTGTTTCCGGCGCCCGTCGCCGCTCGCTGAGGAATTTGCGTTTCCGTCGAATCCCTGACGACGAGCGGGGCGGGCAGGCAGGTCTCACGCGGACTGCTCTCCGGGTTGCGGATGCGCGCGAGGAGCATCCGGATTGCCGCGGAGGCGATGAGCTGCGCCGGCTGGCGCACTGTCGTGAGCGGAACTTCGCAGAACCGGGCGCATTCCAGGTCGTCGAATCCGACGAGCGCCACGTCATCCGGAACGCGCAGCCCGGCGCCGCGCAGCGTGGCCAGCAGCGCCACGGCGTTTTCGTCGTTGCCGCAGACGATCGCGTCGGGCCGCCGCGGCCCGAGCATCGCCCGGCGCAGCGCCGCCGCGTTTCCCGGTTCGAAGCGGAGAATGCGCACGGCCTGGTTGACTCCCCGGAGAGCAAGTTCGCCCGTCAGCCCGAAAAGGCGGTTTTCCCAGTTGGGGTTCGGGCCGGTCGCCCGCGGTCCCATGAGGAAGGCGACGCGCCTGCGTCCGCGCGCGAGCAGGTGGCTCGCGATGCGGCGCCCGGCGTTGACGTTGTTCACCGCCACGAGGTCGTATTCGCTTCGCTCCGGCGGCGCGGCGATGTCCTGGTCGAGCAGCACCAGCGGAATTCCGGCGGACTTGAGCCGCTCGGCGAAAGCGCGGTTCGCCGTCGCGCCGCGCCGTGCCAGCAGCGGCCGGAAGATCACGCCCTCGGCGCGTTCGGAGACGAGTCGCCGCGCGGCTTGGGGGAGGTCGCCGCCCGTCACGAGCCTTACGTCGAACCCGGCGCGGTGCGCCAGCGCCTCGATCCGGTCCCGGACGGTGGCGAAGAACCGATAGCGGTCGTAATCCGGAATCGCGAGCCCGATGAGCCCGGTGCGGTTCTGCGCCATGCGCGTGAGGAACGAACCGGCGCCGTTGCGTTTCGCCACTAGTCCCGCCCTCACGAGCGCGGCGAGCGCCTCGCGCACCGTCCCGCGCGCGGCGCCGAATCTCCGGCACAGCGCCGCCTCGCTCGGCAGCCGCCCCGTCGCGGCGAATTTGCCGGCTCCGATTTCCGCCAGAAGGGCCTCGCGTATGTCCGCGCTTTTCATGCCTCGGATTCTAGCGCGGCCGCGAAAACCTGTCCAGACAGGTCTTGCGCCGCGCCGCCCCGCGTCTAGAATGATCGGCGCACCGAGGAAATCATCGATGAAGACAATCAAGGACAAGCAGCTGCTCATGGGGGCCGACTGGGCTGGCTTCCCGCTCAAGGAGGCCGTCAAGGCCCATCTCGAAAAGAAGGGCTGGACCATCACCGACGTCGGCGTCACCGCGATGGGCGACCAGCGCGACAACACCGACCTCATGTTTCACCGCATCGGGCTGCGCATCGGCTCGCTCATCGCCGAGGGCGAGTTCGAGCGCGCCCTCGCCTTCTGCGGCACGGGCATGGGCATCCACATCGCGGCCTCCAAGTGCCCGCACGTGATGGCCGGCGTCGTGGAGAGCGTCCCCGCCGCCCTGCGCGCCATTACCGGCAACGGCGTCAACGTCCTCGCCATGGGCGCGTTCTACGTCGCGCCCCAGATGGGCTGCGACATCGCCGACGCCTATCTCGGCGCCTCTCTCGGTTCCGGCTACGAGTGGTGGAAGAACTTCTACGAGTTCCACAAGCTCGCGATCGACGAACTCGAGGCGTTCGACTACGCCGAATACAAGGCGAACGGCTTCAGGCTCAAGCATCTTGGCGAAGTCCCCCTTGAGCTCGAAACCAAGCCGAAGTGAGGTTTCTTCCCAGCGGTTTCACCATTCCGACCGTGGTTTCAATTTGCATTCACTACCATCCCATAGCCTGCCCCCCCATCAACGCAAGAAGTCCAGTAAACTTGCGGGGTTGAGGCGTTGAAGAAAGGCGATTTCGGAAAAGGTCCATGTTGAAACGGGGGCGAAATCGAAGGGCGGCAAGGCTCCGGCGGCGCGCTCCGCGCGCAAACACGAAAGCCCACGAAACCCCTGCTCTCGAATCCCCCCGGTGCTCCGGCGCCAGCGGTGCAGGGCGACGCGGGATTTGACAAGGTGTACGGCGGAGGCGCGGCGGGCGATTCGGGCGCGCCATGCACCGATGGCCAATTTCATTTACGCCTCCACTATGCAACGGAAACCGTCGGCGTTGCGTCATCGCGGAAGGATCCGGTTGCGCCGGAACGCGCCCATGGTGACGCCGTAGCGCCTGCGGAAGGCGGTCATGAGGTGCAGCGGGGCGAAACCGCAGAGGGCGGCGATGCGGTCGATGGGCTTGCCGGTGCTCCGGAGAAGATCGCAGACATGGGCCAGGCGGATTTCGCGCAGGGCGTCGGCGGGACTCGTCCCGTTCGCGGCGCGGAAGCTTTTCTCCAGGTGGCTCCGCGAACAGTGGACGGCGGCGGCGACGTCGCCAATCCGGAGCTCCCGCCATCCGTAGTTGTTCCGCATGTAGTCGAGCGCGAGACGCGCCGTGCGCCGAAACCCGTGCGAGTCGTCCGTGGATTCCCGCTCGACGATCTCGCGCACGCCGTACCGGACCGTTTCCGCCGGACGCTCCCCGCCGCGCATCATCGCGTCGAGCATCTCCGCGGCCTTGAACCCGCCGTCGGAGAAATCGAGCGCGATCGATGAAAGAGCGGGCCGGGACCCTTCGCAGATGCAGAAGTCGTTGTCCACCCCGAGGAGCGACACCTGGTCGGGAACGGACACGCCGCACTGAACGCAGATGTCCAGGACGGACCTCGCCATGAGGTCGTTGGCGGCCAGCACCGCCGCGGGTTTGGGCAGAGCCTTGACCCACGCCGAGAGCCTCTTGCGCAAAATCCCCACGTCCGGCTTCCCTCCGGACGGAACCAGCGAGCCGAACACGCGCGCGACGGCGCCATCGCGCGCCAGACGCTCGCAAAACGCCGCGCGGCGCTCCGTGGACCAGTCCCCTTCGGCCGGAGTCTCGACGAAGCCGAAGGAGGAAAAGCCCCGCTTCCGGAAGAACTCCGCCGCCATGCGGCCGACCGCAGCGTCGTCGGACCGTATGTCGGCCATGCCGGAAAGCCTCGGTTCCCGTTCGTTTCCGCAAAGGAACACGATGGCGCGCGTGCTTTCCGTCCGGACGCCCCGAAGAGCCCGGAACGAGCCGTAGCCCGAGACGATTCCGTCGAACTTCGGCCTGCGCCTGAAAACGGTGCCGTTTCCCGGAGGCAGGTTTCCTCCGATCGTGACGTTCCAGCCGGGCTTCGAGACCGCGTAGCGCAGGACGCCCGCGCAGATGTCGCGGACCGTCACGTGGCGCCAGTCCAGATGGACGAGGATTTCAAGTGGCTTCTCCATGGTCTTCTTCCGTGGTGGATGGCGGCAAGGATACCACGATCGCGGGCGGGCGGCAAATGCGTGGCTCCGGCGTCCTCGTTTCTTCAAAATCGAAGTTTTTCATCCGCATTTTCAAATATTGTCCGTGGCCTTTTCAAGTTCATCCGTGGTATTCTTCGCCTCGTTCCGACAAACGGCATCGTGCCGCGTGGGGCATTTCGCCCGGAACACGTCAGAAATCGCAGGAAACCGACATGAAAGACAAATCGATCCTCCGTTCTCTCCTCGTCGCCTCCGCGACTGCCGCCAGCGTCGCGCACGGCGAAAACGTCCTCTGCATCAGGGACCCCGACCCGTCTGCGGCCGGTACGGCATCCGTGTGGTACCGCACGAAGAACTACGCCTTCGCCGACAAGATCTCCAACGCCGTGACGCTGGCCATCTGGGTCAAGGACATGAACGCGCAATACGAGAAGTTCATCGCCGGCGTGAACGAACGCTGGAACCTGGCCATCCCCCACACGGCCGACTCAACCAACAGAAAACTGGTATTCCGCACGGAGTTCGGCTCGGCCGTGGGAAGCGGCTACGTGCTCAACGACGGGAAATGGCACTTCCTCGTCGGGACGTTCAACTACGATCCGTCCGACGCCTCGCTCTGCAGCCAGCGCCTCTACGTGGACGGCGTCCTGGCCGCCGAAAAGACCGACGGTCTTGGCGCCTTCTCCGCGCCCACCAAAGAGTTTTCAATCGGAGCCGCGGCCAATGGCTTCAATTCATGGGGAAATTGGAGAGGGGACGTCAACGGCTCTTTCGCGGAACTTTCGGTCTGGGACAGGGCGCTCTCCGCCGCCGAGGTGCAGGCGCTGAGGACGACGCGCCTCGGCGGGAACGAGAGCGGCCTCGTCGCCTACTGGCCGCTGACCGGCGATGTCGGGAACACCGACGTCAGCTTTCCCAATGCGGCGGTGAGCGCGGGTGTTTCGAACATCAATAATGCAAATCTGACCGGAATCATAGCGTCCGACGACGACTTCACCCTTCCCTACGTGCGCTGCGTGGCCTCGCCGGAGTGGTGCGCGGCAAAGGGCTACGTCCAGGCGGCTGGCGCAACGGGGCGCAGCTGGTCCGACCCGCTCACGAACCTCGTGGCCGTGGCGGCGGAGGCGAAGCCCTTCGAGCGCATCCTCTGCTCGCCCGGGACGCACAGGATCGAGTCGGAGATGAGTCCGCTCGTCAACAACTTCCGCCTCGGCAGCCAGGATTCTACAACGATGGAGCCGTGCCCCGACACGGCAGTCATCGACGCGGGGGGGAAGTGCCGCCACTTCCGTTGCACGTCGGATGTTTCCGCCCACATGAGCGGATTCCTCCTGGAAAACCTGACCTTCGCCAACGGCCGCGCCTCGGACGGCGGTTCGATCTACACCAAATCCCGGACGGGCAAAATCCTCAACTGCGTCTTCGAGGACAACATGGCGACCAACGGCAACGGCGGGGCCTTCTATTCCTACACGGCTACAGGCTCGGTCATCTCGAACTGCGTGTTCCGGCGGAACAACGCAACGGGAATCGGCGGTGCCGCCTACACCCAGCAGAGCGGCGAATCTGAGGGCAACCGTCAGAATTTCATCGGCTGCGTCTTCTCCAACAACGTGGCGCAAGTCGGCGGCGGAATTGGAGCAGAACGCTGCGTCCTGATCGACGGATGTCGATTCGCGGACAATGTGGCGACAAACGGCACCACTCCCGCCAACTGCCGCGGCGGCAACGCCAACGTCGGGATATACTCCCGCATTCTGAACTGCGAATTCACAGGGAAGTGCGTGGCTCGGGGATACGGTTCCTGCCTAAACATGGAGAAAGGCGACTGCCTCGTTTCGAACAGCGTCTTCAGGGGAATGGAGGCATCTGGCGGATACGCCATGTTCCACGTGAAAAGCGGTGTCTCGTTCGTCAACTGCGTTATCACGAACAACAACAATACTGACCGGATCTTCTTCCCGGACGGCGGAAAGAATCTGCTGGTGAGACAGTGCCTCATCGCCGGCAACACCGCAAATCAGGGCGTGGTCTGGAACTGGAACAGCTCGTCGCGCTTCGAGAACTGCACGATTCTCCAGCAGACGTTCAGTGCCAACGGCAACGGATCCGGCGCGAATGCGCTCGTGAACTGCGTCCTTCCGAACGCGGACGTCACGAGCAGCGGGAACTACGCCAACATTCTGACGAACTGCCTCGTGAAGTCCGTTTCGGGCGGGACGCAGGACAGCGGCGTCATGACTGGAGACCCGAAGTTCGCCGATGCGGCAAATGGCGACTACACGCTCAGGCACGGCTCGCCGTGCCGCGACACGGGGCTCCTTCTAGACTGGATGACGGCGGATGCCACGGATCTTGCCGGCAACCCGCGCGTCGTCACCGAAGGCAAAGCCCTTGCGGCCGATCCCGCCGCCCTTCCGGACATCGGATGCTTCGAGTGCATGCTGAAGCTGGCGGCAACGACGCTCTGCATCCGGTAGGGCCGCCTTGCGGCTCTCGCTAAAAGGTGGTACGTCATGACTGCAAAGCTGCGCAGAATCGTTGCAACGCTGTTCGCCGCCCGGATCGCGCTTTCGGCTAAGATGCCCTGCGCGGCCATGGACGCACAGTCCGTCTTTGACATCCGCGACTTCGGCGCGTCGGAGACGAACACGGCGGCGCAAAACGCCGCCGCCATCCAGAGAGCAATCGACGCGGCGGGGAATGCGGGAAACGGGATGGCACGCTCCCGGCGTGCCGACGACACGCAAGATGCGTGTCGTACCAGATTCACCGTCGTCGTCCCTCCGGGGACGTTCCCCACCGGGACGATCCGGCTGCGTCCGCATGTGGAGCTGCGGCTGGAGAAGGGCGCCGTCCTGAAGGCGAGCGTTCGCCCGGAGGACTACAACGCCAACGACGCCTTTCCGGAAAATTTCCATTCCGAAAACGAAGAATGGAGCGGCGGTCACCTGATCCTCGGCTACAAGGTCGAAGACGTGGCGATCACCGGAGAGGGAACCATCGACGGTTCCGGTCTCTCCTTCTTCGGCGAATGCGACGAGGACAGCCGTTTCCCGTTCTACAAATACGGCCTCCGGCTCCATCCGCTCGACCGCGCGTGGTTCCGTCCCGGGCCGCTGGTAGCCTTCTTCCTGTCAAAGGACGTCCGTCTCGAGGGCGTGAACATCGTCGATTCGCCCGCCTGGACGACGCACTTCCGCTGCTGCGAGGGCGTGGCGATACGCGGCGTCTCCATCCGCAACGACCGCACCGTGGCGAACTCCGACGGCTTCAGCATCGACTGCTCGCGAAACGTCGGCGTTTCGGGCTGCACCGTCGTCACCGGCGACGACGCCGTCGCCATACGGGCCAGCTGCAAACTCCACGCGGCGGAACACCCGTGCGAGAACGTCGTGGTCGAGGACTGCGACCTCTCCAGCTGCGCCATGGGCGTCCGCATCGGCATCGGTTCCGGAACGATCCGCGACGTCGCCATCCGCCGCTGCCGCATCAGGGAGGCCGCGAACGGAATCCGGTTCCATCCGGAGTGGGTTGCCAGCAGGAAAGGCTGCTACATCGAGCGCGTCCACGTGGAAGATTGCGACATCGACCAGTGCGACCACCCGGTGAATTCGCTGCCCGGGACGAACGACTGGCGCATCCGCGACATTTTGTTCGAACGCTGCCGGTTTGCCTCGCTGCAGCCCTCCTCCTTCTTTGGCGACGCGGCGCACCATCCCGAAAACGTAGTGTTTCGCGACTGTTCGCGCGTTCACCTCGACCGTCTCGGGGTGCGCTACCATCGCGGCTACGGCGGCGAACGGTCGCGCGAGTTCCTGCAAATCGACGGCGAGGCGGATGTCAGGACGGAAACCCATAAACGAGGAGGGGACATGACTGGCGACCAGGGCGACGTCCTTGCGCGGTTTTACGACGGGAACGAGGGGAAGGCCCTTCGAAGACTGCCAAGCTGGATCGTGCCCGAGAATGCCTTTTGCGGATTTGGAATCGACGACCCGTCAAACGCCCTTCAGCGGCGCGTGCTTCGGCTTTTCCTGGAACGGAGCGACTGGAACGTCCTGACCTGGTGCTGCAGGACGGCGGAACACGGCCACCCCGAAGTCGCGCCACGGCTGGCCGAGGCGGCCCGGATGCTGGAAGGGAGCGGCATCGAGCTTCTCATGGAGCTGGATCCGCGTCTCATGCGAAACGCCTTCCTCGCGGAGCATCCCGACGACTTTCTCCGCCAGCGGCAGTTCGGCCATTTCCGCCCCGACGCGAGTGGCGCCGTGCGTTTCGAGGTGCGGCAGGACTACATGTGCGACTATGCGGGCACTGGCGGAATGAACGACCCGTACAGCGGCTGGAAGCCCGGCCGCCTCGTTGCCGTCCGCGCGGTCAGGGGCCAGTCGCCGCGCCCCGTCGAGGCCGATGCCGTGACGTGTTCGGCCGACGCCGTGTCCGGGGTCGTCCGGGGACTGGCGGCGGACGAAACGCTTCAGGTCGAGGTGGAGTGGCCGCTCAAGGAAGCCGACCCCTGTTCCCCGAACCTCCAGGCGTTTTCGCGGAAAATGGCCCTGCGCTACCGCGAACTCGGCGTCTCCGGCGCGATGCGGGATGAATACGGCTTCCAGAAGCCCAACACGAAGAACGGCGAGAGGCATCAATCCTTCTGGTTTTCGCCCCGCTTCGCGGCCCTCTACGCCAGACGCTCCGGCGGGAGGAGCCTCGAAGCCGACCTGCCGCTTCTGGCCCTCGGCGCCGACACCCCGGAGAACCATGTGGCGGCCATTGCCTACTCCCTGTCGGTCTATGACGCCTGCAAGGCCTCGGAGGAGGACTTCTACGCCATGAACAAGGAGTATTTCGGCCCGGACGTCTACGTCGCCAAGCATGTGACATGGCATTTCCCGTTCGACTACGACGAGATCCTTCACAACGGAATCGTGTGGTGGGCCGCGAGGCGCGACTGGGCCCAGTCCGACGAACTCAACCCCGTGCCGGTGTCGACGGGCATGATGAAGAAGTTCGGGACGCCCCTCTGGCTCAACGAAGGCTACGGCCCGAATCCGGAGCATTACATGAAGACGCTCTGGCAGTATGTCGTCTGCGGCGGGCGGATGGTCTACCACGGCATCTACTGCGGGGACCCGTCGATGACGTCCGTTGCGAAATACGCGGACCCCGCGGAACGCGCCTACCACAAGCACGCCGACCTTCTGGGCGACGACGCCGTCCGCGCGGAGGAGATCGTCCGCCTTCTTCCGCTCGTGACGCGCGCCCCCATCGACTGCCCCGTCGCGCATGTCTTCGGCCACGAACGCCTCGTCGACTGGCTCGACCCCGCATTCAAGGACTGGGGCGAACCCATCGCCCACGGACTCGGCGGCATGGGCTTCTACGTTGACGCCTACCCGGCGAGCGAACTGCAATCCGGCACATTCCAGATCGATGGCGACGGATACCTTCGGGTCGGAAGGCAGCGGTATCCCGCATGCGTCCTCTGGCATTTGTCGTCCGGCGAGCGCAAGGCATGGGACGGGTTTTTCGCCGGCCGGACCCTGAAGACGCGCCTGTTCATCGATCCCGGCGTAGGCGACGTCGCGGACTTCCTGGCCTCGGCCGGCGCGACGCGCCAGACTCCGCTCGGCCCAACGGGACTCGGCGGCGCGACACGCCATCGGCTGCCGCCGGCCGAGGGGTTTCTGCGCCTTACGGACGGAACCGTGGCGCGTGTCAAGGGAGGTCTTCCCGACTTCGCGGGCGACGCCATTTCCGGCGAACTGGAGACGGGTGGGGTGCGCGTCGCCTACGCGGCCCGCGGGCTTTTTGCCGCCCGCGCCGAAAACGGGGAGCTTTCCGCCGTCTGCGGCGGCGAGGTGACATGCGTCGAGGGAGGGGGACTGTCGCTCCAGCTAGACGCGCCGGTCGACTTGGCGCTTGTCAAAATCAACGGTGAATGGCGCGGCGTGTGGCAGACGCCCGACACGGACGCGCCCGTGCCGCAGACCCTCCGCCGCATCACGCGGCGCTGGACGAAACTTCGCGCCATCAAGAGTCTGCCGAAATGACAATGCCACGGAGTTCTTGACAAGGAAAGAGACTGGACATGAATGCAAAGTCATTGAAAACCGGCGCGGCGCTGTGCGCCGCCGGGATCGCCGTATTGGCGGCAAACGCGCAGATGGACGGCGCCGATCTGGCGCCGCAATTCCGATGGAAGCCGATTCCGGCGCCGAAGTGGAGGGCGTATGGCGGCGCGAAAATCGAGAACGGCGTCCTGTCCGTCTCGTGCCCTGAACCAGCCACGGCATACGCCGAGGCCGAACTAGACCTCTCGGAATACGACGGCAAGGCTGTTGAGCTTTCGCTTGTCGTGGAGGGCAAAGGCGTCGGCGGCAAGACGGTGCCACACGGCGGCTTCTCCTTCTGCGTGAACTATCTCGACGTGAACATGGGGGGCAACAGGACCTGGCCGATGGGGCCAAGGCCAACCAGCGACTTCGGCCCCGCGGAAGTTGTCTTCACCGACCGCTCGGAGAAGGTTCGCGGCAAGCCCGTCGTCATGATCGGGCTGGTCCATGCGCGCGGCGAGGTCAAGTGTGACCTCTCGACGCTGCGCGTCCGCGAGCCACAACCGCTTCTCCCGCTTCGCAACCGTGGTCGCGGCGTCAACTACCCGGCGCGCGTTTCCTCGATGCCGCAGGCGCGTGGCGTGTCGATCAGCAACGGGATAACCGCGGAGGGCTGGGACCAGCTCGAATCCTGGGGCGTGAAAATCGTCCGCTACCACATGGACATTCCGCGCGACCGGGGAGGATCCGCCACAAACTTCGTAGCCTACGCCGAGCGGTACCGCTCCGGCGTGAAACCCCAGCTTGACCGCATAGTGAAGTTTCTCGACGAGGCCCATGCGCGCGGAATCAAGGTCATCCTCGCCGGCCACAATGTCGGCGGCGGTTGCGCCGCCGCCCTCGGCGACCCGCCGTCATGGCAGGGCGACGGCAGGATGTTCCACGACAAGCGCTTCGCGGACCTTTTCGTCTGGTACTGGCAGCAGGTCGCCACGCGCCTCGCCGGACGCGCCGCCGACATCTACGGCTACGACCTGCTCAACGAGGGGCATCACCTTTCGCCGGCCATCGAGGGCGGCGACCTCGTGGAGCTGATGGAACGGACGGCGCGCGCCATACGGAAAATCGATCCCGACGCCACGATCATCGTCGAATCGATGTACGGCGACCCCGGATGGTTCCGCTCGCTTTCGGCCATCGACCTCGACAACGTCATCTACTCCGTCCACTGCTACTACCCGCACGACTACACGCACCAGGGCATCTACGAGACCAACGCGCCCGTTTGCAAGTGGCCCGACGAGACGCGCGGGTGGAACCGCGACTTCATACGAAGACACCTCCAGCCAGTCGTTGACTTCCAACGCGAACACATCGGCACGAGAATCCTGGTCGGGGAGTTCAGCGCCATCGCCTGGGCCGAGGGCGCGGACCAATACCTCCGCGACAGCATCGCCGTCTTCGAGGAACTGGGCTTCGACTGGATCTACCACGAATACCGTGGGTGGAGTGGGTGGAACGTCGAGCTCGAAGCGGAGGGGCGCGGGAAAGAGGCCAAGCTCAGCCGTCCGTCGGAGGACACCCCCCGCAAGCGCGCGCTGCTCGACGGCCTCGCCAGATGGAAGCTCGACAATGCGCCGGAGGGCAAGTGACATGGACCTCAATTCGAACACAGCGGCAGTCCCCATTGGCGACGGCATTCACGACGACACGGCGGCGATACAGGCGCGCGAGTTCCTGCAAATCGACGGCGAGGCCGATGTTCAGCTTGAAAACTGCCACTCTGGCGGTGACCCGCATCGCACTTGATGCGAAATCGACGGCAAAACAGGGAGATGGAAATGGCAATGCGACGGAGTCCTTGACAAGGAAAGGGACAAGACATGAATGCAAAGTCGTTTGAAATCGTAGCGGCGCTGTGCGCCGCGCTGGCCATGGTTGCGCTTCCCGCCTTGGCGGAGGACCGCGGTCCGGCCGCGCCGGAGTTCTTCTGGCATGACATCGGGGGAATCGCCTGGCGCTTCTACGGCAACGCGAGGATCGTCGGCGACGAACTCGTCTGCGAGGCGGACGCTTCGAACAGGACCGCATACGCCGTTGGAACGTGCGACTTGTCGGAATACGACGGCAAGCCCATGCAGATGCAGATCGTCGCCTCGGCGGAGAATGTCACGAAGTCGGAGAAGAACTATCTCGGATTCCGGTTCCTCCTCTCCTATCTCGACATCGAGATGGGGGGACAGCGCGTGTGGCCAAGCGGCGGGAGGCTCGACGGCACTCGGCCGCCGACGGAGATCCTCTGGCGAGACATCAACCCGAAGAAGCGCGGCGAATGCGAAATCCAGCTCGGCCTGCTCGACTGCACGGGTCGGGCGGTCTTCAACCTCAAGACGCTTCAGGCGCGCGCGACCTCGCCGCTGGTGCCGAAGATCAACGAGGGATACAAGGTGAAGTATCCGGACCGCGTGAAGAACGCGCCGCGCGGACGCGGCGTGATGCTCGGCGAAATGAACGAGGAGGCCTGGGACGAACTCCAGAGCTGGGGCGCCAATCTCGTGCGGCACCAGATCAACCTCGGCGGGACCGGTCCGGCGACGAACCGCGCCGCCTACACCAGGGGCTGGCTCGAAAACTTCAACAAGCGGCTGGACGCGCTAGAAAAGGATCTCGCGGCGGCGAGGGCGCGCGGCATCCGCGTCTGCATCGACCAGCACTCGTCGCCCGGCGGAGTCTGCGACGCGGGCGACCCGGCGGAATGGCGCGGCGACAGCCGGATATTCCACGACCCCTACTACGCGCAGCTCTTCATCGACTGCTGGGTGAAGCTCGTCAGGCGCGTGGCGCCCTACCGCGACGCGATCTACGGCTACGACCTCATGAACGAGGCGCACCACAACTCGCCCGCGCTCCCCGGTGGCGACATCGTGGGACTCCAGGAGCGCTGCGCCAAGACCATCCGCGAAATCGATCCGGACACGCCGATCATCGTCGAATCGATGTACGGCGACCCCGGCTGGTTCCGCTCCCTCTCCGCGATCGACCTCGACAACGTCATCTACTCCGTCCACTTCTACTACCCGCACGACTACACGCACCAGGGCATCCTGACGCCGGCGGAACGGGTGGAGCGCTGGCCGGATCCGAAGAAGGGCTGGGACCGCGACTTCATGCGCAGGGGACTCAGGCCCGTCATCGACTTCCAGAAGGAGCACGACGCGAAGATCTTCGTGGGCGAGTTCTCCGCCATCGCCTGGGCGGATGGCGCCGCAGACTACATCCGCGACTGCATCGCCGTCTTCGAGGAACTCGGCTGGGACTGGACCTACCACGCCTACCGCGAATACCAGGGCTGGAGCGTCCAGTTGGAGCCCGAAGGGCGCGGAAGGGGAACCAAATACCGCAAATCGGATGACAACCCGCGCAGGCGCGCCCTGCTGGAAGGCCTCTCCCTGAATGTCGGTGACGGACAGTCCGCTCCGCTTTCCGGGAATCCTGTGACACGGGAACCGCAACAATAAACCCAACAGGAGGATTGCCATGTCGGGAAAAACGCACAAGCAACCTTTTCTTTATGCCTCCCCCTGCGCAACGGAATCGATCAGCGTTGCGTCATCGGGGGAGGCTTCTTGCATTTCTATGGGATGGTAGTGATTTGTGGCCGCCGGCGCGGACTACGCCGCGCTTGCCCCGCGCATCGAGGAAATCCAGCGCCGCGTCGCCGGGAAGCACGGCGCCGCGTTCGCCTCCGTCGCCCCGTTCCAGAACGACCCCGCCTGCACGGGCGACGGGGCGACCCCTGGAGTCCGATTCCACCCCACCGACGCCGGGCACTCCCTCTACGCCAGGGCCGCCCTCGACGCCCTGCAAACCCGCTGGCCCGAACTCTTCTCATCCGCCAATCCCCGCCCATGACACATCAAGACCAACTCGAAAAAATCCGGGCCTGCTGGCTCGGCAAATGCCTCGCCGGAGCAATCGGCGCCCCGTGGGAGGGTGTACCCTTTCCCCTTCATGTCGGCGAGGAGGACATCGCCCTCTCCGATGTCCCCAACGACGACCTGGAACTGCAGCTCGTTTGGCTCGACGCCGTCCGCCGGCGCGGCGTCTCGCTCACGGCCCGCGACCTGGGCGAAACGTGGCTTGCGCGCATTCCGCACGGGTGCGACGAGTATTCGATTGCGCTGCGCAATCTCGCCCATGGCGTCGCCGCGCCCGCCAGCGGTTGGCGCGACAACTTCTTCCACGACGGCATGGGAGCCGCCATCCGCTCCGAAATCTGGGCGCTGCTGTTCGCCGGCCGCCCCGACGCCGCCGCGCACTTCGCGCAGCAGGACGCCGAGGTGGACCACTGGGGCGACGGCGTTCGGGGCGAAATCTACATGGCGACCGCCGAGGCGCACGCGCTCGCGCATTCCGACATCCCCGCCGCGCTGCGCTTCGCCTTCGACGCCCTTCCGCCAGACTGCCGCCTGCGGCGCGAACTCTCGCGTGTATTCGTCGACTACGACGCCGGAGTCCCAGACACCGCCGCGCGAGACGCCCTTCTCCTCGGCGTCCAGCGCTCCTCCAACTTCACAGACTGCGTGATGAACCTCTGCTTCATCACGCACGCCCTGCTGCGCGGCGACGGCGATTTTCTCAAGACCGTGTTCGCGGCCGTATCCTTCGGCCGCGACACCGACTGCACGGCCGCTTCCTGCGGCGCCTTCCTCGGCGCCGCACTCGGCATGGGCGTGTTCCCCGAGCGCTGGCGCGATGCCATGGGCGAGCGCCTGGTGCTGAGCGACTTCGTCCGCGCCATTCCCGGAGTTCCGCTGACCCTGACGGAGCTCGTGGGGCAGACGGCGGAGCTACGCGAAGCACTTGCCCAGCAGCTGCCTGCCGAGCCGTATCCGCCCTATCTGCCCTACGAGCCGACGGGCGGGGAACCTGTGCTCGACCCGTCGTCATGGCTCGTTCTGCGCGAGGGCGAGCCCGAAGCGTCCGACCTGGCCGCGCTGGAAGTCGAGCTTCGCGGCACGGGCAGACTGCCACCGTGGCTGCGGGGGCGCGTCGCGTCCTTCGACACCCTGTTCCCCGACATCTCGCGTTTCGCCAAGGGGGCGAAAACACTGCACCTCTTCTCCTTCCTCCAGGTGCCGCGCGACACCATCGATCCCGACTCCGTGACGCTTTCCGCCACGGCCGACGTCGGCATCCGCGTGTGGATGGACGGCCGCAAGCTCCTCGACCAGCATTCCCGCCAGCGGATGCTTCCCTCCTTCCACCGCCCCGAGGGAGGGGCGGCGTTCTCGCTGCCGCTCGCCCCAGGCTCGCGCCACCTTTTTCACGTGGCCCTGCCGTGGGCCATGGCCCCGCTGCGCTTCTGCCTCATGTTCGGCAACGCCCGGTTCGACCACCTGGACGGCTACCGGTTCTCCATCTGACCCCTGCCGCGCCGTCGCCATCGCGCTGCGCAACGGCGCCGCGCTCGCGCCGCTCGCCGACGGGTTCGGCAACGGTGCCGAATACAGGGCGGCCACCGATCCGCTGGACCCGTCATCGCACCCGCCGCATCCGACGACGCTTCTCGTGCGCTAGTTCCGCATTTCCCGCTTTGCATTCCGCCGTGGTTTCAATTTGGTCTCGCGCCTGGGAGCCTTGACTTGGCCAGAGCGTTTCGGGACAATCCGCGGCCGTGATGGTCTGAATCGTCCGATTCGGCCGGATTTGCGTTCGATGAAAAAACTTCCATTCTTCCTCCACGGCGGCGACTACAACCCCGACCAGTGGCGCCACGTCCCCGGAATTGTGGACGAGGATTTCCGTCTTTTCCCGCTCGCCGGCGTCAATTCGCTTTCGGTAGGAATCTTTTCCTGGACGGCGCTTGAGCCCGAGGAGGGGCGCTACGAGTTCGGCTGGCTCGACGACATCATGGACCGCGCCGCCGCGCGCGGCATGGCGATTGTCCTGGCAACGCCGTCGGGCGCCAAGCCGAACTGGATGGCCGCCAAGTATCCCGAGGTGCGGCGCGTCACCGGCGACGGCGTCCACGAGCCCCTGCGCGAACTCCAGTGCCGCCGACACAACCACTGCCTCACGTCGCCGGTTTACCGCGAAAACGTCCGGCGGATCGACGAAGCGCTTGCCGCGCGCTACGGCTCCCATCCCGCGCTTGCGCTTTGGCACGTCTCCAACGAGTTCAACGGCGAATGCCACTGCGAGCTTTGCCTCGCGGCGTTCCGCGACTGGCTTCGCGCCAAATACGGCTCGCTCGAAGCCCTGAACCACGCCTGGTGGACCGGCTTCTGGTCGCACGCCTACACTGACTGGTCGCAGATCGAGGCGATCGATTACTCCGTCGACGGCCTTGTGCTTGACTGGAAGCGCTTTGTCTCGGAGCAGACGTCCTCGTTCATCCGCAACGAGGCCGAGGCCCTGCGGCGTCATGCTCCGGACATTCCGGTCACAACGAACCTCATGGGCTTTTTCGACGGTCTCGACTACGCCCGCATCGCCCGCGAGATCGACATCGTTTCCTGGGACAACTATCCGCAGTATCACGAGAGGCCCGGCGAAACGGAGACCCTGCCCGCCTTCATCGGCCTCACCCACGACTACATGCGCTCGCTCAAACCGGGCCGGCCGTTTCTCATGATGGAGTCGAGTCCGGGACCGGTGAACTGGTATCACCACAACCGCCTGCTGCGCCCGGGCCAGCACCGCCTCAAGTCGCTTCAGGCCGTCGCGCACGGCTCCGATTCCGTCCAGTATTTCCAGATCCGGAAGGGCAGGGGAGGGAGCGAAAAGTTCCACGGCGCGGTCATCGACCACGTGGGCCACGAAAACACTCGGATGTTCCGCGAAGTGGCGCAGGTGGGGCGCGACCTGGAGGCGCTTGCTCCCGTTTTCGGCTCGGTCGTGCGCCCGAAGGTCGCGATCGTCTTCGACCGCGAGAGCGACTGGGCGCTGAAGGCTTCGCAGGGGCCCCTCGAAGCTCTGAAGGGCGGCTACGCCGACGCGGTCGCCGCGCACTACCTCCCGTTTTGGAAGCGCGGCATCGCGGTTGACGTCGTTGACGGCGACGCGCCGCTCGACGGCTATTCGCTCGTCATTGCGCCGATGCTTTTCATGCTTCGCGACGGCTTTGCCGGGCGCGTCGAGAAGTTTGTAGCCGCCGGCGGGACATTCGTCGCGTCGTATCTCACGGGCGTTGTCGGTCCCACCGGACTGTGCTTCACTGGCGGTTTCCCTGGGCCGCTGCGCAAGCTGCTCGGCGTCTGGGCCGAAGAGACCGACTATCTCTACGACGACGAACGCAACGCGATCGAGTGCACCCCCGGAAATTCGCTTGGACTTTCCGGCTCGTTCGAGACCTCGCTTGTCTGCGAAGTGGTGCACGCCGAAGGCGGCGCCGAGGTCGTGGCGACCTACGGGCGCGACTTCTACGCCGGAGAGCCGGCGCTCACGGTGAGGCGCTCAGGCAAGGGGAAGGCGTGGTATCTCGCGACGCGCGCCGATGCCGCCTTCCTCGACTCCTTCCATGGCGCCCTCGCGCGCCGCCTTGCGCTGCCGCGCGCTCTCGCCGCCGATTTGCCGGAAGGAGTCTCCGCCCATGTGCGCGAAGGGGCCGGCGGCGAGAAGTTCGTCTTCGTCCTCAACTTCGCCTCTGCCAGGCGCGAGGTGCGCCTCGACCCCGGAAGCACCTATCGCGATCTCCTGTCCGGCGGTTCCACGCTGGAAGGCTCGCTCGCCCTGCCGCCATTCGGCGTCGCCGTGCTGCAGAAGAATCCGGCATGACCTTGCCTTGGGAGATCGCGGGGATTCCCTGCGTTTTCCGGGTGGCGGGAAGGCTGGCGGATCAGGCCTTGGCCGATGGCCGCGCGCGATAGAGCGCGGCCGGGCGGTGCCCGGCCCCGGCGCGCGTGGTGCCTGTGGGTTCGAGCAGAGGCAGGAACTTGCGGCGGAAATTGGCGGGGGCGTCGTCGGAAATGCCGAAAAGCCGGAACACGTCGCGGAGTTCGGCGAGCGTGAACGAGCGTGGAAGGAACGCGAACGCCATGTCGCGGGCTGCTGGATCCGTGCGAAGGCGCCCTAGCGCGGACTTCAGGATTGAATCGTGGTCGAAGGCGAGAGGCGAGGGCAGCTCGTCAAGCGGAAACCATGCGGCCTCCGCCACGTCGTCGCCCCCGCGGATGGCGTTCGCGCCGGACCGGACGATGCAGAGGTGCGGCGCCGAGAGTATCCAGCCGCGCGGGTCGCGACCTGGTGTGCTCACCGGGGCGAGCGGCAGCATGGCGCTTGCCCGGAGCGCAGTCTCCTCCAGCAGCTCGCGGCGGGCGCACTGTTCGAGCGATTCGCCTGGCTGCAGGAACCCGCCCGGAAGCGCCCACGACCCCTTGAACGGATGTCTCCCGCGCCTGACAAGCAGCACCGCCGCGCGGTGGCGCTCCGGCGCCCGCCAGTCGCCCGTGGGCTCGCCCAGGAGCGTCAGGGCGACGATGTCGGCCGCGACCGATGGCCGCGGATATTTCGTCATGTCGTAGGAGGAAAGGAATTTTGCCTCTTCGGCGTTCGTTGCGGCGGCGCCTTTGTCGTGCTTCTTCATTGCTAAACCGGGACTGCTTGTGTTCAACGCCCGGTGATACTAACACTATGAGAACAAGAGTCAAGGAACGGGCTTGAAGCCCGCGCTCCCGGGAGTGCATTCTGCCTGCGGCACCGCCTAGGGGTGCCGCATCCCGCTGCGCCTCTCCGAACAGACGCGGCCTCGGTGGTTCATTTCGCCGCATTTTGCAAAAATGAAAGTATGGTATTGTTTTTGCACGAAGTCCCAAAGCAGATGCAGCTCCCGCTCAACCCGACGCATTTCCCATTCGTCGCGAAACCAGGAGTCCGCCGCATCAACGGGGCTTGGGAAGGACCTGCTTTCGGCGACGGAACGGCCTTCAGAGACGTTCCGTCACAAGTCTGGCTCCTTCGAAAAACAGCGGTTCTTCGCCGACGGGGACGCTCCACGTGCCGTCCGCGCCTCGTGCCGGGCGCAGGAGACGTCCGGTAAAGGACCGGAAGACCGGGGTGGAGGCTGCGGACTCCGGCCGCGCCGCATCCGCGAAGCGCAGGGCCATGCGTTCCGTGGCGCCGGTCTTCCAGATGACGCCGGCCGGAGTGCCGTCAGGGCGCGTCCACTGCGGGTAGTAGAGGCCACGCGTCTCGTCGCGCCACGGGCCGTGCGTCTGAACGGAGCCGGCGGGACGGGCGGCGGTGAGGGCCGCGTAGGCGCTGTAGGCCGGTTTGGGCGAGAGGTCGCGGTGGACGATGCCGAAGTGGCTTTCGCTGTAGTACGGGTCGCTTTCGGTGGCGCGCAGTTCGTAGGCGTAGAACTTCTCCACGCCGACGGCGAGCGAAACGAGGATTGACCGCACGAGGTAGAGCGCCTGCTGGCGCTCGCTGTGCGCGATGGGGCCGAACCCCGCCTGCAGGCCTGACACGACGAGCGCGCCCTTGAAGTCGCTGTTGAACTTGATGACGGCGGCGGCGGCGATCTCCTTGCCTGACTTGCTCTTCCCCGCGATCAGCGGAATGAACTCGTCTCCTTCCTGAAGAAACTCCGGCGTCACGAAACGCGTTCCGCCGTAGCCCGCCGGATGCGCCTTGAAGCCCGCCGCAAGCGCCTGGGGCGTCGCGAAGACCTTGGTGCGTCTGGGCATGTCGGGGTCGAGCCACCAGGCGGTGAAGCCGAGGCGGATGGCGCGGCGGTCGTCTGCGGGGGCGCGGGACTTGTCCTCGCTCACATTGCCGCCGGCGTCGGCGCGGTAGGGAAAATACATCGGAGCCCCGCCGGTCTCGACTAGGATGCCGCCGCGCCGCACGAAGTCAGTCACGGCATCGACCGCGTCGGCCGGGTAGCCCTCGGAGTCCATCGGGAAGACCACGGCGTCGAACTCGTCGGCGGCGAGCCGCGTCCGCAGTTCGTCCGGCGCGCAGCAGACCGCCGTGGAGCCGGGCGGCAGCACCGCCAGAAGTTCGCCCGCGAAGTCCTGGGGCGGCGGTGCGCCTTCCGGCGCGATGGCGGCGTATGCCACGCGCCACGTCTCCTGTTCCGGCCGCGCGATGCGTAGGCCGGAGAGCAGCACCTGCGTCTCGGTCGTGCCGACGCCGTTCCTGTGCGTGGGGAAGCCGACTTCGGTGATCCAGATCGGCTTGTCGGCGTCGCCGAATTCGGCCATGAGGGCGCGCAGCGACTCCAGCTTTTTGTCGAGCGTCCCTTCCGGCGCGAAGGGGATCGTGTAGGGGTGGCAGCAGACGACGTCGAAATAGGGCGCGCCGCCGAGTTCGTAGATGGCGCGGATGTAGCCGAGCCCCACGTCGGAGACGCCGCCGAGGCAGACGAGCGTGTCCGGGTTCGCCGCCTTGATCTCCTCGCAGGCGGCCTTCAGGACTTCGACGTAGTTCGTCGGGTTCGGTATGTTCCACCAGCCGGGAAGGTTCGGCTCGTTCCAGACCTCGACTGCGGGGAAGCGATCGCCGAAATGTCGCATGACATCGGCGACAAAGGGGCGGAACGCGGCGATGAACTCGTCCTGTTTCTCCTCGACGGGCAACACGGCGCGCGGGGCGGTGTTGAGAATGGGAAGCGCCGTAACGCCCTCGCGCTCGGCGGAGTCCATCACGGCGGCGACGCGCGGAAGCGCGTGGTCCTTCACCCAAGCCGTCCAGTCGATGTCGAAGCGGACGTTCGCGATGCCGGCCTCGCGCATCAGGCGCAGGATGCCGTCGCGCTGTTCGAACTCGTCGCGCGGCAGATGAGCGCAGGCGCCATAGGGGGAACGGGAAGCGGCCATGGCCGCCGTGGCGGCGGAGGCGAAGGCGAACAGGACAAATGGTGCGGAGAGGATTTTCATGATCTGGGAAAACGTGGCGCTTTGACGTGGTATTCCCTGCAAAGAACCGGAAGACGCGCCTTTGCGGCTTGCGCCCGCTCGATGGCATCGCGGGCGATGGCAGGCGGAATGTCGACTTGGGCGGCCAGCCGCATCAGGTCTTCCACGCCCGGGTTTTCACCTTCCCCGGCAACGGAGAGCGTCTGCCAGCCGCCAGGTCCGTTGGCGAACGTGAAATCGTAGAACGGAGCGAGAGACCACGAGCCCGTCTCGTCCATGAGGAACGACGTGTTCTTCAAGTGGTCGTCGCGGTTGTGAAGAAGGACGTTCAGGCAGGCCCGCAAAAAGAGTTCCCGTTGCGCGGCCGCGTCGCGCAGAAGAGCGGCCGAAAGCCGAAAGAGAACCTCGTATTCATCGCCAGGCGTGCGGAAATCGGCGTGTAAAAGACCGGCCGCGGAATGCATGTGGATTCGGCGTCCTCCGGGAGCGCGGTCGAACCGCCGCGTGGCAAAAAACCGACCGGCCTTCGTTTCCACGAGCCTGTGCGCGGCCATGGAAGCCCCAGCCTCCGCAGCCAGTTCTGCATAGACATGCTCAAGCGCACCCGCGTCCTTTCCGTCAGCGCGGGTGTTGAATTTGACGATCCATGGCTCAAACCCACCGGGAAGCGCACTGTCTGGCGGGCAGACCTCTCCGGCTTCGGGGTTGAATCCGACATAGGCCTTCGGACGCGCGCCGCCCGAACTTCCGGCGGCGCGTCCGAGCGCGGGAAGCACCTCCTCGATCCGGTCGTCGTCAAAATCCCAGGCGTTGCGGGCAAGAACGTCGAGTGGAGCCTCTTCGACCTTCCACTCCGAATCGGCAGGTTCGAACGCAAGGGCGCCCATGCCGTCACCCCCGAGCGCGGCAAAGCGCTCCAGGAGGGTCGGAAGCCGCCCATGCCGCTTGCGAAAACGCGCGTCCACGATTCTGCGGCCCCAGCCATCGGGCAGCGCGTCTTCGAACACGCCGAACGTCTCCATGCCGCCCTTCCGGTCGTAGGCGAACACTCCGGGCCGGACGGGAAGACGAATGGGCGAAAGGGGCAGTGGCGCGGCGAGGAACGATTCGTCGAACTGGAAGAGCGAATCGCGCCCGCTCTGCGAAAGAATCCCCACGGGCCGGACGGAATGCGGCGCGAACGCGAACGAGACGTGCAATCGGTCGAGGCTCATGTGCGCGCCTCCTTTGTCCGCCCGTGGCGAATGCGCCGGGGACGCGGAGCCGACGGCCGGAACGAGCGAAGGTCGTCCGGTAGTTCGGCAAGGCGGCATTGTTCCTCCAAAAACGCATGCAGCGAGTCTAGGGCGTCGAGCGCGAACAGGACCCGTGCCAGACGGTCCGTCGAAACGACTCCCATCCGCTCCAGGCGCGAAAGCGTCGAGGCGGGCACTCCGGCACGCGACGAAAGTTCGGGTTGCGTCCAGCGCCGCTTTTGCCGCAACGCCCGGACGAGCCGACCAAGTTCCGCCGTGACGTCACGCGGTCCGACGAGGGAAATGGAAATGTCCGTATTCATGGCGACGGGAATCATACGGCAAAATATGGGAATAAGCAACTAAAAATCAACTTTATTGCAATATATGGCTTTTATTTTGTGAAAAATCGAACCGCAAGACAGGGCGGAGGCTGCGGGTACGCCTAGGAGCGCGGGCATCCTGCCCGCGGACGAGGCACACTGCATTTTGCAAAAATGAAAGTATGGTATTGTTTTTGCACGAAGTCCCAAAGCAGATGCAGCTCCCGCTCAACCCGACGCATTTCCCATTCGTCGCGAAACCAGGAGTCCGCCGCATCAACGGGGCTTGGGAAGGACCTGCTTTCGGCGACGGAACGGCCTTCAGAGACGTTCCGTCACAAGTCTGGCTCCTTCGAAAAACAGCGGTTCTTCGCCGACGGGGACGCTCCACGTGCCGTCCGCGCCTCGTGCCGGGCGCAGGAGACGTCCGGTAAAGGACCGGAAGACCGGGGTGGAGGCTGCGGACTCCGGCCGCGCCGCATCCGCGAAGCGCAGGGCCATGCGTTCCGTGGCGCCGGTCTTCCAGATGACGCCGGCCGGGGTGCCATCGGGGCGCACCCACTGCGGAAAATAGAGGCCGCACGTTTCGTCGCGCCACGGGCCGGGGAGCTGCACGGATCCGGCGGGACGCATGAGCGTGAAGTTGCGGTATGCGCCCCATGCCGGTTTCGGCGTGAGGTTGGAGTGCATCAGCCCGAAGTGGTTCTCGCTGTAGAACGGGTCGTTTTCGTTGGCCCGCAGTTCGTACCAGTAGTAGCTTTCCACGCCCTCGGCAAGGGCGATGGCGAGCGAGCGGACGAGGTAGCGCGCCTGCGTCGCCTCGTCAACAGTTTCGCTCTGGCCGCGCCCGTAAAGGCCGGAGACGATGACGCACCCACCGCCTGCAAGGCGCGTCACGCTCGCCGCCGCGACGTCGCGCCCGTCCGAGTCCTTCGCGACGAGCAGCGGGATGAACTCGTCGCCCTCGCGCAGGAGGCGCGGCGTCTGGAAGCGGGTCGCACGCTCCCCTGCGGGGTCGCCGCGGTAGCCGGCGGCCGTCGCCTCGGCCGTCGGGAACGCCTTGGTTTCCCTTGGCAGGGACGGATCAATCCACCACGACGAGACGGCGATTTTCAGCGCGTCGCGGTTCGCGCTTTCCTCCTCCTGCGAACCGATTTCAAAGACTCCTGGCGCCGTTTCGCGCACGGGATACCACATGGGCATTCCGCCGAGATCGGCGAAGACTCCGCCCGCCTCGACGAAGGCGCGCACGTTCTCGAACGTGTCGGCGGGATAGGTTTCGTCGAAGGGATAGACGATGCAATCGACGTCGCGGGCGGCGATGCGTTCGCGCAGGCGCGCGCCAAAGCACGCCTCCACGGTGGAACCGGCGGGGAGGGCGTCTTCGAGCGCTTCGGCGACGGCCCTCGGGAGCGCCGCGCCGCCCCCCGAAGAGCCTCCCGCCGACGTGGCGGCGTAAACGACGCGCCACGAGCGCTTTTCCGGGCGGGCGATTTTGAGTCCGGCCTTGAGGATGGCTACGCCTTCGGCGCGCGTGTCGTGAGTCGGCCAGCCGTGTTCCGTGATCGCGATCGGCTTAGCGGCGTCGCCGAACTCCGACATCAGGGCGCGACGCGCCTCGATGGCCGTGTCGAGCAGACCTTCCGGGGCGCGTGGCTGGCCGTAGGGGTGGAAGTTCATCGCGTCGAACCAGCGCGCCGCGCCCTGCTCGTAGGTCCTGCGCACGAAGTCCGCCTCGCCGGGGACACCTGCGGCCGTTCCGCCGTAGAGGACGCGGACGCGCGGGTTGGCGCGCTTGGCCGCCTCATAGGCGACGCGCAGCGCCTCAACGTAGCGCGCGGGATCCGGATCGTGCCGCCAGAAGACCCGGATGTTCTCCTCGTTCCAGATTTCGATTTCGGGAAGCCGGTCGCCATAGTGTTCGACTACCGCGAAGACAAATGCCTCCCAGTCGGGCAAATGCTCCCAGATCGGCTCGGCCCACTTCGGGAGGTCGTAGATGATCGGCAGGACTGCGAGGCCGTGGCGCTCGGCGTCGGCGAGGACGGCGTCGTAGTGCGAGAAGTCGAACGGCGCGCCGGGTTCCGGCTGGATGCGCCACCATTCGAGGTCAAACCGGACGCGCCCGATCCCGGCCGCCGCCGCCCAGAAGCATTCGCGCTCGCGGAACGCCTCGTCCTTCATGCGGTGAAGGTGGGCGCAGACGCCGTAGGGGGAAGAGGCGGGACCGCTTCCCCCAGTGACGAGTGACGAGTGACGAGTGACAAGCGAGTCATCGGCAGAACGGGGATCCACTGCGGGAGAGGCCGCCCGCGCTCCGGCAAGGGCGAACAGCAGGACTGGAACAACAAGCGGCGCTGTCTTCATCTAGGTTCCAAGGTTTTCTTTCGCTAGCGCATCACCATTATAAAAGCCGATGGATTGCTGGTGACTTCGGCTATGTCGGAAAGTCCATAGCCGAAGAGGTTGTAATGCGCAAGGCACTGGTAGGTGTCCGTCTGTCCGCCGCGACCGTAGGAGACGTTGAGCGTCCGGCCGGTGGCGCCCTCGATGATCTCGCCGTTCTTTAGCCATAGGTAGCCCACGGCGCCGGGGGCGAATGCGGAGAGCGTCAGCGACCCGTCGCGGGAAACATTGCCGCCCTGCGGATGTTCGGTGAATGCCATGCCGGAGCCGTTCGCACCGGCGCCATGGAGCGCGAAACCGGAACCGTCGGAGGTTAGCGTGTTGCCGAGGAAGGTCTTGCCGACAGAATCCCAGAGGCCCGCGATGCCGTTCTGAAGAACAGGGGCGTAGGAGTGAACCTTAATGCCATTGTCGTAGATGTCGCAAGAGTAGAGCCGGCCATACCAGTAGCCGTATCCGCTGGTGCCGCCGTATTGGCCTGCCATGAGCCAGATGGGGGCGGTAATGGACATCGACGACGGCAATGCGGGGGAAAACTCCGTCGAGGTCTCGCCTTCATGCCAGTATGCCTTGGTGCTTTTCTGATCAACTTGGGCCCTGTAGCGCGTATGTGTCGCCGTTCCGTTGCCCTTGAACCCGCATGTTTTCGTGGCCGAACCGTTCCAATACCGAAGCGCAACGGCCCTGTTCTGGCGGTAGATGCCGAGATTCGCCGCGCCGTTCCATGCCGAGGCGGCGATTGCACCAAAGGCAAAGCGGGTGCCGGTGAGGGTGTCCGTGCTGAAATCGATGTCAATGCGTGTGTCGCGGTTGGGGCTGAAATCCGTGTTGATGTATTGTGCGCCAGTCGCCTCGATGTAGGCGTCGCCATCTGCGGCGGAGGAGCAGGCGATGGCGCCACCGGCCTGAAGGGCGGAGGACGGCTTGGCAAGTTCCGCGCCATAGAAGTTGGAGTTGACCTCGTCGTAGAGGCCGTTTTCACCATAGACGATGCGCGGCGTGTAGTTGCGGACGAGGGAATCGCCGTCCCAGATTTTGAGGCCGTAGATGCGGACGGATGCCGCGTTGTTGTAGGTGACGCCACCAGTGCCGTTGGTATTCACGCCGCCGAAAAGGCGGAGCGTCGTGGCGCCGGTTTTGGAGCGTGTGGTGGCGAGTGTCCCAGAGTACAGGACGGAACCGTTGGCGTCTGTAAGCGTGATGACGCCGTTTGGAGAATCGATGGTGAAGACATGGCGCTCGGAGTCGGCCTTGATACCTGTTGCCGTCCAATGGCCTTCCCCGGTGTCGTTCGCCCAGCCGTAGGCCAGCACGCCGCCTCCGTTCACGTAGAAGTCGGTAATGAGACCGTCCATGTTGCTGGATCCCGCACTGAACACGCGCTGCTGGACGTTTGTCGCCAGCATGGCGAAATCTACTTCGATTTTCGTGTCCGGGCCGCATTTGTAGCCGGTGTCGAGCCACTGGCCGCCGTTCTTCGTGCGGTCGCTGCGGACGTAGCCATCGTCGGTGCCGAGGACGAATGGATGGGCTTCGGCGCGGGAATTGACGTAAACCTTGCCGGAGCAGCGGTCGAGGAGACCCGTCACCGCGCCGCGCCCGTATGGGACGAGGTCGCGCACAAGCGTTCCGCCGTCGTAAAGGGCAAGGGAGTAGAGCTTCACGCTGGCAAAGTCGCGGGGATTGACGACAATCTGGCCGCCCTGTTCGTAGGGATGCGGGTTGGCGAAGACGTGCAGCGGGACGTTGTCGGTCTTCGTGCGCGTCGAGGTGATGGCCTTGCTCCAGACGATGGAGTCGCCGCTCTTCAGCGTGGCGAGCGAGTTGGCGATGTCGAGGTCGGCGGTGAAGCGCGAGCGCGTCGCCTTGATGCCTGAGCCGAGACCCCAGGCGTTGCCGGAGCCGCTCCACAGGTCGCCGCAGACGAAATTGACCTCGCCGTTCTGCATGTAAACCCCCTCCTGAAAGTCCGAAGCGGAGGAAAACGCCGAGCCGAAGACATACTGCGAGCCGTTCGTTGAAACAGGCTCGAAGACCGCGACGATTCGCGATTGCGGGTTCGCATGGTATTCGAGATTGATTGCCTGCGTTCCGTCGCTCTGGAGATACGTGTCCGCGAGGAAACGGATAGCGCCGGACTGGGGAGTATTGGTCGGGATTTCGTCGGCGACGCCGCCGACTGCGACGGCGAACGCGGCCCCGAAGAGGAGAAGGGTTGGGAAGCGAATTGTCATCGATTGCACCTTGCATGGTCCCCCGCGGACCATCCGCGCGGACAAGCGGTATCATATCCGAATCCATACCCCCGCGCAACAGATGAAACTATCGATTCGGCAAAATAAAAACTATCAATTGAGAAATTTGATGATCCGGCCGACACGTGGCAGGTGTTCGGGCCGTCTCCGCGCCATTGGATTTCAACCTAAGAACAGCAGTTGGCCATGACGGCGTCGGTTGCGAGCTTGTCGATGTTGGCAGGGGTCATGCCGTGGTAGTCGATCTCGATGGCGCTGTCGCCGGCGAGCCATTGGGCAATGCGGTTGAGGGCGGTGGCGTCGAAGCGCGTCATGGGTTTTTCCTGGGTTGTGTGGGGCCAGGCGGCGGGGGCGAGCATGAGGAGGCGTCCGGTGGCGCAGGCGTCGAAGTAGCGGCCATGCGGCTTTTTGAGAGGCGAGAAGCCCTTGTTCTGGAGCGTGACGAGCGGCAGGTTGCGGGCGAGCGCTTCGCGGGCGATCTGGCGTTCGCCGTCGGAGATGCAGGGGCTTATGATGACGGCGCCATGTGCGGCGGCGGCCAAGGCTGCTGCAAGGCGCTCCTCGTATTCCCGGGTGGAGCGCTCCACGACCGAAGCGCCTGCGGAGTCGCGGGCGATTTTGAGGCCGCCGCCGGTTTTGGGGACTCGCCTGTAGGCGAAAAAGCCGCGCGAACACTGCACCTGGTGGAGCGGGCGTTCCAGCAGGTGGCGGTTGCCGATGGCCTCGAACCGGCCTGCAAGCCGCCCGCCGTCGAGCGGCAGCACAAGGCGCGCCACGTGCCGGAAAAGCTCGGGGCTGGCGCGTTTCTCGGCCAACCGGTCGGGATTTGCGCGCACATAGGCCACCATGGCTGGTAACTGCCCCTCTCCGAACAGGATTGTATCCTGGAAGCCCTCGGCCCATGAGGGACCGGGGCAAAAATGCCCCGGCACGGGACTGTTCTGTGCCTCGCCATTTTTGGCGAGGTTTTTCCACCTCTTTGCCGTGCCGGCCTTGAAACCGCGAATCAGGGTGCCGAGCGGCTTTGGCAGCTGCTCGCACACAAACACCACGAAATGGAAATGCTCTGGCATCAGCTGGCGCTCGATAATTTGCACCTGCGGGTAGAGGCGCGGCATTTCCGCCAAGGCCTCTAGCACCGCCTCGCCGTAGGGTGTGGGCGCGATGCGCCACAAACCGTGGCAAGAATGCCCCGGCACGGGACTGTTCTGTGCCTCGCCATTTTTGGCAAGGGTCCCCAGCCACTCGCGCGAGCGATCGGCGAGCGTGACCGTAATCATGTAGATGGCCCGCTGGCTGTAGTCCCAGCCGGCGAGCCGTCGCGTCATGCGATGTCTTGTTTCCGCCCGGATCATATCATTTCCTTCTGTTCCTGCTATCCCGTAGCAAAATCATTCGACCCCGGCCCGCGCAGCGCGTTCTTCCGCCACTGGCGCATGGTCATGCCTGTCGTGCGTCTGAAAAGGATGCCGAGGTAGGGGCCGGGGACGTAGCCGCAGCGGGCGGGAATGTCGTCGACGGGAACGTCCGTGAATTTGAGCAGCTCTTTCGCGCGTTCCAGGCGGCGCGCGTGGATTTCGTCGAGAATCGTGCGCCCCGTGGCCTTGCGGAAGTTGAGATCGGCAAGCCGCCGCGAACAGCCCATCGCCGCCACGACGTCCGCCGCGTCGATCCGTTCGCACGCGTGCTGCCGTATCCATTCCACCGCGAATTTCACGCGGTAGTCCTGCACGTGCAGCACCGTCGTGGAGGCGCGCCGCATCACGGACTGCACGCCATAGTGCGCGACGGGGCCTGGCCCGGAGCCGCCGTTTCCGGAATGCCGCGCCCTCTTCCCGCGCCCGGCCGCGAGCGCGGCGAGCAGGGCTGCGCCTTCCCTGCCGCCGCGTTCGATGTCCACGCGGATGCTGGAAATCGTCGGGTCGGAACATTCGCAATACTCGGCCGTGTCGTCCACTCCCACGACGGCCACGTCCTCCGGAACGCGCAGTCCCGACATTTCGCAGGCTTTCAGCACGAGCGCGGCGGTCGGGTCGTTGGCGGCGAACACCCCGCACGGGCCTCCCGTCGACGAAAGAAAGCGCGACAGGCCCCTTTGGAAAGCGGAAGCGTCGGGCGCGGCGGCGCGCCCGGCCGCGGATGCCTCGGGCCGGTAGATGGTGGCGGGATGCCCGAACGCCGCCGCGCTCGCGACGAACGCCGCCGCGCGTTCGCGGCTATAGGGCGGGTCTTCGAGCGCGGGGACGAATGCCAGGCGCGGGTGCCCGGCGCGCAGCAGTTCCCGCACCGCCGCGTCGGCTATCACCCGCGAATCGCTCACCACGAGTGCGCAGTTTTTCGGTAGGTCCGGCGTTTTCGCGGCGTCCCAGATCACGGTGGGAAGCGCGCGCGCGGCTTTGTCGGCGAGCGCTTCGTGCGCGTAGTCCGGATCCACGAGCAGCCCGTCCGGATGCCAGAAATCGATCCAGCGCGCGAAATCGGGCTTGCCGCCGAAGAGTCGGCCCTCCACCACGTCGACCGCCCACCCGGCCTCGCGGGCCCAGTCGGACACGCCCGCGATCTCCCGCTGCGAATTGTGGCCCATCTCGGCCACGACGACGAGAATCCTGTTCGCGCTCTTCATGCGTCCGTCCCGGTTGCGCCAATCATGACGCGCTTGTTGCGGCGCGCGTTGGCGATGTCGCCTGCGCACGAGCCATGTTCGGCGCGCTCCGACGCCTCGAACAGCGCGAGCGCCTCGTCCAGGCCGGCGAGCGCGCCTTCGCGGTCTCCGGCGTCGTGAAGCGCGAGGGCGCGGTTTTCGACGGCGCGCGCGAGGTGCGGCCGGTAGGCGCCCGGCTCGTCTTCGGCGAGCTTGCGCAAAATCCCGATCGCTTCGTCGAAGTCGCGAAGCGCCTCTTTTGCGCGCCCCTCCCCGAAGCGGCGCAGCGCGTCGGCGCGCCAGGCGAGGGCGCGGGCGTAGTTCGCCGAATCGCATGGCGCGCCGGACGCCGCGTGTTGGCGAAAGACGGGAAGCGCCTCGTCGAACGCGGAGATCGCCTCCTCTCCCATGCCGAGTTCGCCGAGCTGGACTCCGAGGTTCGAGGAGGCGTGCGCCAGCGCCAGGGCGTGGCGCCCGGGATCGCGCGCGGCGAGCGTCCGGCGGACGTTCACGCTTTCGCGCAGGAGCGACGCCGCGTCCATGGGGCGGTCCTGGAAGCTGCGCAGGGCTCCCATTGCCGAAAGGGTCGCGGCAAGTCCCGGCAGCGCCGCGGGGTCTCGCCTTGCGGCGGCGCGCCGCATTTCGAGCGCTTCCGCCAGGTCGCGCTCCGCCTCGTCGAGTTTTCCCGCCAGGCGGCGCGCGACGCCGCGCCGGTGCAGCGTTTCCGAAAGATCGGCGCCGTCTCCGCCGCCGGACGGTCCGTTTCGCAGGGCGTCCGCGGCGATGCCGTAGGCGTTTTCGGCGTCCGCCAGGCGTCCGGCGGATTCGAAAAGCCGTCCCGTTTCGAGCGCGAGCGCCGCGCGGACGGCGCCGTCCGGTTCGGCCTTGAGCGCAGGCAGAGCCTTCTCCGCCGACGCGAGAACCGATGTGCGCGACGAGCCGCCGGCGTTTCCAGGATTGGCGGCGGAAAGCAGCGTCCGCACGAATTCGACCGCGCCCTGCGTTCGGTTCCTTTCGTTTTTCGCCCTTTTGCGGGCCGCGACGGATTCCGACGCGAGCGCGGCCAGGTTCTCGAAGAGCGCCGCGACGAGAGAAAAAAGCGGCATCCGACGGTGGCGGACCGCGCGGGCGAAGGCCGCCGCGTCCGGATACCGGTCCGCCGGAAGCGCGGCGGTGGCCTTGCGCAGGACGGGCCGCCACAAAAGCGGGATGTGGCCGTCGAAGCAGCGGCTGGCGAGCATCCCCAGGGCGTAAACGTCGGCGGCGGGGCCCAGCGTCTCCCGCGTGAACTGCTCCGGGGCGGCGTATCCGGGCGTTCCGAACCCCACCACCTTGCCGCTTTCCACCGAAAGAGGCTCCCGCGCATCGCGCGCCACGCCTTCGCCGTCGTCGATCCGCTTCGCGAAGCCCAAGTCCACGAGGACGGGCGACCCGTCGGACCGGAACATGACGTTTCCAGGCTTGACGTCGCGGTGGACGAAGCCCCGCGAGTGCAGGCATTCGAGCGCGCCGCACAGCGCGACGACAAGCCGTTCGACGTCGCGGGAGCGGACGGGCAGCTCGTCCGGGCGCAGCTCCTCCATCGCAAGCCACGGCACGGAGCCGCATTCGCCGCTGTCCACCAGGCGCGGCAGCGCCTCGTGCGGGCAGGACGCGAGGAGCGCCGCCTCCAGGCGAAAGCGCGCGGCCGTTTTGTCCCCGGGATCGCGGGGGACTTTGAGCGCAACGACGGCGCCGTCCGGCTCGCTCCTGGCGCGCAGGACTTCGGCGCTCGCGCCGCGCCCCAGAAGCCCGAGCACGCGGAAGCGCCCGAACTGCGCCCCGTCTTCGAGAACGCGGGCGGGAAGTTTCTTCGGGCCCTCGGTGCGCAGCCACGACTCCAGCGCGCCGCCGTCGCCGTCCGGGCCGCTTCCGCCGGTCAAGCTGTCGCCGTTGTCCGTCATGTCTTTCGCGATGTCCCCACAACCGATACTTGCGATCCGCGGCGTTTTCTTACGGCGCCGCGGCTCCGCCAAGCGCCGCGACGGTTTCGCGCAGCTTCCGCGTCATCCGGCTTTTCATCTGGTCCGCCACGTTGCGGTCGATGCCAAAGTCCCGCGCCACGTCCGCCGGTTTTTCCCCCTTGACGGCGATCCGCACGAACACCTGCTTGGTCGATTCGCGAATCGACTCGTCCGCGAGAAGCTGCTTGAGGGCGATTTCGAAAACGGCGTTGCGCCAGGCCTCCTCGTCGAGGCCCTCGGCGTCCTCCGCCGGCGACGGCCCGGGATCCGGCGCGCCCTCGGCCGCGTCCTTGGAGGCGTCGATGCGGCGTCTTTCGGCCGCCATTCCGCGCAGCGCCGCAATCGCCTTTTTGCACAGGATTCCGGTGAGATAGTTGTGGAACGCCCCGTTTTCGTCCGGGACGTATTGGTAGTGCGGCAGGGCCGTCATGAGGGCGACCAGCGTCTCCTGGACGATGTCGTCGGCCTCGCCGGCGAGCGACGGAAACCGCGTCGCGAGAAAGCGCTCCATCATCGGGCGGTAGCGCGCTACGAATTCCGCCCAGCGCGGCGATTCGGCATTTGCGCCGATTTCGGCGAGAAGCCTTTGCGACGTTTTGGGAACCGAACTGGCGGACATGCCTTTCATGACGGAGGATGTGCTTTCGGCGGGAAATCATACCACCCAGGATTCCGCGATTCAACGGCATCCGGAATTCCAGGCGTCCGCCACAAGGCTTGCCGCCGGTCGGCGCTTCCGGTAGACTTGCCCGCCGGAACGGATACCACTCCCATGACTCCAGCCGCCGCACAGTCCCTGGTCGGACGCGAATTCGTCCATTTCAAGGGCAACCGCTACAAGCTACTTGCCGTCGCGAAGCACAGCGAGACGCTCGAGCCGTTCGCCGTCTACCAGGCGCTTTACGGCGAGCGGGGCGTCTGGATCCGGCCGTTCGCCATGTTTTTCGGGGACGTCGAGCGCGACGGCCATGCCTGCCCGCGCTTTCGTCTCGTGGAGGAAAGCCAATGAACGACGTCACTCTCGGTCGCACCGGAATCACGGTTCCGCAGAACGGTTTCGGGGCGCTGCCAATCCAGCGGATTTCCAAGCCGGACGCCGTGCGTCTGCTTCGCCGGGCCTTTGACGGCGGAATGCGTTTCTTCGACACCGCGCGCGCCTACTCCGACAGCGAGGAGAAGGTCGGCGAGGCGTTCGCGGGCGGACTCCGCGACGAGGTGGTCCTGGCCACGAAGACTGCTGCCAGGACGCCCGCCGAGTTTCGCGAGCATCTTGACACGTCGTTGCGGCTGCTGCGGACCGATCGCATCGACGTCTACCAGTTTCACTGCGTAGGGCAGTGCTGGCGCCCAGGCGACGGTTCGGGGATGTACGAGGAGATGCTCGCCGCCAAGGCGGCGGGAAAGATACTTCACATCTCCGTCACCGCTCACCTTGTCGCCGTCGCCGAGGAATGCGTGGACTCCGGGCTCTACGAGACGCTGCAATTCCCGTTCTCCTATCTGGCGGCGGAGCGGGAGATCGCGCTCGTGCGCCAGTGCGCGGACGCGAATGTCGGCTTCATCGCCATGAAGGGGCTGGCCGGCGGGCTCATCACGCGTTCCGACGCCGCGATGGCGTTCATCGCGCAGTTTCCTAACGTCGTGCCGATCTGGGGCGTGCAGCGCGAAAGGGAACTTGACGAATGGCTGTCATACATGGCCGACACGCCGGTCATGACTCCGGAACTCGCAGCCTTGGTCGAAGCCGACCGGAGGGAGCTTTCCGGTTCGTTCTGTCGCGGCTGCGGATACTGCATGCCGTGCCCCGCGGGCATACAGATCAACAACTGCGCCCGCATGTCGCTTATGTTGCGGCGGGCTCCTTCGGTCAATTGGCTCACGCCCGCCTGGCAGGCCGAGATGGCCAGGATCGACCGGTGTCTTGACTGCCGCCGGTGCGTTTCGCGCTGCCCGTACGGGCTCGACACTCCGGCGCTCCTTCGCGCCAACCTCGCCGACTACCGCAGCGTTCTGGCCGGAAAGACTCCAGTCTGACCGAATGCTGTCAGCGGCGGTTATGCCGCATGTCCACGAAGCGGGCCAGCGCCTCGTCCCAGCCGGCCATGGCGGCGGGATTGGGCTCGTAGGCGATTGGCGGATCGGAGACGCGCACCAGTTCGCGGGCTTCGGAGAGGTCGCGAAGGTCGCCCATGGCGATCATCTGCACCAGGACATTGCCTACGCATGCGCCCTCGGTGGGGCCGCAGAGCACAGGGACGCCGAGCGCGTCGGCGGTCATCTGGCAGTGAAGCTTGTTGCGGGTGGCTCCGCCGATCATGTTGAGGCCGTCGCGCCGGACGCCGGTGATCCGTTCGAGCTGGTGCCAGAGATCCTTGTAGCGCAGGACCATGCTCTCCAGGGCGCAGCGCGCGAATGCGCCCTTGCTTTGGGGCACGGGCTGTCCTGTGCGACGGCACCAATCGGCAATCTTTTCGTCCATGTGGCCGGCCCTGGCGAAATCCGGGGCGTCAGGATCGATCAGCGCCGCGAACGGACGGGCCCTGGAGGCCATTTCGGTCATGCGGTCGTAGGGCACGATTTCGCCCTGCTCCTTCCAGGCCTTGTGCAGCTCCTGGTAGATCCACATGCCGGTCAGGTTCTTCATGAACCGGATGCCGCCTGTGACCCCGATCTCGTTCGTCCAGCTGTCTTCGAACGCCTCGTCGGAAAAGATCGGATCCCTGAGCTCCGCGCCAACCAGACCCCAGGTGCCCGTCGAAAGGCAGCCCCATTTGCCGTCCCTTGGAACCGGGATCGCGGCGACGGCCGACGCCGTGTCGTGGGTTCCGACCGCGACGACTTTCGCAGAAAAGCCCTCCAGGTTGATTACGGGCCCCAGCACGGTTCCCGGGCGTACGAGTTCCCCGAATATGCCGCGCGGCAGTCCCGCCTCCTCGATAAGGCCCCAGGCCCAGTCGCGGGCGCGCACGTCGAGGCACTGGCTTGTGGACGCCATTGTGATTTCGTTGGAAAGCGTCCCGGAAAGCCAGTAGTTCATCAGGTCAGGGACCATGAGGAACCTTGCGGCGCGATCCAGCTGCGAGGACGGGGATTTCTTCTCGGCGATCAGCTGGAAGAGCGTGTTGATCGGCATGAACTGCGTGCCGGTGGCCTCGTAGATGTGGCGGCGGCCGAGCCGGGCGCACGTTTCGTCCATCACGCCGTCGAGGCGCGGGTCGCGATACGAATGCGGCAGACCGCAAAGGCGCCCCGCCGCGTCCACGAGGGCGAAGTCCACGCCCCATGTGTCGATGCCGACGGATACCGGATCTCCGCCAAGAGCCTTCGCCTTGCGTATGCCTTCGAGGATGTTGCGGTAGAGCGACAGCATGTTCCAGTGCAGGCCGCCGGGAAGCGGCGTCTGGAAGTTGTCGAACCTGTTGGTTTCCTCGAAGCGCAGGCGCGAGCCGTCAAAGCGCCCGGCGATCACGCGACCGCTGCCCGCACCGAGATCGGATGCTACGTAGATTTTTTCGCTCATGGCAAGTATTTCGGTCGAGGGACCGCAGTGTCGTCGTGTCGTTTAACCGTCGTGTCGTCGTGTCGTCGGCCGGGCTAGGCGGCTTCGTCGGAAAGGCGTGGCGGGCGTGGGCGCCGGCGGGGTTCCGCCGGCTGTTTGCGTTTTGGAGCAGACAAATGCCGCAGGGCGGCAAACGGGAGCGGGGGATGCCTGCAGAGGGAAACGGGTCGTTCGGGCGGCGGAGCGAAGGTGTCCGCATACGGCGGACGGATTGCGGTGCAAACACGTAAAAAGGATGTAATTCGAATGGAATTCGGACGTAAATTCGTTGAAAGCCCTTGTTTTTGCGGGGGTTGGTGTGCTACAATAAAGACCTATACGGAGGGTGTTTCGGATGAAAAGCATGACCGGCTACGGCAAGGGCGTTGCCGCCCGCGACGGACGCGAGC